>CADDYW010000003.1 GCA_902810745.1 Chloroflexota bacterium | reverse complement strand
TGTCGGTTGCCATCGCCAGCCGATCTCGAAGACGCGTGAGCACCCAATGACCTACCGCGCCACGCGTCGTGGATCGCTTGTCGTCTGACATAACGACCGTCGAGCGAAAACGTTTCAGGCGGCCTAGGATTCGTGAGATGCTGCTCGCAGATACTCTGGCTGGCCGACGATCGGGAGGACGCGGCACGAAAGCACTTGCCAGGCGCGAACGCGGGGATGTGCAGCGGTCGGGTGGCTCAGGTCGTCACACCTTTTCCCCGAACTCGCCGCGGTCGAGTGCCGTGATCGCAGTATCCCCCGACCGATCGAAGAAGCGCGCGAGAGCGGTGAGACGCTTGCGTGCCACTGATCCTTTCATGGCAAGCTGATACGCCCCGCTCGATCCTGGCACCTCCACGAGAACGTTGACCGCGCGGCTTGCCAGGAATGCAACTGCATCGGTGACGTCCTGCAGTGTCGGGGCATCAGCCGGCGAGTGGCTGCCGTTCAACGTCAGGTAGAAGTACAGATTGTCGATCTTGGGCGCTGGAGAAGACGGCGTCCTCTTCTGAAACCTCTCGATCGTATCGATGATGTCGGAGATGAGCAGCCAGTGCCGCTGGTTTCGTTTGTGGCGCTCGAGCAGTGCCTGGAGAGCCGCGTCTGCCCTCCCGAAAATCGTGAACAGCTCTTTGAGCTCGTGGAGATTGAACGGCGCGGACGAATGCAACCGCACGAGTTCGAGCAGCGCCGACGTCGTAATCAGCGTTACCTTGTACTGATCGGCGAAATCCTGCAACTGGCCGCCGCTGAAGTCCTCGCCGATGACCGCCGCGAATGTCGCCCGGTGTCCCTGGCGATGCCTGTCGATCACCGGCCACGTAATCTGGGCGTCGGGAACCTTTCCGGTGTGGGTCGACTTCGCGTCGATCACGACGCTATAGCTGGACTGGCCGAGCGAGGCTCGTGCGAGGACGTCTGTCTCCCCGGCGCCGCCAATGTGCTGCGCTTCGAATCCGAGAAAGTCGAACGCGTCGGTGATGGCCGCCTCGAACAGCCTGGGGGTCTGGGACTGGCGTTGCGTCACCTCGAGGCGCTGGCACAGAGCTTCCACCGGGTCCACGATGCGGTGTAGCTGCGCCCCTGAGGATGGAGACGTCGCCGTGACCTGGCCGACTGTTACGGACGCGGGTACTGGGCTATCCGTCGTGGGCGGCTGCCTTCCTCTGGCCCGGGGCATGGCGGTGCGATCTGGTTCGTGACCATCTGCATCCGGCTTTTCGGCAGAATCCTTCCTAACGAGTCCTGGCTTCTTCACCTGTGAGTAGTCGGCGTCGGGACCGCGCCAGTTGGCAAGAAGCCACTGGCGGCCCAAGTCGGTAAGGGTCCAGATGCCTCGCTGCGTGTTGTCGATGCACCCGCGATAGACGAGGTGCTGCCGCACCCACTGGATCATATTGGTCCACTTGTTCCCGCCATCCGACGTCCCAAGAAGCAGGTCGTCGTCGGTAATCTCCGGGAAGTAGGCGCGCATCCGAGGATAGATGGCAGACGGTTTGGACCGTCCGCCCGCCTCGTCGATCTCGTGGAGAAGGGCCAGCCAGAATTTGTTGTCATATTCGGACGGTAAAGCCATGGTCGCCTCCTTCCCGAGGATCGTCAGCCGCGCCTGGAACGGTAGCGCGGTCAGCCGGTCAGCGTGGGCACGACTGTCAGTGACCCCTCGGCGATTGGGTCGGAAACCAGCCTGGCCAGCGAGACGATGTACTGCCAGTCAGTCTGTTTCGCATGAGGATAGTGTACCCGGTGGCGTGTGTCCAGCCATTTGCTCAAGGAGGGTGGCTGGAGGGAGCCCCCTTCGATCGATCTGTATCTGATCCCCCGCGGTCGAGCTTGCCGGGCGCGGTCTTACGATCGAATCTGGCGAGACCACGTCCGTCCAGTGCGGTACCATGGGCGTGACGTTAGCCGGGGACGGGAGGTGTGACCGAATGCGTCAGGTCTGGATTCCACGCGTCGGTGGGCCGGAGGTGCTCAGACTGCGGGAGGCGCCCGACCCGTCCCCGGCGCCTGGCGAGGTGCGGATTCGCGTCGCGGCGAGCGGCGTCAATTTCTCCGACGTGCTCGCACGGCTCGGGCTGTACCAGGACGCGCCGCCGCTTCCCACGGTCGTCGGGTACGAGGTGGCGGGCGTCGTCGACGCCATCGGGCCTGATGCACCGGGAGGCGATCGGCCTGACGATCGTTTTGCCGTCGGAGACGAGGTCATCGCGCTGACCCGATTCGGCGGCTACAGCGACGTCGTCTGCGTGCCCGCCGCTCAGGTGATGCGCCGTCCGCCGGGAATGGATGCGCAGATCGGCGCTGCCTTTCCCGTGGCCTATGCCACCGCCTACGCGCTGCTGATCGAGGTCGGGCGCATTCGGACCGGCGACCGGGTCCTGATCCACGGCGTCGCCGGGGGAGTCGGTCTGGCCGCGCTGGACCTCTGCCAGCTTCACGGCGTCGAGGCGTTTGGGACCGCCTCGGCGTCAAAGCACGCGTTCCTGCGGGATCGCGGCCTGGACCAGGCAATCGATCCCCGGCAGACCGACCTCGTCGCGGAGGTGCGTCGCCTGACGAAAGGCGCGGGCGTCGATCTGGTCCTCGACCCGATCGGCGGTCGCTCCTGGCGCGCGAGCCTGGCGCTGCTGGCGCCGCTGGGCAAGCTCGTGGTCTATGGCTTCTCGGCCATGGCGCCGAACGTCAGCCCATCGCGGGTGCGCTCGGTCGTGTCGACGGCCGGCGCGCTGGCGGAGGTGCCCTGGCTCCACTTCAATCCGATCGGCCTGATGCACGCCAATCGCGGCGTGCACGGCATCAACCTGGGGCGCCTCTGGGATCACCCGGACCTCTTTCGCCGGTGGTTCGACACACTGTTGCACTGGTATGACGAAGGACGGCTGCATCCGCGCGTCGATCGGGCCTTTCCGCTCGCCGAGGCCGCGGCCGCTCACCGCTACGTCCAGGAGCGACACAATCTCGGCAAGGTGGTTCTCATTCCGTAGAGCGGGGTCAGGGTAGGAGATCTTGTTCCATCAGTTTTCCGGCAATACTGACCAGCCCAACCTCTCTGCTTCCCGCTGTAGTAGTTCAAGCGCACCTACCGACTAACTGTCATTCTGAGCGACCAGCGGGAGCGAAGAATCTCTGGGACCACTCGAAGATTCTTCGTCGGTTCCCTCCTGAGAATGACAACGTGCGGTTGGGGGACCCGGTGACCTACGTGGATATGGTCACGCAATGTCACGCCGGCATTCCGACTCTTAACCACCGTCTGCGCGATCGGGGTCTAACGGGGCTCCGGGGTGACGACGGTTCTCCGCATCGGCGCCGTGTCGTCACGGCTGCACAATCTGGATCAGCCCACCGGCTCGCCCTAGCATCTCGTTGTCCAGGGTCACCAGTGGGACGTTCAGGAGATGCGCCACGGCGACGTAAACCGCGTCGGCGCCACGCAGTTGATAGGTCGCGGCGAGCCGGGCGGCTTCTGTTCCCAGGGCGGCATCGAGCGCGACGAGGCGCAAGCCAGGCGCGTGCAAGATCTCCTCTGCTGCCTGCTGGCCCAGATGGGGAACGCCGGTGCGGCGGGCGATTGCACCGGCAACTTCTGCTAGCGCCAACGTGGGTATGATCAGCGGGTCAGCAGTGGCGAGGCTCTGATTCAGCCAGCGACGGCTCGCCTGGTGGTTCATATCCTGGACGACGAGTCCGCTGACCCAGACACTCGCGTCCACGACCATCACAGTTCCCGACGCGCTTCCCGGACTGCCTCGGCCGCGGAGACGCCTTCGGGCCACCGGGTGCTGATTTCGGCGGTGAGGCGCTCCCACCTGCTCAAAAACGCGGCAGCGGAGGTAGACTGCTCCGGCTCGGCCACTGGAACCAGGCGCGCGACGACCCGTCCGTGGTAGGTCACTTCGAAGATATCTCCCTCTTCGCGCACCCGACGGAGGATCTCACTCGCGTGCTCTTTCAGTTGACGGACTCCCACCGTTTCCACGACGCCCCCCGATTGTGACTACGTATGTAGTCATATTGTAACATGGGTCTGTTGACCGGGGTTGTGAAGTCCGTTGGCGTTTGCCTATGACCGGACAGAGCCGCCATTGATTCTAGCCTGTCAAATCTGCGCCGGGCGGACACGAGCCGCGCGGGTGGGCCCCGCCGAGGCCAGGGCCCCTCCGAGGTCCACTCACGTCAGTCGTCTATAGCAGCTTTAGAGCTGCACGTTGATCCGGTACTTGGCCAGCGCCGCCTTCAGGTCGGACAGGGCCAGGGGCATCGACCGAACGCTATTTCGTGCTGGGCCGTCGTCTGGTGATCGGAAGGAGTTGGCGAGCGTCTCGTGCGCAGGTGGCCGGTGGCGCGGACGGCGTGCTACAATCGCCGAAGGGCCACGTGAAGCGTCGGGAGCAGAAGCGATGAGCGACAAAGTGCGCCTTGGATTTATCGGCGCAGGCTGGTGGGCGACCTCGAACCACATGCCCCTGCTCGCGGCGCGCGACGACGTCGAGATGGTCGCGGTGTGTCGGCTCGGCCAACGGGAGCTCGAGTTGGTGCGCGACCGTTTCGGATTTCGCGTCGCGACCGAGGACTACCGAGAGGTGTTGGATCAGCCGCTCGACGGCGTCATCGTGGCGAGTCCGCACAGACTCCATTCGTCCGGCGATGTCGCCGCGCGCGGTCGAGCTGCTCGACGCGGCCTACCGGTCGTCGATTAGCGGGAAGGCGGAGGATGTTGGATGAGCCGCCCGCCTGCGGACCTTGGAGAGGAGGGCTGAGTTGCCACGGTACCGATTGACGCGTGTGAGGAAGCAACCTTCGAGCAGGGGGAGAAAGCCAGCACTGGACGTTTACCCGCATGGCGTCATCCCGGAAGAGGCGCGCCATCCGACCGCCGACGCGCTACCTCACGACAGGCCCCGCCGACCCGCTTCCTCCGATGCCTTTCCGAATCCGGGAGGCAACTTCCCAGCCAGAATGGCCCCAGCCGAAATCATGGCGCTTCAGCGGCTCGGGGGCAACCAGGTCGTCCAACGACTCCTTCGGGAGCGCACGGAGGATCGGCCCGCTTCGCGCCAGGTGCCTCGCCTTGCGAACAAGCCGAGTGCCGTGGCTCGCACCAACGGCGCGATCGTTCAGCGGCATGCAGTGGCTGATGATCTGATCGGGGCGCTGAAGGCCGGAGAACCGCCTCCCTATGCAAAGCTCCTGGCGGACGGACCGAAGATTCCGGATGCGCTGGTCGCCCTCGGAGAGGACCTGCGGAAATACGAAGGGGAACCCGAGAACATCCACGAGGTCGTCCTGGAGAAGTGGCGTCCGCACCTGGAGCTACGAAAGGACGAAGACTTTCGGTTCAACCGTGACGTGAAGCAACAGGGAGGCACGAACACCCCTGCACAAGGGCTGCGCAAGTGGGCCAGTGGTGAAGGCGGCTACGCCATGAACGTCAACCTCCCCGGAGTTCACGAGTTCATGGCTGAGTTGTTCGAAGTTATCAAAGCGAGCCATCGCGGAACGCAGACGAACGAGCTTGACCTCTTCCACGGACACGTCGTGCCGAATGCCGCCAGTAAGGACCTGGCCATTATCTTCCACGCGAAGGAGTATCCACGGGAAGAACTCGAGCCGGGTGGGTTCAAAGAGGAGGTGTTTGCGAAGGCTGGGATCGTTCGACCCGGAAGAGGCCGATTCGGCGTGGGCGATCCAGCAATGACCGAGCGGAACTTTCTGTGGCTCCTTTCCGAGAACAAGATCTGGGTTCTCTCCGATCCGAACCGGACCGGACCCGCGCCTGACCCGAAATTCGCTCAGTTACTGCAGGGCAGCGACGAGCGGAGCAAGCAGTTCGGCACGGTCGCCGAATCGAAATTTGGAACAGACATCTTCAACGTGAATTACTTCCCGGAGCATCTCGAGGGTCCGAAAGGCAAACAGGTTTTCTTTGCGCCGGTAGGACAGTGGGCCGTTCTGTTCGAGCTTGGCATGAGGTTTCCGCACGTTCGCCCCGAACAAATTAAGGAGATCTACGACCGGACCGGTAGCAGCCGTGCGAAGACCGAGGAGATTCTGGGGGGAGGATCCTCGGCACAGAACCAGTCGCCAGCCCAGGTCGGGCCCGCCCCGCAGCCTCGGGGCGGGCCACCGCCCCGGGCGACTCAGTCCGCAGCACCGCAACCGGTCCCAGTTGGTCGACTCGCCGAAATGTTCCCGAATCTGGCGCGCGACGTCCTGCAGGCCGTCCTGGCCCAATGCGGAGGCGACCTTCAGCGCGCGATCAACGCGTTGCTAGAAATGTGACGATACCGCAGCCGAGGATGGGCGGTGAACCAGGACCGGTCCGTCTTCGCCGCGCGGTTTTGGGCGCCAGCCCGCACTCGACTCCTGCGGTCAGACGTTTCAGGAAGCGCACGCGTTGTTCATGACGATGGGAAGGAAGACCTGGAACGTGCCCGTCACCGTCGAAGTTGCTGGACCCGACGACAGGGAGGCTACCGATGAAACAAGATCGTGCACCAGGTTGTACGCGTTCGGGGAGCCCCAGCCCGTCGTGAGGTCATATCCGGGAGTGGCGTTGTAATAGAGATTGTTCCCGGACGTGACGTCATGGTAGGCCGCGCAAGCGGATGGGCCAGCTACGGAGGGGCTGTACAGGATGGGATTGAGAAGCCCGAGTCGACGGCCTGCCGCCTGGTTCGCTATCGCGGCGATGCCGGCCCACTGCGGCGCGGCGATGCTGGTGCCACCCCAGCCCGGCTGCAAGGTTCCTTGGAAATATACGTTGTTACCCGTGGCCGGATCGGCGTTCAGCGAGACATCGGGGAGCGCCCGATACGAGTTCGCGTTGACGTTGTTCTGCCAGGATGGCCTGGTAATAATCCCGCTGTAGCCCCCGCCACTTCCGCAGGGGCTGGAACACTCGGTCGTTGAGCCCCACGCCGACTCGCTGCGGTACGAGCCGTCGGCATTGATCAACAGCGCTGTCCCGCCTACCGCGGTAACGTAGGCGCTGGAGGCGGGGTAGGAGACGCTCAGGATCGGATTTCCATACGCGTCGGTGCACTCGTAGGCACCGCTGTCGCCGCTCGCAACGAGCACCGTCTGCCCTTGGGCAGCCGCGACGGCCAGGGCATTTTCTGATGCAACGAGGTAGGATGACGCGGAGAAGGTGCCCTCGCAGATCCCCAGGCTAATGCTGATCACGCTCGCTACGTTCTCGGAAGTCGCCGTGCTGATCGTATCGTAAAAGCCTTGGAAACTACCATCGAACTCGTACACGCGCAGAGAGACGTTCTTGGCGATCGCGTTGCTCCACTCCAGATCCATCGTTGTCTCCAGACCAGACTTCGTCGTGCCGCCGTCGACGCTCACGGTGGAGACCGATGCCTGGGGCAGCCCGTACAGCGACTCGAAAGTGCGGACGTCGGAAAGCTGGAATGTATCAATCGCGATGATCGCGATTGTCTGTCCAGCGCCGGTGATGCCCTGATTGTAAAGAGGCGTCACATTGTACGCCGTCTGCATATCGCTCGGCGTATAGGAGCCCGGTGATCCGGCGGCCATGGCCGAAAGTCGCTTTAGCGCCGGATAATTGTCCAGGCCGAAAATCGCCTGGACCGTCGCGGCGAGGTTCGCGGGGAGCCGCGGATCCCTGCTCGTCGCGTAGAAGCGGTGGCCCTTGCTATCCTGGTAGTTGTCGAGGGTGACACCCAGCGCCTGCTCGACCTGCGCGGCCGTTCCGCTCACCTTGAAGCTGAGATGATCGGGCGCGGGAGGCGATGCCGTCAGGCGAAAACCGGCAAAGTAGGCGGCCAGGGCGTCGATGGCGGACTGAGGCTGGCCATAGAGGCGGCCGACGTCCCGCGGCGACAGCCAGGAGGCCTTGCCCTGACGAACCAGCGCAGCCCGCGCCACGGCATCCTGGGCCAGGGAGGACGACGTGGGACGCAGGGCGATAGTCAAGCTGATCGGCTGGTCGGGTGCGACGGCGGAGAGTCGAGACATCCGCGCGAGGTTCTTCAGAACGTGGCCGGGTAGCGTCACGGGCGGCGGCGGTGACGCCGAGACGGTCCCCGACGCCGGAATGACCCCCAGGAGAATGACGAGGATTCCCATTCCGATCCGGGCGAATCGCGACAGGGCGTTTCGACGGTACCAGGAAGGCATGATTCTTTCCCTCTCTCGATTGAGTCGCTGAACCGGTCGGAAAGGGCTCCAGACGCCGTGTGCTCCGCCTGCCTGGCACCCCGGAGGGTCGGCATGCTCGCCAGACAGCAGGCCGGATCGATCAGCGTCGGTAGTCCTGGCCAGACTGCAGTGGCGCGCATTATACGGCATTGGCTGCCGACAGCACAACTGCCCGTTCGCCGCCACGGATCCGTACTTCGGCCATGGGCCGTGGAACCCGCGATGTGCTATGATGCGGGCATCGTTAAGGGAGTGTCCTGGCGGGACCCAGAGTACGCGGCTGCATGGTCGCCACGGTACCTGCGCGTACTTCGAGTCGGATTCCATCGAGCCGACGCACTGGCCGCTCGTTTTTACTGTCACGTTGTAGTGACCGAGGCCACGCAACTGGAGGGCAGAATGACGCGAGGAGAAGAGATCACCGCTGCAGACCTGGAAGCCTTTATCCGCCTGCACGACCTGGTACCAGTCCCGCCGGACCTCATGCCGCGCGTGCTGCAGATCGTACGCGACCATCGCGAGTCGATGCGACGCTTCGCCGAGGCGGGAATCGACGTCCGCGACGTCTTTCCGGCCCACCTGTATCGGCCGTGAGGAGGAGACGATGAGCCTGGCGTTCTCGACGATCGACGAGATTGCGCCGTCCCTCGCCCGCGGCTCGGTTTCGCCGGTCGAGCTGATTCGGTCCGTCTTCGATCAGATCGAGCGACTCGACGGTGAGCTCAACTGCTACATCACCGTCCTGCGCGACGCCGCCCTGGATCAGGCCAGAGCGGCAGAGGCAGAGATTCGTCGCGGCGATTACCGCGGACCGCTGCACGGGATCCCCATCGCGGTGAAGGATAACATCGAGACGGCCGGCGTGCGAACGACGGCGGGATCGAAGATTCTTGCCGATTACGTGCCGATCGAGGATGCTCCGGCGGTCGCGCGATTGAAAGCGGCTGGAGCGGTGATCGTCGGCAAGACCAACCTGCACGAGTTCGGCATGGGCGCGACCTCGGTCAACCCGCACTACGGCCCGACGCGCAATCCGTGGCATCCCGAGTGCATCACCGGCGGCTCCAGCGGAGGATCGGCCGCCGCCGTCGCCGCGGGGATGTGCTTGGCAGCGCTCGGAACCGACGCCGGAGGGTCGGTACGGATCCCTTCGGCCCTCTGTGGCGTCGTCGGTCTCAAGCAGACCCACGGTCGCGTGCCGGTTCTCGGATGTGTTGGTGCGGTCAAGCCGACTGTC
Source organism: Chloroflexota bacterium (assembly GCA_902810745.1). Lineage (GTDB taxonomy): Bacteria > Chloroflexota > UBA6077 > FW602-bin22 > CADDYW01 > CADDYW01. Next base: position 122,650 of record CADDYW010000003.1, on the reverse strand, counting down.
GATCACATCGGACCGATCACTCGGTCGGTGGCTGACGCCGCGCTGCTGCTGCGCGTCATCGCGGGCTCGGATCCGCGAGATCCTACGACCGAGAACGTTCCGCCGCTGCCGGCGGATTTCGCGCTTTCGACCGGGGTCTCCAGTCTCCGGATCGGCATCCCGCGCGAGCATTTCTGGAACGGTGTCGACGACGAGGTCGATTCTCTCGTGCGCGCGGCAATCGACGAGCTGACGCGGCTTGGCGCGAGCGCCGAGGAGGTCTCGATTCGCGACCACGAAGCCCTCCGCGCGGCGCTGTCCGGCCTGGACGGCGAGACCCCGGTCTATCATCAGCAGTGGATGCGGGCGCGGCTGCACGACTACGGCCGCGATGTCCAGGCGAATCTGCTCGCCCGGCAGCTCATTCCGGCGTCGGACTACGTCATCGCGCTGCGAGCCCGGCGGCTCCTCGCCGATCGCTACCGCGAGATATTCCAGAAGGTCGATCTGCTGGCGATGCCAACAGTGATCGTGCCGGCGTATCCGATCGCGGAGGCCGACGGAACGACCGCGCTCGGCGTGCCGACGGACACGACACCACTCTCGCGCAATACGATCCTGGCGAATCTGACCGGCCTGCCGGCGATCAGCATCCCCGCCGGCTTCACCCGAAGTGGGCTGCCCGTGGGCCTTCAGCTCATGGGCCGCGCCTACGACGAGGCGACGGTGCTGCGCGCCGCGACGGCGTACGAGGCCGCGACCGACTGGCACACTCGTCGCCCATCGATCACCTGAGGGGTGCGCACTCGAGCGAAGCTACCCTGAGATTCCGGGGTAACAGGGAGCTAGGCGGTGCTCACCGGGACCTCCACGGCCTGGTCCCGACCCCTTCGCGGACGTAAGGCGAAGACGATCCCGAGGCAGAGCAGGCCGAAGGCGGTCACCGTCGCCTCCGAAAGCAGCATGGTCGGGACCGTCGGCAGGCCGAGGAGCGGGATGAGCGTCGGCGCGACGAAGTCGACGGTCGTGTGCAGGCCAATGGCCAGGCCCAGCCAGACGAGACGGCCGCGCCGAAACACCTGGAGCACGAGGACGGACAGCCCCACCTGAACTCCCAGCGTCCAGAGCCGCTCCCAGGCGCCTAGCAGGGGAATCCAGAAGGGACCGCTGGCGAACAGGGCTAGCTGCTGCACGACCACCGCGCGCTGGCTCGGGGCCATCGCGTCGAGGGAGGCGCTCGACAGCGAGAGCAGGCTGATCAGCTGCAGGATCGCCATCGGCGCCGCCACGAGCATCGACTCCAGCCCGCCGTGGCCAAGGCCATACATGATCGCCTTGTCCCACGTCTTCTCCTCGCGCCGCATCAACCAGCGGTAGCCGAGGTAACGTCCCCCGCATTCGAAGAGGCCCGCGGTGAGGGCCAGGAGCAGACCCCAGGCGACGGCGAGGGGCTTGGACCGCGAGATCAGAGGGGCGACGAGTGGGGTCGTCACCAGGACCAGCGGGATCCGTGTCACCATCTGGGAGAGGAAGAACACGAGAGCGCCGTAGCCGAAGTAGCGCCAGCCGACGGCCAGGCGTCGATGAACGACCAGGGCGACGGCGACCGGATAGATCACCATGAAGCAGATGGCAACGGCGAACATCAGCAGCGACGTCGCCGATGGGTGCATCGGTGAGGGCTCTGGAACCACTGCCTCATCTCCTCGCGAGTCTGATCCCGCTCAGGTGCTACCAAGGTCGATAGAGACCGGCACTCGCTCAATGGGCCGCCGGACGGGGTGATCCAGCGCACGCGCACTGGCCTTTCCGCCATGCGCCGGTCACTCACTGGCTTGGACCCTCTAGCATCACTCTACGGGCCGGTCGGGAAGCCCGTGGTGATCCGCGCTGACGGCATCGCGATGAAACCAGGTAGGCAGCCGTGGCGCAGACAGTGCTCGCGCTGCGTCGGGACATCATCGCGACCATCGGATCGAGATGCCGAGACCTTGCAGGCTCCCGTTCACTAAGGATGGTGCAGTGATCTGTCGCCGTCAAGGGTCTCCGTCGTAACGGCGTGGCCTGGCTTGAACCACGTGCCACCGCCCGGACTCACGGCTCGTCTGGACTCGGTCCGCGCGTTCATGGTGGATCTCGCACGGCTGACCTGCACGGCGTCGGGAGGCGTCGAGCACGCGTGGACCGGGCTGGATACGGGCATTTTGCAGAACAGGGTTACCTGTATCGTGGGGTCCACGCCGTGGTACACTGAGCTGACCCAGCGCGGCTGACGAATCTTGCAGCAAAGTGGCGCTCATCACCCGGCGGCCGGTGGCACACGCCGTCCGGCGACAATTGGCGCCCATCGACGGGTGATCACCCGCCGCCGATCGCAGGGCTCGGTATGGCCCATTCTCGTCCGGCTAATGACTTCGATGGAACGCCGCGGAGGTAACAGGTCGGGTGGCGATGTTCGGCGGCAAAGGGCACGATGGGTGCCTGCTGCCTGGGTGCCGTCTGGAAACGGACCGTTGCCTTGGCAGCAGGTAGCGCGTCCTTGAGAGTGCTCAGCTAGGCGAGGAGAACTGTCTGACCGCTTGCGTAGCCGGCGGTGTGATTCTCACGCAGAGGCCAGGATACCCGCTGGGCCCCGATCGGGTGTTTCGGGGAGGACAGCGCACGGATCGTCGCGGCGAAAGACTCCAGCTTTGGTAATGGGGTGCTCCGACGGAGGGATACCGGCTACGGAAGAGCCCCGTTTGCCGCGAAAAGTGGGTTACCGTTCCGGCGAGATCCAAGTCATCTCGTGCTGTATCCCGGCTGTCTCCATGTGATCCTGAGCAAAGGGCGTGTCCGCGATTGGCCCGCAGGAGCGGTCAGAACTCCCGATGGCTGGCACCGTGCCCGCGCGCTATGATGTCAGAGGGCACCCCGGCAGCCTGACATGTAGGTCGTGATGCGGCCGGCCGGTACCGCGAGAAGGCTTTTCTTTTGAGGAGGATCCGATGGCGACCAGCGCGAAGTGGGAGCGGGTCGAAGCGGCTATAGCCGGTCGGCCGGTGGATCGGGTACCGTTCGCATTCTGGATGCATCTTCCCGAGGTCGACCGCGATCCGGAGCGGCTTGCCCGCGCCACGATCGACCTGCACCGCCGATATGACATGGACTACGTCAAGGTCATGTTCCGCAGTTCCTGGTGTACCGAGGACTGGGGGGTGACCTTTCGCGGCTACCACCCGACCCGCGGCTACCTGCTCACCGAGCGCTATGCGGTGCGGGAGCCGGGTGACTGGGAGCGACTGCCGGTTCTCTCGCCGGACGTGGGAACGTTCGGCGAGCAACTGCGGGTTCTGCGGCTGGTGGCTGACGAGCTGAAAGGCGAGGCTCCGATTCTGGCCACTCTCTTCGCCCCGTCGATGATCGCCTCCCAGCTGGCGGGTGAGGCCGTCTTCGTGCGCCACCTGCGCGAGTATCCGGATGCCGTCCACGCGGGACTGCGTGCGATCACCCGCACCCTGCTTCACTTTGCCCAGGCCTGCCTCGATCAGGGCGCTGATGGCCTGTTCTATGCGATTCAACAGGCGAGCCGGCGGGTCATGACCGAGACTGAGTACCGATCCATCGGGCAGCTGTACGATCGCGCGGTTCTCGATGATGTGCACGGCCGCTCCCGCCTGACCATGCTCCATCTCCATGGCGACGACCTGATGTTCGATGAGCTGGCGATCTACCCGTCCCACGTGCTGAACTGGTACGACCGGGCCAGCGGTCCCACGCTGGCTGCAGCACGTGCTCGAACGACCAGGTGCCTGGCCGGGGGAATCGATCACGAGCGGACGCTCGTGCTCGGGATGCCGGAGGAGATTGCCGCCGAGGTGCGCGATGCAATTGCCCAGACAAACGGACGCGGCCTCCTTCTGGCACCGGGCTGCGGTGTCCCAACCATCGTTTCCGAAGCGAGCCTGCGTGCAGCTCGCGAGGCCGCGCTCGAGCCGATTGGGTGAGCTGAGGCTTGGGCAAATCGTTGCCGCAGCGGCAGGAATTGTTTATATTGTTGATCGACTGATTGTAAGATCGGCCAGACGGTCGGCACGAATTGGCAAAGCGCGGCCGGTGGTGTGGGCTGTTTCTGCATCAACACGCGGCGTGAGATAAACTCGTGGAGGTTTGAACAAGTGAAGACGACTCGGCGGCGATTCCTGGCCGGCGTTGCCCTCGGGATCGGCGCGGCGGTGCTGGCTGCCTGCGGAGGGACTGCGCCGTCACCTGCGCCCACGACTGGTTCGTCCCCGGCGCCGACCGGTGGGGGCGGGACGTCTCCCACGGTGGCTCCGGCGGCGACGCCTACCGCCGCGGCGAGCCCAACGGGGGCGGCAGCAGGCGAGTCGGTTTGGTACGGTGTCTCCGGTCCCTTCAGTGGCAATAATGCTGAATACGGCCGCATCTGGAAGCAGGCCATGACGATGGCCCTTGAGGAGATTAATGGCAGCGGTGGCGTGAAGGGACGGAAGGTCGAGCTGGACTACGAGGATACCCAGTCGGACCCGAAGCAGGCGGTACCGGTGGCTCAGAAGTTTGTCGATGATCCCCGCATCCTAGCCGAGCTGGGGGATTTTGCTAGTCCGGCCTCAATGGCGGCCTCGCCGATCTACGAGCGGGCAAAGATGGTCCAGTTCGGCTTCACCAACTCCCACCCGGACTTCACCAAGGGCGGCGAGTTCATGTTCAGCATTGTTCTCACCCAGCAGCAGGATGCCGCGTTTCTAGCGCAGACTGGCTTCCGGTCGCTAGGAAAGAAGCAGGCGGTGCTCTATCGGAACACTGATTGGGGGAAGGTGACCCAGCAGATCTACGTTGATACGCTCAAGTCGCTCGGCGGAGAGGTCGTCGCGGTCGAGAGCTATCTCGAGACGGAGAAGGACTTCAAACCGATTCTCAGCAAGGTGCGGGGTGCCGGGCCAGAGGTGCTCGCACTGATCTCCTACTACACTGACGGTGCCTTGATCATGCAGCAGGCGCGAGCTCTGGGCATCGACGCCAAGGTGATCGCCAACGGCGCCTGCTACTCGCCGCAGTTCCTCAAGCTAGGTGGAGACGCGGTGAATGGCGTGGTGATGACGACGGTCTTCTTCCCTGACAACCCACGGCCGGAGGTTCAGGACTTCGTCAAGCGCTATCGCCAGAAGTACAATGAGACGCCGGACCAGTTCGCCGCCCTCGCCTATGATGCCGTGAAGATTATTACCTGGGCCACCGACAAGGGGGGCTTTGATCGGATGGCAATCCAGAAGACGATGGCGACTGGAACGGACATCCCCAGCGTCATCTATGGACCGTTCAAGTTCGGTCCGGACCGACGCGTTGAAAATGCTAAGGCCGTCCCGATCCAGGTCAAGAATGGCCAGTTTGTTCCCTTTGCGATGGGCAGTGGCTAGTCAGCTGACATTTAGGTGATGAATGGCAGGCTTGCACCATACGCACGCTGACGGCAAGGTGAGACTAGCTGACGATGCTCTTGCTGCCGGGCCGCTCGGCCCGGGACGCGGGATCATCGGCAGCCCCAGCGTCCGCCACGTTAGGCGGATGCCGGGGTGGGAGCGACCCAGTGTTTGACGCCCTCGTCAGCGGCCTGATCAACGGCAACACCTACGCGCTGATCGCGATCGGCCTCTCGCTCATCTTTGGGGTCGCCGACCTGGTGAACTTTGCCCACGGCTCAGTGTTCGCCGTCGGGGCCATGCTCGGCTGGTGGATCCTGACTGCGCTCGGCTGGCCTTTCTGGGCCGCGCTTGCCGCGGTGATTATCTTCACTGCGGCGCTCGGTTTCGCTATCGAGCGTCTGGCCGTTCGTCCTCTCGCCACCGCTCCCCCGATCGCGCCGCTTCTCTCGACCGTGGCGATCTCCCTCATCCTGGATTATTCGTCCCAGCTGATCTTCTCCCCCGAGACGCGTCATTTCCCCACTCTCTTGCCGACCAACAACTTCCGAGTTGGTGACCTGCGCTTTGGAGTCCTCGATCTGAGCATTCTCGCGGTAAGCGTTGTCAGCGTGGGCGCGTTATGGGCGTTTCTGCGATACACGCGCCTTGGGCTGGCCATCCGCGCGGCTGCACAGGACCGCGACGCGGCCCAGCAGATGGGAGTAAATGTCGGGATGATCCAGGGGCTGTCCTTCGCGATCGCCTCTGCGCTGGCCGGTATCGGGGGCGTGCTCGTCGGCATGTACTATGGGAACGTAAATCCCACGATCGGTTTCAGCGCGGGCCTGGAGGGATTCGCCGCGGCGACGCTGGGCGGGCTCGGCAGTCTGCCGGGGGCAGTGATTGGCGGTCTCCTGCTCGGCGTAGGGGAAAGCCTGGGTGTCACCTATCTCGGTGGGAGCACGCGCCAGCTGATCGCCTTTGCCGTGCTGGTCGGGGTGCTCTGGCTGCGCCCAAACGGCCTGCTGGGCTCGACAGGGGTGGCGTTTCGCGAACCGCTCACCGGCACCTTCTTCGGGGGCAGTTCGGCAATCCGGTTCGCGCGCTGGCAGATCGCCTTGCTCATCGTGATCCTCCTCGTCCTGCCGCTCGTGGCCAGCGATTACGTCCTGCAGATCGCGGCGCTGGTCGCGGTCTTCGCGATCCTGGCCCTCTCGCTGACCCTGCTGGCCGGCACGGCCGGGCAGATCTCGCTCGGCCAGGCCGGCCTCTTCGCTATCGGGGCGTACGCCTCTGCGCTCCTGACCAAGGAGCACGCGTGGGCGTTCTGGCTGGCACTGCCCGCGGCTGGCCTGCTCGCCGCGATCATCGGCGCGGTGATCGTGGCACCCGCGCTCAGCCTGCGGGGTCACTACGTGGCCATCGTCACCCTGGGTATCGGGGCGATGGTCACCTCAGTTCTTCTCAATGCTGAGTGGCTGACCCACGGGCCAATGGGTGTGACCAATATCCCGCCGCCGGTACTCTTCGGGTACTCGATCGTTGCGCCGCGTGATTTCTACCTGCTGGCGCTGGCGGTGCTCCTGGTATGTGCCGCGCTTACTGCCGGGCTTCAGCATTCACACCTGGGCCGCGCCTGGCGCGCCATTCGTGAGGATGAGATCGCCGCCCAGTCTTTTGGGATTCATCTTGCGAGCTACAAGTCGCTCGCGTTCGCCTTGGGCGCATTCATGACCGGGCTCGGGGGCAGTCTGCTTGCCCATCTGTATACCTTCATCAGTCCGGACATCTTCGATGTGACCATCTCAATCCTTGCACTGACGATCGTGGTTCTGGGCGGAATGGCCAATGTGTTCGGCGCCCTGGTGGGCGCGGCCATTCTGGTTGGCGGCCCGGAGCTCTTCCGTCCCCTCCACGACGTAAGAATGCTCGGCTACGGCCTGCTCCTCCTCCTCCTCGTTCGCTTTCGCCCGCAGGGCTTGTTGGGAAGCCAATGAACGCGAGCCAGACCCCCTTACTTCGGGTGCGTGCCCTGGTCAAGTCCTTTGGCGGAATCCGCGCTGTCGACGGCCTTTCCTTCGACGTCCTGCCGCGTGAGACGGTGAGCATTATCGGTCCGAACGGCTCCGGCAAGACTACCGTTTTCAACCTCATTAGCGGTCTGCTCCGTCCGGACGCGGGTGAGATTCTCTTCGCTGATCGGCGCATTGACGGCCTCTCGCCGGACCGCATCGCGGAGCTGGGGATTGCCCGTACCTTTCAGAACGGACGAGTTTTCGGCAATATGACTGTTCGAGAGAATGTGCTGGTCGGCATGCATCGGCATCTTCGGGCGACGCGGCCGATGCCGGGCCTCCGGCATCGGCCGATCGTGTGGTGGATCTCTCTCCTTGCCGAGACGGTTACCGCGCTGGCGCGGCCGCGGGCTGTGCGGACGGAGGAGGCGCGGCTCGAGAAGGAGATGCGGCAGCAGCTCGCCCGCTTTGGCGATCGCCTTCTGCCGCGTCAGGATCACCTGGCCTACTCGCTGTCGTACGCGAATCGCCGCCGCACCGAGATCGCCCGAGCGCTGGCGATGCACCCGCTCCTGCTCCTGCTGGATGAACCAACGGCCGGTATGAATCCGACAGAGACGGCAGAGGTGCTCGACCAGCTCGCGGCTCTGCGCGCGGAGGGCTTCACCATGCTGTTGATCGAGCACAAGCTGGATCTGGTCATGACCCTCTCTGATCGGGTGATTGTTCTCGATTACGGTCAGTCGATTGCCGAGGGACCGCCGTCCGTGATTCAGGACGACGAGCGGGTGATCGAGGCCTATCTCGGCCGCCGCCGCGCCGCGACGGGAATCGAATAGCTCCCATGGACCAATCGATAGTCACGCCCCCGCTCCTGGCGTTGGAGAATGTCGATGCCTTCTACGGAGCGGTCCAGGCGCTCGCTAATGTCTCCCTCCGGGTCGAGCCGGGTGAGATCGTCTGCTTGCTCGGTGGCAACGCCTCCGGCAAATCAACGACGATGAAGGTCATTCTCGGCCTGCTGCGGCCACGGCGCGGCCGGGTGCGGATCGATGGCGAGGATGTCACCGACCAGCCGACGGCCGCGCGCATTCGCCGTGGCCTGGCGTCGGTGCCGGAGGCGCGCCACGTCTTTCCAGCGATGACGATCGAGGAGAATCTCCGCATGGGATCCTACCTGCGGAGCGACCAGCAGGGGATCCGCCAGGATCTCCAGCGAGTGTATGAGCTCTTCCCCCGCCTTGCCGAGCGCCGTCGCCAGCTGGCAGGTACGTTGAGCGGCGGAGAACAGCAGATGCTCGCGATGGCGCGGGCGCTCATGAGTCGCCCGCGCCTGATCTGCATGGACGAGCCGACGATGGGACTGGCTCCGATCGTCGTCGAGCGGGTTCTGGACCTGATCGCCCAGATCAATCGCCAGGGAGTCAGCGTCTTCATGGTCGAGCAGAACGCCACCCTCGCCCTCTCGATCGCCGCGCGCGGCTATGTTCTCCAGACCGGTGTCCTGATCCTCGAGGGCAATGCCCGTGAACTCCTCGCCAATCCGGCGGTCCGAGAAGCCTACCTCGGCCAGCGCGCGGCGGTGACTGTCCCGAAGGAGTCTCCCGACGGCGCACGCTGAAGACCTCGGAGCTTTGTTCGGTGGTCAGTCCACTGCTCGGGCCTGCTGTGGTCGACGTAGAAAACAGAGACTGCGCACAGGTGGCGGTGCGCGGTCGTGCCCACGAAGCGAGTGGCGTGACTTTTTGGCCCGTGCCCTGGCCGTGTCGGCCGCCCACCGCTCCTTGTCCTAGCTCTTTGCCGTAGACGTTGCTTTCCTGCAGAGCCGGACCTGGCGACCACCAATGGCTTTTTACCGGGCAATTGCGTAGATGAGCAGAGCCCGGGCGCGCGGCTTAAGTCGGGCGTCGGGGGCGACGCCGGTGGTGTCGGTGATCCCCTCCCGTTCGCAGGACCGCCCTACGCGCAGGATCACGACGCCACTGTCAGCGCGCAGCTTGATCGTGGAGCGGGTCTAGAGCCAGGAGGCGGCTGGCGTGCACGGTGCCGGGCCGCGGGTTGGCAGAGACCAGGTCCCCTGCGTCACCGTGGAAGACCGTCGGGAGATGATACACGTGCTGGCGCTCGCGCACGCGGAAAGCGACCAACGCCCACCACAGCCGCTCGCAGATGCGCCGATCGATAGAGTTCTCCAGGTACGAGCGGGTGGGCTGCCTGGTGGGATCGTGGCTGGAGATCGGCGTCTGACCCAAGGCGCGCTTGGAGAGGGGATCGGAACGCAAGGTGTCAGCGTCGTCGAGGTCCTCGTCGCCTCCGGCCAGCTGGAAGACGCGCTGGCGGACGGGCGTCTTCAGACGGTGACGGGAGCGCGCGCGATCCGTGCGCCAGTCGGTGAGGCAGCGGACGAAGGCGGCGAAGCGGACAAAGCAGGGCGGCTGCGACGGTCGGTCAGGCAGGTGGCCGCGTCCCCTGATCCCTGATCCTGCCTTACACTTGCCGTTCGACCGCTGTAATCGCCTGATCGAGGATGGCTACCAGGTCGTCAATCTGCGCGCGGGTGATGATCAGCGGGGGGCCGAAGAGCATGTGGTCGCCCAGGACGCCGTCGACCGAGCCGGTGCCGGGGTAGGTCACCAGGCCGCGATCCAGCGCTTCCAGCCCGATGCGCGCCGCGATGCGCTGCTCTGGCGGGAATGGCTCCTTCGTCGCGCGGTCCCGGACGAACTCCAGGCCGACCATCAGCCCCTGACCGCGAACATCGCCGACGATCGGGTGCGAGCGAAGCTCCTCGAAACGCGCGAGCATATACTTGCCGTTCTCCCGCGCCTTCGTCGCCAGATCGTGCTCGACGAGGTAGCGCACGACCGCCAGACCCACCGCGCAGGAGAGCGGGTTGCCGACGTAGGTGTGCCCGCCGACGAAGTTCGAACGATTGCGTTCGAACTGCTCGACGATCGCGCTCCGAACGATCACCGCCCCGAGCGGGGTGTATCCGCCGCTGATCCCCTTGGCGACGGTCACGATGTCTGGCACGACGTTCCAGTGATTCATCGCGAACATCACGCCGGTGCGGCCGAAGCCGGTCATCACCTCGTCGGCGATGAGCAGGACGTCGTAGCGGTCGCAGATCTCGCGGATCCGCTGGAAGTACCCATCCGGCGCGGGAACGGCGCCAAGGGCCGCGCCGACGACCGGCTCGGCGATGAACGCGGCGACGTTCTCTTCGCCTTCCAGCCGGATCGTTCGCTCGAGGGCGTTGGCGCATTCGAGATTGCACGCCGGTGCATCTTTGCAGAAGGCGCAGCGATAGCGGTACGCGGGCGGAATCTTCGGCTGGTCGTGGAGCATGGGCACGTACTTACGCCGTCGAAACGTGTGACCGCCGTAGGCGAGCGCGCCGAGCGTCGCCCCGTGATAGCTCTGCCACCGACTGATGATCTTGAACTTGGAGGGTTGTCCACGCTCGAGGTGATACTGACGCGCGAGCTTGACCGCGTTTTCGGTCGCCTCGGAGCCGCCGGAGACGAACCAGACCCGGTCGAGACCCTTCGGAGTCAGGCTGGCGATCAGATCGGCAAAGTCGAGAAGCGGGCGGTGGGCGAACATGTGCATCGGCACGTAGCTGACCTTGCGCATCTGCTCGACGGCCGCGTCGATTACCTCCTGCACGCCGTGTCCGATACTGGTCACCACCGCCGACCCGCCGGAGCCGTCGATGTACCGCTTGCCGTTCGTATCATAGAGGTAGATGCCTTCGGCGCGCTCGATCAGCGGGTACTCGCGACCCAGGTCGCGGAAGATGACACTGGCGCCGAGGTAGGACTGACGAGGCTTGATCTCGGTCACGGCGCTCCTCCTGCCGGATAATTTCTACAGTCGAGCGACGAACCTCCGCAGCCGCTCGATCCCCTTCTCGATCGTCGTCATGTCGGTCGCGTAGGAGAACCGGATGTGCTTGTCCGAGCCGAACGAGAGCCCGGGTACGACCGCGACGTGCTCCTCCTCGAGGAACCTCTGGCTGAAGGTCATCGAGTCCAGGCCGGTCGCCTCGATGGATGGGAAGACGTAGAAGGCACCGTCGGGCCGAACGCAGGTGATGCCGGGAATCGACGTCACCCCATCGTAGATCACGTCCCGGCGCCTGGCGAATGCCTGGCGCATCATCTCGACCGCGCTCTGGTCGCCTTCGAGCGCCGCGATGGCCCCGTACTGGGCGAAGGTGGTCACGTTCGACAGGCTATGGCTCTGGACCACGTTCGCGGCGTCGATGATCTCCTGCGGGCCCGCGGCGTAGCCGAGGCGCCAGCCGGTCATCGCGTAGGCCTTGCTGAAGCCATTCACCGTGATCGTTCGAGCGAAGATCTCCTCGTCAAGGCTGCCGATGCTGCGATGTGGGATCTCGCCGTAGGTGAGCTTTTCGTAGATCTCGTCGGAGATTACCAGGAGATCCCGCTCGACGACGACCCGGGCCAGCGCGGCGAGCTCCTCGGGCGTGTACATCACGCCGGTCGGATTCGAGGGCGAGGCGAGGATCAGCAGGCGGGTTCGCGGAGTGATGGCCCGTTCGAGCTGGGCCGGGGTGATCTTGAACCGATTGGCCTCGGAGGTTTCGACGATCACCGGGATCCCGCTGGCCAGTCGAACCATCTCCGGGTAGGAGAGCCAGTACGGGGCAGGGATGATGACCTCGTCGCCCGGATTGATCAGCGCCATGATGACGTTGTAGAGTGCCTGCTTGGCGCCTCCAGAGACCTGGATCTGGCTCGGCTTGTAGGAGAGGCCGTTCTCGGATTCGAGCTTTTTGGCGATGGCCGCGCGCAGCGCGTCGATGCCGGCGACCGAGGCGTACTTTGTCTCGCCACGTTCGAGCGCGGCGATTGCCGCCTTCTTGATGTGCTCGGGCGTGTCGAAGTCCGGCTCCCCCGAGCCGAAACCGCAGACGTCAACGCCCTGGGCGCGAAGCTGGCGCGCCTTGGCGGTGATCGCGAGCGTCATGGATGGAGCGATGCCGTTGAGCCGCTCCGCGAGCTGAATTCGTGGCGCCGCGCCACGAACACCCGATGTCACGGTTCGCCTCCTGTTACCCGATACCGAGAACCTCTGCCAGGCGGCGGGCGACGATCTTCTCCTCGCCCTCCTGGAGGGTCTGTGGATTGATGTAGATGCCAGCACGACCCGCCGCGACGGCGATCGAAGGTTCGCCATCGCGTAGTGCCTTGACGACGTGATCCACGCCGAACCCGAGCACGGCCGGATCGAGGGTGATCAGCGCACGCGGATGCGGCTGGCCAGCCTCGCTCGGGAAGTCGCGGCGCGCGGTGACGCCGGGCTTCTTGCCGTCGAAGCGCTGGACGAACATCTGGACGACGTCTTCGTAGCGCTTCATGATCGCCTGGTGATCCTGGCGAAGGTACCACTCGACCGCCGCGAGAATCCCGGCCAGCTCTTCCTTGCCGACCTTCATCGGCCGGCCGATGTTCTGGACCGGATTGGCGTTGACGTAGATGCCTTCGATGATCGACTTTCGCCCCAGGACGAGACCGGTCGGCTGGGGACCGCAGAGGCCCTTGCCGCCCGAGAAGATCGCGATGTCTGCACCGAGGTCGCGCGTGAATCGCCAGAGATTTTCCGGCGGTGGAAGCTGCGCCGCGGCGTCGACGATCACCGGCACGCCGTGGCGATGAGCGCTCTCGATCACGTGCTCGATCGGGAGGGCGCGCTGCTCATTGATCATTCCCGCGAGAAAGACGACCGCGATGGTTCGGTCGGTGTAGGCAGCCTCGAGCTCCCAGGGCTGGGCACCACTCCCCATCCCGAACTCAACCAGATTCACCCCCACCATGCGGATCGCATGGTCATAGACGAAGCGCTGCGACTTGTGGATCAGGACGTCGTACTTGGGGCCGTCGGGAAGCGGAAGGCGCTCCGCCTTCGCCTCGTCGGTGCCGGTGATGAGCGCGGCGGTCACCAGCGCGAGGCCAGCCGCGGCGCCACTGCTCACGTAGGCAGCCTCGTTGTGAGTCAGCTCGGCGATCCGGGCACTCACCGCGCGCTGCATCTCCACGATGTCGACGAACGATTCGGCCGCCTGCATCATTGCCTGGCGAACCTCTGGCGGCATGATCGAACCGCCGAGGCGCGTGAGGGTGGCCGATGCGTTGATGATCCGCCGAAGCCCGAGGCGCTCGTAAACTCCCGGGGTGCGCGTGACGATGTCGGCCATGACGACGTCCTCCATCGCGAAGTGATGAGTGATGAGTTATGAGTGATGAGGGCCCATGCGTGGCTTCGCCTCAGCACTCGGCACTCGATACCCAGCACTGTACCTGATTCGCCTGGCGGAGTAAAGTCACTCGTCCCACCAGGGACCGATGGCTCGACCGATCAGGGTGACAGCGCCGTGGCCGATCAACATGTAATGATGTCGCGGGCGCGCGGCGGCACCCGGTTGACCAGTCGGTCACCGATGTAGATATCGCCCGAAGACTGCGTTTCCAGGCCGGCGATCATGCGGAGAGACGTCGTCTTCCCGCAGCCCGATGGCCCGAGGAACACGACGAACTCGCCGTCTTTGACGTCGAAGGTGGCGTCACGGACGGCAACGACCTCACCCCGCGATCGATCGTTGAACCGCTTGGTCACGTGCTCGAGACGCAGTCCCGCCACTGCTCTCCTCCTCTCCGGCCAATCCTGCCACTCTGGTTTTCTCTGAACGTGACGTCTGTCGTGCCGAGCGGTGGATCTCCGAAGCGCTCTGGCGACCGTTGACGTTACTCCAGTTCACGCGCGTGGATAGCCTCTCCGACCACGACGCCGCGTTGTGGAACGATCGAAGAATTACCGTGGTGCCGCTCTGCCCATTCCGCGGCGACGACGAGATGAGGCCACCATCGTTCATCACGCAAGCAGGTCGGCAGAGATCTCGGCCAGACCTTACCTGCCGTCACGACCTGCTTGAGCAGTAGTGTACACCAGCCAAGCATGCCTGGCTAGGGATGTTGGCTGCAGGTGGCCACGTGGAGATCGAGAGGATTGACGCACTATATTGGGCATGCTATCGTGCGCAAGTAGGCACGCGCCGACCGTTCTGACGGCCGGCTACTTCATCTGCGAGGGGAACGGTTTTGGCGGGTGAGACACGACAGTCGTGCCATCGCTGTGCGGCACCGGCTGGCTGGCGCAGGGCTAGCCGCGTTCGCTTGAGCACGCTTTTGATAGCTGTCGGATTGCTCGTGGCGCCCCTCGTGCAGACTATCGCTCGCCCCGTGGCGGCAGCCCAGCTTCCCGCGCCGGGGGCCCGTCGACTCACGCAAGAGGTGACCGTCGATCGTGAACCGCGCTACGCAGCGGTGCGCGATCAGTACGTCAGACAAGGCTACCAGCCCACGAGCGGCATCGACATCACTATTCCCGGCGGGGCGTTTTCTGCCAAGGCTCCGGAAGGGGCGGTGCAGATCGTGGAGGGATTTCAGGGACATCCCGGGCCGACGCTGCTCTGGTCGGAAGACGTACCCTGGATCGAGTGGACGGTCGACGTTCCCATCTCTGGTCTCTATCAGATCCTGCTCGACTACTATCCCCTTCCAGGTAAACGCGCCTCGATCCAGCGCGGTCTTCAGATCAACGGGCAGTATCCATTTCTCGAAGCGAAGCGCCTGGTTTTCTACCGGGTCTGGCGAGACGCGGGCCCTCCGAAGCAGGACCGTGACGGAAACGATCTTCGCCCGGCGCAGGTCGAGGCTCCACGCTGGCAGACCATTGGGATCTCCGACGGCGAAGGATGGTACGCTCAACCCTTCGAATTCTACCTGCCGCGGGGAGCACAGCGGCTCCGCCTGATCACGATCCGTGAGCCAATGGCGATCGGCGCCATCCACCTCGTCTCGCCGACCGTGATACCCTCCTACGCGGAGGTCCAGGCTCAGTATCGACAGCGCGGACTGCGCCCGGCGTCGGGCGAGGTCGCGATAGCGTTCCAAGCCGAGGCGCCCACCAGCAAATCCGACCCGACGATCCGGGCAGAGGTCGGATTCGATCCGCTGGACGAGCCACCATCGAACGGTCGGAACCGATTGAACGAGTTTGGCGGCTGGCGCTGGCGCAACGGTGGACGCTGGATCGAATGGACGATCGACGTACCTGCCGATGGGCTGTATCAGCTCGGGTTCCGTGCCTGGCAGGGCTTCGACAACAGCCTCCCAGTTTTTCGCAAGATCGAAATCGACGGCCAGGTGCCGTTCCGCGAGTTTCTGGAGGTTCCCTTCCCGTTCGATCAGCAATGGCAGCTCTTCCGACCGTCGACGCCGACGGGTGAGCCGTACCTCGTGTACCTCACGAAGGGACAGCACATTCTTCGCCTCACACCCGAGATCGGCCCGCTGCGGGATACGCTCTGGGCAATCGACGATACCACGCAGGAGATGTCCAACCTTGCTCGAGAGGTCACGCTGATCACCGGTCCCGATCCCGATCCCTACCGGCAGTGGGATCTGGCCGAGCGCATCCCGGATCTGCTGCCACGTTTGCAGCGCATGGCGGATCGACTGGATGCCGAGACCAGACGTCTGGAGAGGATCGCCGGCTACCGTCCAAACGCGGCGAGCACGCTAGCGATCGCGGCAGACCAGCTACGCTCGCTCGCGCGGGATCCCGACAGCATGCCGCGGCGGCTGGGGGACTTTCTCGGCACCGAGACGAGTCTCGGCTACTGGCTTCTCGGTCTGCGGAACCAGCCGCTGGTGCTCGACTACATCTGGGTCGCCGGACCGTCCGCGCCGCTACCACGTGCCCGTGCGACGATTGTCGAGGCTGCCTGGGCTGCGATTCAGAACTTCGTCGCGTCGTTCCACCGCGACTACACGGGCGTGGGTACCAGCTACCGGGCTGACGATGGGCTCGGACCGGTTCTCACCGTCTGGGTAGGCCGTGGCCGCGAGTGGGGGGAGATCATGAAGGAGATGATCGAAGATGATTTTACTCCCCGTACCAGCATCCGCGTCAATCTCCAGGTCTTTCCGCCGGGGCAGCTTGGCGCGGGAGGGCTGAACGTGCTCCTGCTGGCCGCCAGCTCTGGTCAGGCTCCCGACGTGGCGACCGGGGTCGACGCGAATCTGCCCGTGGAATTCGCGATTCGGGGCGCCATCGTCGACCTCAGCCAGTTTCCAGACTACCCGCTGGTATCTGAAAGGTTTCGGCCCGGGGCGCTGCGCCCCTATCAGTATCGGAACGGTATCTATGCGCTTCCGGAAACACAAGACTTCACGATGCTGTTCTACCGCACCGATATCCTCCAGCAGCTCGGGCTCAATCCACCGCAGACCTGGCAGGACGTCTACGACATGATCTGGGTCTTACAGCAGAACGGGATGGATTTCTACCTCCCGCCAGTTGGTCAGGGGAACGGCGGCGTGGCCCAGGCAGCCGCCCCTGGCTTCACGCCCTTCCTGTTCCAGCACGGCGGCGACTACTACACGCCAGACGGTCAGCGCTCCGCCCTGGACACTCCCCAGGCGCTCGCGGCCTTCCAGGAGTGGACCGGTCTGTACACGAACTATAAGGTCCCGATCTCGGCCGACTTCTTCAATCGCATGCGTACCGGTGAGATGCCCATCGGCATCGCAAACTACTGGACGTACGTCCTGCTGTCGACTGCCGCACCCGAGCTAACCGGCCGCTGGGCGATGGAGCCCATTCCCGGCATCCGCCGGCCGGATGGAACGATCGACCGCTCGACCGGTGGAGCCGGCGCCGCTATCGTGATGTTCCAGAACTCGAAGCTGAAGAAGGAGTCCTGGGAGTTCATGAAGTGGTGGATGGACGCCGACACCCAGGTGCGCTTCGGAACCGAGCTGGAAGCGCTCCTCGGCGTCGAGGCACGCTGGAACACGGCGAATGTGGAGGCGTTGAAGCGCCTTCCCTGGCCGAAGCACGACATCGACGCGATCCTGGAACAATGGAAATGGTTCAAGCAGCAGCCGGTGGTACCTGGTGGCTATTTCACCGACCGCCACATCGTCAATGCCTGGAATCGGGTCGTCCTGCAGGGAGCGAACGTACGCGACGCCGTAGACCTGGCGGTGCGCGATATTAACCGTGAGCTTCGCCGAAAGCAGGAAGAATTCGCAGCAGAAGGAGTGAAGACGTAGATCGTGGGAAGAATGTCCTCATCCGCGCGGGTGGAGGCACGGGTCTGGTGAACGGCACCGTTACGGAGGCACGAGCGCTACCCGCTGCTCGTGCACGTCTCCGGCTCAGCCGCGCTGCGCGCCAGAACATCGTGTCCTATCTCTTCCTGGCCCCGTATCTCTCTCTGTTCGCCGTCTTCGTGATCGCGCCGGTGGTGGCGGCGATCTACCTGAGCGGTACGTATTACAATATGCTGCAGCCGCCACGCTGGGTCGGTGTCTCGAACTACCGGCTGCTCTTTCTCGACGACGACGTCTTCCTGATCGCCGTCTCGAACACGCTGACCTTCGCGGTGATCACCGGCCCGCTGGGCTACGCCATCTCGTTCGCCTTGGCCTGGCTGATCAACCGCGTTCGCTTCAAAACGCCCTATACCCTCGCCTTCTATACTCCCTCGATCACCAGCGCCATCGCGATGTCGGTGATCTGGCGCTACGTCTTCTCGAGCGATCGGTACGGCCTGCTCAATACGCTGCTTATGAGCACTGGAATACTTTCGGAGCCTTTCCCCTGGCTGCTCGACAAAGATACGATCCTGCCGGTGATCATGTTCGTGTCGCTCTGGATGAGCATGGGGACGAACTTCCTCGTCTTCCTGGCCGGTCTCCAGACCGTGCCGACCGAGCTGTACGAGGCCGCGCGGGTCGACGGGATCCAGAGTGCGCTGCAGGAGGTCTGGTACGTCACCCTGCCGATGATGCGACCACAGCTGCTTTTCGGCGCGGTGATGGCGATCGTCGGCTCGTTCAGCGTCTTTCAGGTCGCGATCCAGCTGGCGGGCCTACCGAGCCCGCTCTACGCCGGCCACACGATCGTGGCGCACCTCTACGACTACGCCTTCATCCGATTCGAGATGGGCTACGCCGCAGCAATCGCGGTGATCCTCTTCGTCTTCACCTTCCTGCTGGGGCGCACCGCCATGCGTGTATTCAGCGAGGAATAACCGTGATCGCCCAAACCGGTACCGTCCGCCGACCGCCTGCAGTCTCGTGGGATCACGTCGTCGTCACCGGCTTCCTAACGGCGCTCGCCGTGCTGATGATCCTGCCGCTGATCTACATGGTTTCGACGGCCCTGAAGCCGCTGGACGAGCTCTTCCTCTGGCCCCCCCATCTCTTCGTGCGGCATCCGACGCTCGACAATTTCCGAACGCTGATCATCGCCACCTCGGCGCTGGAGGTGCCGTTCACCCGTTACATTTTCAACAGCACGCTGGTCGCGGTCGTGGCGGTGACCGGCATCGTCATCCTCGGGAGCATGGGAGCCTACCCGCTTGCCAAGCACAGGTCGCTGCCCGGGCGCAATCTGATCTTCTCGACTATCGTCGCCGCGCTGATGTTCGCTCCCGAGGTCACCCAGATTCCCCGCTATATCGTGGTCGACTCGCTGGGAATGATCGATACGTACTGGGCGCTGATTCTCCCTCAGCTCGCGAGCGCCTATGCGCTGTTTCTGATGAAACAGTTCAT
The DNA here is from genome assembly GCA_902810745.1 of Chloroflexota bacterium. Classification (GTDB taxonomy): domain Bacteria; phylum Chloroflexota; class UBA6077; order FW602-bin22; family CADDYW01; genus CADDYW01. The sequence goes on along the minus strand of CADDYW010000003.1, from coordinate 103,600 downwards.
CGAGCAGATTCCGGACGAGGTTCTGGAATCCGCGCGCATAGACGGTGCGGGTGAATGGCGCATCTTCTGGACGATGATCATGCCGCTGGCAAAGCCGGCCTGGGCAACACTGACGATCATCACTTTCATCAGTACCTGGAACGAGTTTTTCGGGCCGCTGATCTTCACGCGCAGCGAGGCGATGCGGACCTTGCCACTCGCGGTGGCGACCATAGGGGGTGATTCGATCGCTCGCCAGGGCGCCGCGGCCGCGGCCACGTTCCTGACGACCGCGCCTCCGCTGATCGTCTTCGCGTACTTCCGTCGTCGGGTGATCGAAACCATGGCCTACTCGGGGATCAAAGGATGATAGATCTCGGACGGCGCGGGCGACACGTCCTGGTCGCGCTGGCGGTGGCGACATTGCTTGCCGCGAGCACTGACGTCGCCAGCGCCGACTCGCCCCAGCTCTTCTCCGCCTACACGGTGGATGCTCGTGGCACCCGCCTGCCGATCCCCCAGCCTTACGTCCGCGATCTCGAGATCAGCGGCCTGAACACGGAAGCCGGGCCGTTCAAAGATCCAAAAGGAATATTCGTCGACGGACAGGGTGATCTCTACGTCGCCGACTCCGGGCACGACCGTGTGCTCAGCTTCGATCCGAATGGGAAGCTCCTGAGGATCTACGGCAAGTCGCTTGGCTTGAGCGAGCCCGAGGGCGTGTTCGTCACGCCGCGCGGCGATATCTTCATCGCCGATACGGGCAACGGGCGGATCATCGACGTCGACCGCACCGGTCAGATCGTTCGCCAGTTCAAGAAGCCTGCCTCGCCGCTGCTCGCCGCGCAGCGCAGCTTTCGCCCGGCCAAGCTGGTCGTCGACCGGCGGGGCTACCTCTACGTGCTTGAAGAGGGATCGACGGCCGGGATCATGGTTCTGGACACTGATGGCAATTTCCGTGGCTACTTCGGAGCGACCCGCCTGCAGTTCGATCTGCGCTGGCTGATCATCAATCTGGTGGCAACGCAGGAGCAGAAGCGGCAGATCCTGGAGCCCGAGCCGGTACCTCACTCGGATATGTACCTGACGCCCGATGGCTTTCTGTACACGGCCGTGGCGACGACGACGATCGATCAGATCCAGAAGCTCAACCCCGTCGGCGTCAATATCTTTCGTCCCTCGACCGAGGATCACCAGTTCTTTGGCGAAATGGGGGTGCCGGGGGCGCGGCTGGGGGTGCCGGGCTTCGTCGCGGTGACCGTCGACCGCTTCGGGGTCGTGTCCGCGATCGATCAGAATAGCGCGCGGGTCTATCAGTACGATCAGTCGCGTCGGCTGCTGATGACCTTCGGAGGGCCGGGGTTTGGACGCGAGCAGTTCGACGTGCCCGCGGCAATCGCCACGGACGACAGCGGACGCCTGTACGTGCTCGATACCGGCCGCGAGGTGGTTTATCGGCTGCGGCCCACCCGGTTCACGCAGCTCATCCACCAGGCGAGCCAGCTTTATTTCGATGGACACTACGCTCAGGCAGCGCAGCTCTGGAACGAGGTGCTCCGCTACGACAACCAGTACGAGATCGCCCACGCCGGGATTGGTCGGGCCCTCTTTCGCCAGGAGAACTACCCGGCGGCGATGGCTGAGTTCCAGCGGGCCTTCGACCGCGACGGCTATTCTCAGGCGTTCGAAGAGTACCGCTACAACTGGCTCCGGGGGAACTTTGCCTGGCTGGTCATCGCCACGGGGCTCATCCTCGTCATCCTGAGCTTTTTCGGCGGTATGGTACGGCGGCTGATCGTAGCGACCAACCGCCGAATCGTCGGCGGAACCTGGCCATTGGAGATACGGGCGGTGTACGGCATTCTGCGGCACCCCGAAGACACCCTCTGGGACCTGCGCGAATCCGGTAGCCTCTGGGCCGTGCCAGTCCTCCTCGGACTCGCGTGCGTCGTCCGCATCGGTAGTCTCTGGCTGCTCGCCTTCCACATGCTTGCCAATCCAACCCTCGACCAGTTCGTGAATTATCTCTCGCCCTTCAACGTCATTACCTCCTACTATCTCCAGGAGGTCGATCCGGATCAGATCAACGTCGTGATCGAGTGTCTTCACGTGCTGGCGCCGTGGCTTGCCTGGGTGATCGTCAACTATGGAGTGGGCGTGATCTTCGCGGGTGAGGCGTCGTTTCGCGCTGTTCTCAAGAGTAGCGCCTACTGTCTCGTGCCGTACATCCTGCTCACCCTGCCGATCTACGCGTTCAGCCACGTGCTCGTACGCGACGATCTGGCGTTGTTTCACACGCTGATCAGTGTGACCTACCTCTGGTGCGCGTTGCTGTTCTTTCTCCAGGTGAGGATCGTCCACGATCTGGAGCTGGGGCAGTCTGCGCGGATGCTCGTCGGTAATCTCTTCGGGATGGCCGTGCTCTTCGGCTTTCTCGGCCTGATCTACCTGGTGACAAGCCAGATGCTGCGTTTTGCCTGGGAGGTTCTGTATGAGATCAGCACTCTCTAGCCTCCCGGGCCGCGCTGCTCTGGCCGTCGCGCTAGTGCTGTCGGTGATCCTGGCAGCCGCGCCCCCACCGGTGGCCGCCGAGTCGACGATTCCGTCGTCCTTCCGGCTTGCTGCTGAAAGCGCGCATCTACGTCTATACCTGGAGCCGACGACGAGCCAGCTCATCGTCGAGGATAAGCGAAACGGTAAGCTCTGGACGAGCAATCCGATTGACGGCGTGGCGGGGCAACGCGCGCCGACGCGCGATCAGGAGAAAGCGGTCTTCTTCGTCTACTACACTGATTCGCACCGTGACCACGAAAACTACACTGACTCGGCCATCGGCAAGCCGATAATCGCCGTGACGTCGCTCGCTCGAGGGGCCGCCGCTGATTTTCGCTTCAATGACCTCGGGCTGGGATTCCGCATGCTCTTCCAGCTTGGCGACGACTATCTAGACGTCTCGATTCCGCGCGAATCCCTTTCCGAAGAAGGGCAGAACCTCTTTGTCGGAATCGAGCCACTTCCGTTCCTGGGGGCCACCTCGAGCGACGTCAGCGGCTACTTCGTCGTTCCCGATGGGACTGGCGCCCTGGTCCACTTCCGTCCCCAGCAGCCCGGATACCGTCGGAGCTACGACGCGGCGGTCTACGGGCCGGCGAGCCTGATCTTTGGCCCGGATGCCTGGCGCAGCGAGCAGGTGTCGATGCCGGTCTTCGGCGAGGTCGCGGGCGACGCGGGCTACCTGGCGATCCTGACCGAAGGAGCGCTCGACGCCTCCCTGGAGGCAGCAGTCGCGGATAGCTCCGGCTCCTTGAACCGGATCGCAGCGCGGTTCATCGTGCGCCGCTCGACGCTGTACCCACGCTCTCGCACGACGCTCGTCTCTCGGTTCGACCAGGCCCGCACCCAAACCAGCTATCGCTTGCGCTACCAGTTCCTCGACGCCCCGGACGCGTCATACGTCGGGATGGCCCGCGCCTACCGCCAGTATCTGATGACCGACCGCGAGGTATCGCGCGTCCACCAGCCCGTGTACCCGCTTCACCTGCGCTTCTTCATGGGCGTCGAGAAGCCAGCCTTTCCATTCCCTCAGTTCGTTCAGCTAACGACCTACGATCAGGTCATACAGATTCTCGACGCGCTCGCGCAACGCGGGGTCGATCACGTGCTGGTAACGCTGGTTGGCTGGGAACAGGGTGGCTTCGCCGGTCGCTGGCCGATTGTCATGCCGCCGGATCACCGGCTGGGTGGAAGTGAAGGGCTACGCCGCCTGGCTGATTACTGCGCCGAGCACGGCGATCGGCTGGTACTCCAGGATCAATATACCTGGGCGGAGGAGGAAAACGGCGGCTTCTCGGCCCGAGGAGACGTCGTTCGCGGAGCCAACCTGCTGCCGATCTACGATCGCCTGTCCCGACGGTACGTTCTCAACCCGATCTTCGCCTTCGAGCGCTACATTTCGCACGACGTGCCAACGCTCGCGCACTGGGGGATCGGTGGCGTGCTGCTCTCCGATGTCGCGAATATCGCGCTCGACGATCATAATGCACAGCACCCGCTGAATCGGGAGCAGTACGTCGCGGTCTGGCGTGAGATCCTGTCGTACGTGCGCCAGCAGACCGGTTGGGTCGGTGTCGCCGGCGCGGACGATTACCTCGTCGGTGCGACGGATCACATCTCGGGCCTCTCGCTCGATCGTACCGACTATCAGTTCTTCGACGAGTCGATCCCCTTCCTGCCAATAGCGCTCCACGGTCTGGTGACCTATAGCGGAACACCCGTGAACCTCCAGGGAGATCTGCCGCACGACTTCTTGCGGCAGATCGAATACGGGGCGCTGCCAACCTTCGAGCTGACCTACACCGCGCCGCTCGATCTGGGCGATACGCCCTACAATGTCCTTTTCAGCTCCCGATATGACGATTGGCTGGATGCCGTCGCGCAGCAGTACCGGCTCGCGCGGCAGCTTGACGCGACCTGGACCGAATTTATCGTGGATCACCAGCAGCTTGCCCCGAACGTGTTCGCGACGACCTATGAGGACGGGACGCGCGTCGTCGTGAACTATGGGGATGAGGCGTATCAGGACGGGGCTCGAATCGTTCCGGCGCGGGGATATGTGATCGTATCCGGATCGGCGTCCGGAGACCAGGGTGCCCGGGCGGTTGGGAGAATCACCGACCGTGCTGGCGGGCAAGGAGGGTAATGCGCGATGGCGAGATCTTTGCCGCTCGACGTGTCGCGTCTATCCGCGAGACGGCTCTCGCTGCGGGCGCAACGCTCGCTGTATGGCTACCTGTTCATCAGTCCCTGGATCGTCGGCTTTCTCATCCTCCTTGCCTGGCCATTACTGTTCTCCTTCTGGCTGAGCTTCCGCGAGGTCACCGACCTGGGATCCCTGCGAACGGAAGCCGTGGGCTTGGAGAACTACCGCCAGGCCTTCCTGGTCGACGTGAAGTTCCTTCCACTGTTCTGGGAAACGCTCAGCAACCTGCTGATTGCCCTGCCGATTATCAACGTCTTCGCACTCAGCATTGCACTGCTCGTCACGGCGCCCGTCCCCGGTCGCATGCTGTTTCGCGTGGTCTTCTTCATGCCGGTCGTGATCGGCTCGGCCTGGGTGGTTCAGCAGCTATTCAATCAGGGCGTGGGCCGGCAGGTCATCGTTAGCGATCCGGCCGAGCTCCGTGCGCTTCTGAACTTCTCCGTCGGCTCCAGCGCGGTCGAGCCGCTTTTCGATCTGATCAGCCGGGTCACCTTTATTCTCTGGGGATCGGGCGTACAGATTCTGGTGTTCATCGCCGCCCTGCACAGTATTCCTCTATCCCTCTACGAGGCTGCCCGGGTCGATGGTGCGTCGAGCTGGGGCATCTTCTGGAAGATCACGCTCCCGATGGTCTCGCCATTCATTCTCGTCAATCTGATCTACACGATCGTCGACTCGTTCACTGCGCCGTTCAATCGGCTTCTCGTCTACATCCAGCAGGTTGCTCTCACCCAGAGCATTCGGCTGGGATACGGTGCTGCGCTAGGCTGGCTGTACTTCGTGGCAGTGTTTCTTATCCTCACGCTCGTGCTGGTCCTGTCGACAAAATTCGTCTACTACGCCGGAGAGAGGTGAGGGCGATGCTGTCCGGTGAGCGTGTGCGAAGCCGGTCGTGGCCAGGCCGGCTTGCGACCGCGATGACCATCCGTCCGTGGCTCGATCCAACGGTGCTGCAGCGGCGCAGCCTGTTTCTGCTGGGACGGACTCTCACCTACCTCGTTCTGATTGACGTGTCATTTGTCTTCCTGTTTCCCGTCTTCTACATGTTCACGACGTCGCTGAAGTCGCCAGAGGATCTGGCGGATATCACCGTCACCTGGGTTCCCCGCGGTATCTACTGGCTGAACTATGTCCTCGCTTACCAGATTCTGAACTACCTGCCGGCTCTCGGGAACAGCCTGCAGATCAGTGTCCCCGCGGCGATCGGCCAGGTGATCGTCTGCTCTTTCGTTGCCTATGGTTTCGCGCGCATGCGGTTTCCGGGCCGGGAGGTGCTCTTCCTTCTCGTCATCTTCACCTTCCTGATCCCTCCCCAGACGATCATCGTGCCGCTCTTCATCCTGTACAAGAACCTGGGCTGGATCAATACGATCTATCCTTTCGTCCTTCCGCCATTTCTCGGTCACGGGCTGGACGGTGCCCTGTTCGTTCTGGTCTTCCGACAGTTCTTTCGAGGATTACCCTGGGAGCTGGAGGATGCGGCGAGTATCGACGGCGCCAGCCCTTTTCGGATCTACTGGCAGATCATGCTTCCACTCGCGACTCCGGCCATTCTGGTCGTCCTGCTGTTCTCGTTCGTCTGGCACTGGAACGATTACTTCCAGCCCACGATGTTCTTCATGACGCCGGAGCACTTCACGCTGCCAATGCGGCTCTCCGTGCTCTGGACCGTGCTGGATCAGATGACGTCGGGCCAGGCGCACGAATATTTCAATGAAGCGTTGTCCATGGCGGCGACGCTGCTGGTCGTGCTGCCGCCGCTGGTGATCTACCTGTTCACCCAGCGCTTCTTCGTCGAAAGCATCGACCGGACCGGGCTCGTCGAGTGACACGGTTTGCGGGGGAAGCGTGACGTCGCGTCACTCCGCGCCGCGGCGCCCCTGGACCGGGGTTTCGCCGTGACAGGCCAGAGATTGCCGCGGAACCCGCTGGCGGGTCGTGCTCGGAATGACCGCCACCGCGCACTCAGCGAGCTCCAGGGTGTCTCTCCCTGGAGTCACTCCCGTGCGTCGTCACCCGGTACTGGTACGAGGGGAATGCGTACTCCTCGCCCGGGGACGTCACCTGACGCGTGAGATCGCGATCAGAATCTGTCTGGGAACAGGTCCCGCACGCGTGGCAGACTGGCGTCGCGTGCCGAGAGGATCGGCGTGCCGTCGAGCTTCCAGCTGACGGCGAGATCCGGATCGTTCCAGGTCACACCGAACTCGCCACCGGGGTACCACTCCCGGTCGACCGAGTAGATGTAATCGACCTCGTCGCTCAGCACCAGAAATGAGTTACCGCAGCCGGGAGGGACGACGATCATCGCCCGTCGGCTGTCGCCGAGTACGAACGATTCGTGCTTGCCGAAGTGATCGGAGTCCAGGCGCAGGTCCACGACGACCGCCTGGACGTCGCCCCGGACAACGTAGATGCACTTCGTCCACTGTGCGACGTGGATTCCCCGGAGAACGCCGCGCGTCGAGCGCGAGTGATTCCACTGGCGGTGCTCGACGCGTGCGTCGAGGACTGCTTCGACGTCGACTCGCCGTCGCTCCACCTCGCGGAAGAAGCCGCGCTCGTCGCCAAGGGTGGGCCGCTCCACCAGGAAGAGGTCAGGAATCGTCGTTCTGGTCACAAACTGCTGATCGCCTGTCATCTCAATCCTTCATCGACGGGCCGGTCGGTGGGAGCTGCTCGTGTCGGCTCGGTGCCTCCGCGGACCGCGTCAGGGCCCGACCGCATCCCGTCTCGTGTTCCGCCGGTCGTGTAGTATTACCATACAATCTGCGCTTCAGGTCAAGGGGTATCCCATGCTCGTCGTTGGGCTGATGTCCGGCACCTCGGCCGATGGTGTCGATGCCGCCGTGGTCGACGTCAATCGTCGCGAGGGAGGGGTCCAGGTTTCGACACTCGCGGCGATAACAGTTCCTTACCCGGCCGAGCTACGCGCGGACGTCCTGGCGGCGTGCTCGCCGTCACAGGGCACCATCGATCGAATCTGCCGCCTGAACGCTCTCCTCGGGGAGTGGTTCGCGCGCGCGGCGCTGGCGGCGATCAACGCTGCCGGGCTCCAGCCGAGCGACGTCGATCTGATCGCCTCTCACGGGCAGACGATCTACCATGCGGTCCAACCGGGCGACGATCCGCCCTCGACGCTCCAGATTGCCGAGCCGGCGGTGATCGCCGAGCGGACCGGCCGGACCGTCGTGGCGAATTTTCGTCCCCGTGATGTCGCCGCGGGCGGGCAGGGAGCGCCGCTGATCTCCTACGTCGACTATCTTCTCTTCGCAGATTCACGGCGGTCTCGCGCGCTCCAGAACATCGGCGGCATCGCCAACGTGACGGCGATCCCGGCGGGTGGCCGCCCTGACGACGTCATCGCGTTCGACACCGGCCCGGGCAACATGATTATCGACGCGCTGATGGGATTTCTCTTCGATCAGCCATTCGATCGTGACGGCCGCGTCGCGGCAGGCGGGAAGATTGACAGACAGCTCCTGCGGGAGCTACTGGAGGATCCGTTTTTCGCGCGTCTCCCGCCGAAGACGACCGGGCGAGAGCAGTTCGGCGTGGCCTACGCGGAGCGGCTTCTGGCCACCGGACGCGCACGCGGACTATCGGCCGCCGACGTGGTGGCGACGGCCACGGCGCTGACGGTCCACTCCATCGCCGACGCCTACCGCCGCTTTCTTCCCCCGGTTGACGAGGTCGTCGTGTCGGGTGGTGGCGCGGCGAACCCGACGCTGGTCGACTGGCTCGCGCACGAGCTAGCGCCAGCGCAGATTCGGCGACCGGAGGACTTCGGCATCTCCTCGGATGCGAAGGAAGCGATCGGCTTCGCGATTCTCGGCTACGAAACCCTGCACGGACGCGTTGGTACGCTGCCTCGCTGCACCGGCGCCCGGCACGCGGTCGTGCTAGGAACGATCGTGCCGGGCGAGAACTATCTGAGACTGATGCAGAGTCTGGACGATCTGCCGACGCCGACCCGCGCGGCCCGACGCAAGAATCGGTTCGCCGAGGTCGAGGATCTGGTCGACCAGGCGGTCGTCGACGGCGTCTTCCCAGGTGCCGCGCTGGTGATCGGTCGTGGCGATGACATTCTCCTGGCGCGAGGATTCGGCCGGTTGACGACCGATCCGGATGCCGCGCCGGTCGACGTCGATACGCTGTACGACCTGGCATCGCTCACCAAGGTCGTGGCCACCACGACGCTGGCGATGATCCTGGTCGACGAAGGAAAGCTCGACCTGGAGGCACCGGTCGTGCGCTATCTGCCGGCGTTTGGACAGAACGGGAAGGAGCACATCCTGATTCGCGACCTCCTGCTCCACTGCTCTGGCCTGCCGGCGGTCTTTCCGGGTGGCTTCACCGCGTATGCGACTGCGCGGCGCCTGCCACGCGACCGCGAGGCGATCGTCGCCGAGGCCTGCGCGTGCCCGCTAGACTATCCGACTGGCACGCGGGCAGTCTACAGCGACGTCGGGATCATCGCGCTGGGCGCGGCGTTGGAGGTAATCGCGGGCGAGCGCTTGGATCGATTGGCCGCGCGACGAATCTTCGAGCCGTTACGCATGGGTGCGACGCTCTTCAATCCGCCGCCGATCCTCTGGGGGCGAATCGCGCCCACCGAGCACGATGTCTGGCGCGGACAGCGGATCATCCGTGGCGAGGTTCACGACGAGTGTGCCTGGATGATGGGAGGGATTGCTCCACACGCCGGTCTCTTCAGCACCGCGCGCGACCTGTCCCGCTTTGCACGGATGATGCTGGGTGGTGGTGAGCTCGACGGGGTACGTATTGTAAACGCGGAGACAGTGTCGCGATTCGTACAGCGAGACGGCCGGGTCGAGGGATCGACCCGCGCGCTCGGCTGGGACACGGCGAGCCCATCCAACTCGGCCGGGCCATCGCTTTCGCCCGCGGCGTTCGGGCATACCGGGTTCACCGGCACGTCGATCTGGATCGATCCGGCGCGCTTGCTCTCCGTCGTCCTGCTGAGCAATCGGGTCTACCCGACGCGGAGCAATCAGGCGATCATCGGCTTCCGCCCGCGACTGCACACGGCGGTCGTCGCGTGTCTCGAGTGACCCGTGGTGGAACCTGACCAGCGTGCCACGGCGCGCGACGTACCAGCCCGTTGGGGACAGCGGAGCCGTGTGCTCACTGCCTTTCTTGGCATTCTGCTGGCCGTCGCGCTGGTGGCGTGCGCCCCCCTGACCCGTCCCGCGCCCACGGCAACGCCCGTTCCATCACCCGGGCGCAGCGAGCCGACGTCGGCACTGGACCGCGCTGTTCCACCTCTCGGCCATATCTTTGTGATTGTCATGGAGAACCGCGAGTACGATCAGGTCATCGGCTCGCCAGATGCGCCATATATCAATCATCTTGCCGCGACCTTTGCCCTGGCCACGCGCTACTACGCGATCCGCCATCCAAGCCTGCCAAATTACCTCGCGCTGATCTCGGGCTCGACGCAGGGGATCACTGACGACTGCGCGACCTGCACGGTCGCTGCGCGCAATCTCGTCGATCAGCTCGAGGCGCAGCATCGAACCTGGACCGCGTACATGGAAGATTTACCGCATCCGTGCTTCCAGGGGGTCCAGGCCGGCGGTGGGCTCCCGCTGCTCCAGGAGAATGGCTACGTCCGGCGTCACGACCCATTCGTCTATTTCGACGACGTGCGGACCAACCCGGAGCGCTGCCGCCGGATCGTTCCGTTAGGCGAGTTCGCGAGCGATCTGGCGGGAGGCCGGCTTGCCGATTTCGTCTGGATCTCGCCAAACCTTAGCCACGATATGCATAACGCGTCGACCCGGGAGGGTGACGCCTGGCTCGCGACGTTCGTCCCACAGATCCTTCGGTCCTCGGCCTGGCAGGATCACGGGGCTCTCTTCATCGTCTGGGATGAAGGTGTCACCGCGGCTGGATGCTGTGGGAACGCGGGTGGCGGCCGTGTTCCGGCGCTCGTGATCGCGGCGGATGGACGGCGCGGCTACCACTCGGACCTCGTGTACACCCACTACAGCCTGCTGCGAACGATCGAGGATGCCTGGGGGCTTGGCTACCTGGCGCACGCGGGCGATCCGGGGACGGCGCCGCTGGCCGAGTTCTTCGCGAGCGTCGCATCCCCGCGGGGATGAAGGACCGGGGATCCCGCCCCCGCGGGGCGACACGGGAATCGTGCGAGTGGGATCAGGCAACTTCGATGGCTGGCTTGATGCGCGAGGGCGTGGGGGAAAGCGGTGGTGGGGTCGAAGGCGCGGTCTTATCGCGGTGGAGATGGTACTCGATCTTCCGCACCAGCTGGTACGGATCGAACGGCTTGGTGACGAAGTCCTCAGCCCCGGCGCGAGCGATCTCCTCGGCTTCTTCGAACGCCAGGGCGGTGACGACGAGGATTGGGATCTGGGGGGCGTGGCGTTTGAACAGCTCGACCAGACGGAACCCGGACACGGAGGGCACATTCAGATCGATCGTGACGAGCGCGGGCCGCTCGTCATCGAACGCGCGCAGCGCCGCGAGCCCATCCTGGACGACCGTTACCTGGTATCCCGCGGCGAATAGGTTCCATTGCAGAATCTCGGCGACCTGGGGATCATCTTCGACCACGAGGATTCGCTCAGTTTTGAGCATCCTCTCCTCCCATTGACGGATATCGCTTCAAACGCTGATCAGGACGGCGACGTTGCCGTCGGGGCGCGTACCATCAGTCGTTGACGCCGTGCGATCAACTGCTGACGCCGATGATCGCGCATTGGTGCATCGAAGACATCCAGGAGGATCTTGACGCTGGCGACGAGGTTCTCGGGATAGAACGGCTTGGTGAAGTACTCGACTGCACCCTGGCCCAGGCCCCGCAGGATATCCTGGTCGTCGCCCTTGCAGGTGAGCATGATGACCGGTCGGCCGGCGGTGACGGGATCCTTTTCCAGGGCTTCGAGCACCTGCCACCCGTCCAGCTCCGGCATCAAGACGTCCAGGATCACCAGATCGGGCTGGATCTCACGGGCAGCAGCGAGACCAGATGCGCCGTCGGCCGCGACGACGACGTCGTAGCCGGCGCCCTCGAGGTTCGCCCGAACGATTTCGCAGATATCGGGATCGTCATCGACGACGAGGATGGTGTGGGACATTCAACTTCACTCCTGAGGGAGAGCAACATAGAATGTGCTCCCGCGACCAAGCTGGCTCTCGACCCAGATTCGGCCACGATGAGCCTCGACGATGCTCTTGCAGATGAAGAGACCAAGCCCGGTCCCGGGAACACGCTTGACCGCCGGCGCGTCTCCCCGATAGAACTTGTCAAAGATGAAACGGAACTGGTTGGGGGGAATACCGATTCCATCGTCCTTAACCGAGAGTAAGACTGCGCACCGGTTCGGACCATCCGATTCCGCCGGATCGGCCAGCAGGGACGATTCTGGCACGACCCGGAGCTCGACCACGATTTCGCCTCCCTCGGGGGAATACTTGATCGCATTGGTGACGAGATTGATCAGGACCTGCTCGATCTGATCGCGATCGACGCGTAAGAAGACACCCTCGGGTGGCACGCTACAGCGGAGCGTGTGCGATCCAACCGACGAGCGCATCCCCCCGACGACCTTTCGAACGGCATCCGCGAGGTCGACCATCTGAAGGTTGAGTTTGAAGCGCCCCGACTCGAACCGCGAAACGGAGAGCAGGTTGTCGATAAGTCGAGTGAGGCGATCCGATGCGTCATTGATGCCGCGCAGAAAGCGAATCTGGCGCTCGGGATCGAGGTGAAGCGAGGGGTTGAGAAGCGTCGCAGCGTATCCTTTGATGACCGCGAGCGGGGTTCGTAGCTCGTGACTGACCATTGAGATAAAATCTGACTTGAGTCGCTCTACCTCCTTCTGCCGACTGATATCTCGCACGACTGCCAATGCGTACGGTCCTTCGCCGTTGCTGGCTGCGACGTACGCAAAGCTCGCCGCGACGTGTCGGCGATGACCGGACCGATTTACGATCGTCGCTTCGACGACCGTATCCTGAGCGGCTCCCTCGGCTAGGACCTGCAGGGTCGCATCGCTCAGATCCGGAGTGTTATCTGGCTCGCCGGGAAAAGCATCGCTGCAGTATCGTCCAAGGATCTCCTCGGTCGACCAGCCGGTGAGCAGCTCGGCGGCTGGATTAAACGCGACGATGTGGCCGTCGCGATCAACCATGAAGATAGCATCGGTCGAGTTTTGAAAGATGACGTCCAGCCGCTTCTTCTCGAGCTGCAGGCGCGTATAGAGCTCGGCATTGCGCTGGGCAGCTGCGGAGAGCTCCTCGACCTGTCGCTGGAGCCGCGTGAAGAGCCGGGCGTTGTCGATCGCGATCGCCGCCTGAGCGCCGAACGATGCGAGCAGGTCGATCTCGGCGGGGGAAAATCGCTTGGGCAGAGCGTGGAAGACGCCGAGTGTTCCGATGATCTCGCCGCGCAGGTAGAGCGGGACGCCGACGTAGGTTCGGAGAGATTCGCTCCCACTGCCGCTCACGCCGTCTCGACGGCGTTCGTGCAGGTCGGCAACGTAGTATGGTTCGCGACGATGCTCGACCTCTCGGGCGAGATCCGACATCGCCTGAAGCTCGGGACCGTAACGGTCGAGGGCATCTATCGGTACCCACTGCGTCGTTCCCAGTGCTCCATCACTGGGCAGGAGGGTCAGACCGCCAACGGTTGCGCGCAGCATCTCGGTGGCGAGCTCGACAACCAGACGAAGGGTATCGGAAAGATCCAGACCGGCGGCGAGGGCATCACCGATGCGTCGAAAAGAGGCGAGTAGCTCATGACGCTGCCGACGGCTCTCTTCGTAGAGCTGGGCGTTCTCGATCGCCACCGCTGCCTGGCTGGCAATAGCCTGGATGATCGCGATCTCCTGTGAGGAATACCAGTACGGGTGGCTGATGTGATTGAGAAAGAGCGTGCCGATCACGCGCCCTTTGTTTGCGAGAGGAACGACCAGGATCGACTTATCGCCAAAGAAGTCGACTGCTTTCTTGTCGGTGCGCGGATCGGTCGCGGCATCGAGTACGACAACGGGCTGGCCGGTCGTGATGGCTTCCTGGGAGAGACGTTCGTCCTTGATCGCGAGGATCTTGCGCTTCCAGCGGGCGGCGAAGCTCGGGTCGATCCCGTAGATGGCAGCAGGCAGCAGGAGGTCGCGCGTACTATCGAGGAGCCAGAGGCTGCATCGGTCGGCTCCAGTCAGGCGCGCGGTCTTTTCCGCGACCCGTTCCAGGACTTCGTGCAGGTCGAGTGTTGACCCGGCTGCCTGGGCAATTTCGAGGAGAACCGCGGACTCGTCCGCACGAAGCCGAACTGGAGATGCGGGAGATAACTCGGCGTTTGCTGGCAACATCGTGGCCTCACCACAGTCTACCCACGCTGGTAGACCCCGCATTCTCGTTGAGGCGCCAAAGACCAGGCAACCATACCGTGGCTAACAAACTAAGACACCTGTTCGGTGAGGTGCCCCGAACCGTCCCCACTCTCCATCGAGCGTCGGACTAGCACTCCGGCGCACCCAGTCGCCGAACCGGTGTCTCGGTCTCAATTTCCGGTCGCCTGGGATGTGTGAATTATACCCCCGGCGGACCGGGAGCGCAAGCCGCCGGTCAGACGATCGAGGGCCCACGCATTTTATCGGGAGATAGAAGATCGGCTCCTAAGCCGTGAAGGAAGCGCATGATGCGTGCCATCGACGGCGGTAACGGTGTAGGGGCTCAAACCGTTCGATCCCGCGGGACTCGATCGGGAACAGAACGAGGGGAGCAGCTGGGCTCTGGCTCCCAGACGTCTCCCCTGCGAAGACACGAGGGCGGGGTACCATCCCCGCCACGGGTGCGGCGATCCTCAGGGAATCGACTCTGTGCGCGAGGGCGCCAGACCAGCCGTTCGAAGGCGTCGGACGATACCCTTCGAACCGTCGACGATCAGGTCCTCACCGGTCTGGATCAGTTCTGTCGCCGCGGCGACGCCGACGACAGCCGGCAGCCGGTATTCTCGAGCGACGACCGAGGCGTGGGAGAGCTGGCCGCCAGTCTCCATCACCAGTGCGGCCAGGCGGTCAAAGACGGGCGTCCACCCGGGGTCCGCTCCACGGGTGACCAGCACATCGCCAGGCTCGATCTGGTCAAGATCGTCTGGATGCAGGATGACGCGGGCCTTTCCTCGGCCGATGCCCGGGCTGACCGGTTCACCGTGTAGCTCAGAGCCCTGCTCGGATTCCTGCGCGAGCTCGAGGTCACGGTCGTCCATCGGCCGATTGCCACTCAAAAATCGTGGGTAGGCCGCGCTGGCACAGTTCTCGGCGTAACGACGTGCGCGTTCCGCGATGCGGCTGTGCAGCCCGCGCGCCGGGACCACCGAAGCCTGCCGCACCTCGTCGGCAGTGAGAAAGAAGACGTCCTCGGGCCGGGTCAGCAGACCCTCTCGGACCAGGACCTGGCCAGCCAGCAGGTAGAGCCGGCGGAGCAGGGCCAGTCCCCGCTGCCAGGTCAGCCGCTGATTTTCTCGCAGCCGAACGTACCGTCGAGTCAGTCCGGCCAGCAACCCGAGCATCCACCGGCCTGGCCCGCGAACGACCGGTGCTGACACTGACGACTCGATCCTTGCCATCGCGCTGCCAGGCCCACTGCCTGGCGGTGCAGCAAAGAGCGGCGAGGCAGAGTGGTTGTCGGCGGAAAGCGCGGTCGCTACGTCGACCCGCCGTTCAGTCTCCGATTCGTGGTTCCTGCGAATCAGCGCCAGTACCTGTTCAGGATCGTCCGCGAAAGTCGGGCGAATCAGATCGAGGCTGAACGAGCGATGTCCGTGTTCGGCGAGGAATTTGCGAAGCGTTTCCTGGAAATCCTCGCTGTGCAGCCTCCCCGCCAGCGCACGGAGCGCCTGATTCAGCTCCATCGAGTAATCGTCCAGATCCGCGACAACAGCACTACAGTACGCCGCCGCCTGCCCCTGACCGAGCACGAGGCGGGCAACGCGTCGCAGGACCGAGTAAGCGACCTCGGCGTAGGTCAGGCTCCAGCGATGGATCTGGAGCAATCGGCGATTATATCGTTCGACCTGGTCGATCACGCCCTGAATGCGCTCGAGACTCAGGGGCATCTGCCGCTCGAGAACGTCCACCACAAACGCGATCTCCCGCATGGCCTGGACGTACTCCCGCTCGAACGCCTCCCAGGCACGATCGTTGGACAGAGGTGAGACGACCGCGGGATCGCGCGCGATGGCCCCGATCAGGCCGACGATCACCTCCGGCGCCAGCAACGAGCGCGGCCGTCGAGCACGCTTCCGCCGCTCGACACTCCCTCCTGGGAAGAAGCGCCGCGCATCCTCCGGTAGGAGAAATGTCGGGAAGAGCTTGTAGAGTGCTTCGAACACCGCGACGTTGACGTAGGGGCGCCCGTTCCAGAGTCGGGTAATGGGCTCCAGGTCGGACGGGTCGACGCCGAGCATGCGGAGCGGCTCTCGGAAGGCGATGTTCTCGAGATCCGGCTGGAGAATCGACCAGCCGAGCGGCGAAACTGGCTCGCTCAGCCGCTCGTCGAGGAAGCCACTGGTCCATTCGCGGCGCTCGACAAGCAATGAGCTCGATCCTTCGGCAGCTGGCGACAGCGCGGTGATCGCACGGGATTGAAAGATGTACCAGCGGCCACCCGCCAGGCCCCATTCGATATCCTGCGGATAGCCGAGCAGGCGCTCGATCTGGAGTCCGAGTAATGCCAGTCCGCCAAGCTGGACCGGGTCGAGGACCGGCCGCCGTCGGCGCCAGAGCGGAACCGGCGCGATGCGAGTCCCGTTCTTGGGGTCGAGGACACGCTGGCACCGCTTATCGCCAATGCGGGGGCGAGCCGCCTCGGCGAGTGTCTCGCGATCGACCAGGTAACGATCCGGACTGACCTCGCCCTGGGCCAGCGCTTCGCCGAGACCCCAGACCGCTTCGACGACGATCTGACTGGATACGCCCACCGGGTCGATGGTGAAGAGAGTGCCAGCCGCCTCGCAGGCAATCTGCGCTTGCACGATTACTGCAATCACTGGTACCTGGCCTGGCTTCGCGAAGCGTGCGCGGTAGCGGAGGGCTGGGAGGCTGAAAAGCGAGGCCCAGCACCGTCGAAGCGCGTGGAGCAGGTCCTCGAACCGACGGACGTTCAGAATGCTGAGCTGCTGACCGGCAAACGACGCGTCTGGACTGTCTTCGCCAATGGCCGAGGAGCGCACGATGAGAGCGCCTGTCTCCTCGATGCTCTGAGCGAACGCATCGTGCAGGGCATCCACCGTCGGCACCGGGATCTCGCCACGATCGAAGGCCGTGGCCAGGCGGTCGAGTCTTGCGCCGAGGGCACGCGTGGAGAGTGACTGCCGGGCAAGCGCTTCGACCTCGGTAATTGTCGCGGCGAGACCGTTCTGCTCGACGAAGCCGTGGTAAGCAGTGGTCGGGACCACGAAGCCGCTTGGGATTGGCATGCCCGCGCGGTGAAGCTGGGCGAGGGTCGCGGCCTTGGTCCCGATGGTCGGCGTATCCGCAGGATCGATCTGGTCTAGTGGGAGGACGGATCGTTGTGTCATCATACCAATTATAGGGAGTACCAGGGCCAGTTTGCCAGGTTCGCTCGGGTGGAGGCCGCGCGGGGTGCCACGGCACCAGAATCCCTACCACAGAGCGTAGCATCCGAGCCTCATCGGTACGCGATATGCGGCACCGTGTCTCTCGAGGAGCTTGGAGATGCCGCCACGATTCTGGTGGGTCGGGGCGTTCGGCGGAGCGGCGGCGGGTATTGTCTACCTCCTGGTTCAGGAGGTATCTGCGGTTCTGGGCGGGCGACCGGTCGATGAGCCGCTCCGCCTGTTCGCGGGTGTCGTGCTCGGCGCGCGGGCGCTGGGCCCGGCCCTCTCGGCGAACGACGCGACCGTGATCGGGACGCTCGTCGTCCTGATCGGCTCGATTGGCTCTGGCCTGATCTTTGCCTGGCTGGTCTTCCGGTTCCCCGGCCTCGCCGCGACACCCGGCACACTGCTGATCTCCGGTGCGGCGTACGGCGGTGCGCTCTGGCTGCTGACCTTTTACGTGCTGGGTGTTCTTTTCTGGCCGTGGCTGGCCCGGACCAGTCCCGAGACACAGCTCGTCTGCGCGGTCGCGGGCTTTGGTATCGTCCTCGGGGCGTGCTTTGTCGCCGGCGGGATTCACCGCCCATCCGAGCTAGAGTAGCCCTTCCGCGTCTGCTACAATCACTGCCCGAAGACAAGGGAGGAATTGGAGCGGTGCGACTTGATCGAAAAGTGGCGCTGGTGACGGGTGGTGGATCAGGAATTGGCGAGGGAGCGGCGAAGGCATTTGCCCGCGCGGGCGCGGCCGTGGCGGTGGTGGACCTGCGACCCGGGCCGGCCGAGTCGGTTGCTCGGGCGATTCGCGACGAGGGCGGCACCGCGGAAGCGTTTGTCGCGGACGTATCGAAGGAGGATCAGATCGGGACGGCGATCCATCGCGCGGCCGAGCGCTTCGACGGCTTGCATATCGTCTTCGCCAACGCGGGCATTAACGGCATGCAGACGCCAATCGAAGAGATGACGCTGGACGAGTGGCATCAGACAATCGAGACGAATCTGACCGGAACGTTTCTAACGGTCAAGCACGCGATTCCGCACCTGCGCGCCGCGGGCGGTGGCTCGATCGTCATCACCGCGTCGGTCAATGGGAACGTGCTCTTCTCGCTCCCTGGCTACGCCTGTTACTCCACCTCCAAGGCTGGCCAGGTTGCCTTCGCGAAGATGGCTGCCGCCGAGCTGGCGCGTTGGGGCATCCGTGTTAACGCGATCCTGCCGGGTGGTGTGTCGACGAACATCGGCGAGCGGACGTACCGCCGGAACGTCGAAAAGGTTACCTACGACATCCGGATGCCGCGTCCCTGGCCACCCCTGACCGGCCGCCCGGCCACTCCCGACGAGGTCGCCGAGCTCGTGCTTTTCCTGGCCTCCGACGCGAGCCGCAACATCACCGGTGGTGAGTTCCTGATCGACGCCGGTTTATCGCTCTTGAGGGGGTAGGAGGCAGGGGGCGCGGGGCAGACGCGCGAAGACGAGCAGCATTCTGATGCGACCGTACCTCGATCCTGGACGACGCCTAGCCGCCGACCCCCATCGCCCTGTGCTAAGATAAAACTCGTTCAATGGGCTATCACGACTGGAATGCGAGGTATTCGAGGATGGCAGTCGAGACAAAGACGCGTGGCATCTTCATCGACGGCGAGTGGCGAGAGGCCGACCGTGGCAAGACGTTCGCGGTGAGGAATCCAGCCACGGGCGAGATCCTGGCCCACGTGGCCGACGGTGGAGTCGCCGAGGTACGTCGGGCGATCGAGGCAGCTCACGCGGCATTTCCGGCCTGGTCGCAGATGACGGCGGATAAGCGTGCGACGTTGCTGTCGAAGGCCGCTCAGCGGATGACCGAGCGTACTGAGGAGCTGGCTCGGATACTGACCCAGGAGAATGGCAAGCCGCTGGCGGAGTCGCGCGGCGAGGTCGCTTCGGCCGCGTCTTTCTTCCAGTGGAACGCCGAGGAGGCGCGCCGGGTGTACGGCGAGGTGGTACCGACCGTCGCGAGTGATCGGCGTGTTCTCACGATCAAGCAGCCGGTCGGTGTCGTCGCAGCGATTACGCCGTGGAACTTTCCCTTGAGCATGGTCACCCGCAAGCTCGGCCCAGCGCTGGCCGCCGGGTGCACCGCGGTTCTGCGTCCGGCGCGCGCGACGCCCCTGGTCGCCATCGCGACGTTCGAGATCATGCAGGAGGTCGGGTTTCCGCCTGGCGTCGTCAACCTGGTCACGGGGACCGATTCGGCTGGGATGGGGACCGAGCTGGCGACGAATCCGCTCGTACGTAAGCTGACCTTCACTGGCTCGACCGAGGTCGGAAAGCTGCTGCTGGCCCAGGCCGCCAGCACCGTCAAGCGAGTATCGCTGGAGCTGGGCGGCCACGCGCCATTTCTCGTCTTCGACGATGCCGACCTGGAAAAGGCAGCGCGGGCAGCCGTGCTGTCGCGCTTCCGTAATGCGGGCCAGACCTGCATCTGCACGAACCGCGTCTACGTTCAACGCGGTATCGCCGACGCGTTTACGGCCAAGGTGGCGCAGTTCGCCAGTGCGCTCAAGGTTGGCAACGGCCTGGATCCGGACACGCAGGTTGGACCGCTGATCGACGAGCGTGGCTTCGAGAAGGTGCAGGCGCACGTGGAAGACGCACGGAGCAAGGGCGCCGCCGTGCTGACCGGCGGTCGGCCGGCGCGCGTGAATGGGGACCTGCACGGCTACTTCTACGAGCCGACGGTTCTTGCCAACACCACGCCGCAGATGCGCGTGATGTACGAGGAGACGTTCGGGCCGGTGCTGCCGGTGATGACGTTCGACACCGAGGATGAAGCCATTGCCCTGGCGAACGATACGCCTTACGGGCTGGCTGCCTACTTCTACGCGCGCGACGTTGGCCGCATCTTCCGCGTATCGGAGAAGCTGGACTACGGGATCATCGGCGCGAACGATCCGGTTCCTGTTGGGGCGCACATCCCCTTCGGCGGGTATAAGCAGAGCGGTCTTGGCCGAGAAAACGGGAGCGAAGGGATCAATCACTTCCTCGAGGTGAAGGCGATCTCGATCGGCCTGTAAAAGATCAGCGTCTGGAACATTGGCCCACAGGGTCAATGTTCCAGACGTCATACGCTAGGAATTGCCCTGGTGCTGTCCCAGGCTTACACCGCCAGCTCGACGTCGTGGATGCGTGCGCCGTTCGGATCCAGGTAAAGCGTCAGGTGACAGCGGTCGGTTTCGATCGTGAGCGTGAAGCCAGCCGGGCCGCGGGCAGAAAGCTCGATCCGCTCGATAACCTGGCCAGCAAGCGAGACCAGTGCTCGATTCACCTCGTCCGCCGCGGTAGCGATGAGTGATCCGCGGGGGGTCTGGTGGAATAGACGAACGAGCGCATCTTCCCCAAGTGCACCAAAGCGGGCCCGGAAGCGGCCGGTCTGCAGTCCCATCTCGAGAAAGTTTTCCAGCGTCGGCAACCGACCGGCGGCGACCGCTCCCGCTTCGACCTCGTCCAGAAGTGCACGGTAATCTGCTCCGGCTCGCGTCTCGGCGAGGGCCTGGGCAACGTCGCGGAGTAGCGGCAGCAGTAGCGATTGTTCGCGCGCGCCCAGCACAAGCCTCGCTTCCCGCGCAGCGACCGGCGTCTCGATCTCCTCGCCCTCCGGTCGCTGCCTTCCCGTGGTGCCGTGTTGCCCGACCTCCGGGCTACCGCTCGTCACTCGATACTCCTGACTCATCAGTCCGCACTCAGAATCGCCTCCGCCTCGTGCTCGAAGC
The DNA here is from genome assembly GCA_902810745.1 of Chloroflexota bacterium. Classification (GTDB taxonomy): domain Bacteria; phylum Chloroflexota; class UBA6077; order FW602-bin22; family CADDYW01; genus CADDYW01. The sequence continues at coordinate 82,506 of CADDYW010000003.1, read as the reverse complement.
CGCCGGTCTCAATGGCGCAGTGCATCCCGCACTCCTTCGGAGCGTTCTTCTCCCACCACCAGCGGCCGGCTCGTGCGTCTTCGCCGGGTTTCACGGCCCGGGTGCAGGGCGCGCAGCCGATCGTCCGGTAGCCCTGCGCGTAAAGCGGGTGATGAGGCACGTCGTGCTCCTGGATGTAGGCGAGAACCTCGTCTTCCATCCAATCGGCGAGAGGATTCACCTTGACGATGCCGCCGTGGTCGTGGTCCAGCTCGATCTTGCGGATGTTCGAGCGGGTGGCCCACTGGTCGCGCCGCAGACCGGTGATCCAGGCGTCAAGGTTTTCGAGGACGCGTCGGAGCGGCTCGACCTTGCGGACCTCGCAGCAGGTTAGCCGGTGCTTGACCGACGTGTAGAAGAGGTTCACGCCGTGCCGTCGGACCATGGGCTCGACGAGCTGAGGATTTGGAACGTAGACCTCGATCTCGATGCCGTAATGCTCGCGTACGCGGTCGATCATCTCGTACGTCTCGGCGGGCAGGCGACCGGTGTCGATCGTGAACACGCGCACCTTCGGATCGATCCGCCAGGCCATATCGAGGATAGCCATGCCATCCATCTGGAAGCTGGTGCAGATCGCGACCCGCGAGCCAAACGTCTCCAGGGCCCAGCGAATAACCTCCTGGGGCTCCTGGTCGTCGTACTGGACGGCGAGCTCACCGGCCTCGTACTCGTCCAGAATCACACGATCGGTTGTAATCACCACGACCCTCACTCCAACAGCGCTAAACCTATCTGGCGCTCGCCGCCGTGGCCACGACCCTCGACGGTGCAGGCGATCTGATCAGACCGCGGCAACGAGCTCACTACCCTCGGCAATCGCAGTCAGCTCCTCGTCGCCAAGGCGGCGGCAGAAGTCACGGAACCGCTCGCCTTCCTGGCGGCGTTCCAGGAAGGCGCGGACCAATCGCTCGACGTAAAACTTCGCCTGGTCGCCTGGGATTCGGCGAAGTACTGACTTCCCAATCTGGGCGTCGGGACCTAGGCCGCCGCGCAGAAAGATCTCGTACGCCTGAATCTTTTCGCCCTCGGCGGTCCGCTCGCGGGCGGTCGTTCCCTGCAGGCCGATGTCGCCGGTCCAGTGGTGCGCACAGGCGTGCGGGCAGCCGTCGACGTGGATGCGGACCTCGTCGGCAGCACGCCCAAACGTCTGCTCGAGATGCTGGATGATCTCGTCGAGCTTGTCCTTGGTCTCGGCGACGGCATAGTTGCAGAGCGGCTCGCCGGTGCAGGCGATGCCAGTCGCGTGATGTCGGCTGACGTTCAGCGAGAAGCCGATCTCCTCGACTGCCCGGATGGTCTCATCCAGGCGCTCATCGGCGATACCGGTGAGGATGAAGTTCTGCTGGCGGGTCAGTCGTACGTCCCCTCCAAGCGACTCGGCCAGGTCGGCGATGCGCAGCATCTGCTGACCGGTCATCCGTCCGAGGTAGACCGGGAATCCGACGTAGCTCAGTCCGTCCTGCTTCTGCCGATGGACACCGACGTGCTCGGTTTCTCCACGGGGGCGTGGCTCGGCGACGAGGTCGATCAGTCGGCGCCCGAGGCGCTTCTCGATCAGCTCGCGCATCCCCTCGGGGCCATAATCGTCGACCATGAACTTCAGGCGTGCCTTCACGCGCGAGAGCCGATATCTCAGATCCGCTTTCCAGACGTCGAGGATAGCGCGGAGCACCTCCATCGCCTCGTCCCGGGGGATGAATACGCCGATCGGGCGGGCAATCCGCGGCGTTGCGGAGAGGCCACCGCCAAGACGAAGAGCGTAGCCAGGTTGCCCGCTCTGGTAGACGCCGATCAAGCTAATGCAGTTCAGCTCCGGCGCGTTGCACTGGTAGGCGCAGGTCGAGATGGTAATCTTGTGCTTGCGGGGCAGGTCCGAATACTCCCGATTGCCATAGAAGAACGCGGCGGCTTCCTCGATCAGCGGGCGCGCGTCGAATAGCTCATCCGCGTCGATCCCCGCGACCGGGCAACCGGTGATGTTGCGGACAGTATCGCCACAGCCGCCAAGAGTAGAGAGCCCGGCGTGCTGGAGGGTTGCGAAGATGTCGGGGAGATTGTCCAGGCGAATCCAGTGTAGCTGGACGTTCTGGCGGGTACTCAGCTCGGCGTAGTCGCGGCCGTAGCGCACTGAGAGCTCGCCGATCGTCCGTAGCTTGGCCGGTGAGAGAATGCCACTCGGCACCTTGATTCGCATCATGAAGTAGCCGATTTTCGGCTTGTCGTGGTACAGCCCGTACCACTGAAGCCGAACGATGTCATCCTCCGACACGGCTTCGTAGCCGCGCTCGATCAGAGATGGTAGGTAGTCGATGACGTCCAGCGGGAACGTCTCTCGCTTGAGACGCTCGATCGAGTTGCGGCGGAGGACCAGATCGAGGCTTGGGGCTTCCGGCACGATACTCCTCCTTGTGCAGGATCAGGAAATGCTCGAGAGCTGGCTACTGGAACCGGGCCTGGCGACGCACGCTTTCCCGAGCCCGTTCCCGGGCATCTCCCGTACGAGAACCCTCACGATCACACGCATCATTCCATCAGCTTGGCGCCAGCGTCGCGGCAAACGCGTACGCAAGGTCGACGATCATCGCGCCCATGACGCTCCGCTCGGGCACAACCCGAGGGGAGATACCGAGCGAGCGGAGGGACGCCTCCGTCGCCGGACCGACCGCCGCGACGACGGTGCGGGTCACCAGCGCATCACGCAGGTCGTCGGCGCGATCCATACTCGCCGCGAATTCGAAGAGTCCGCGGACGGCGGGCGAGCTGGTGAAGGTGATCGCATCGACTCGCCCGGCGATCGTCTGCTCGACAAGGCAGCGCACGCGCTCCGGATCCGGTGGCGGACCGTAACGATAGAGAGGTAGCTCAATGACGGCTGCGCCCTTGGCGACGAGCAGACGACGCAGGGCCTCGTTCTCATCGCCGGTCAGCTGCAGTGCGACCGTCTTACCAACAAGGTCGAGGGATTCAAGCGCTGCGATCAGACCAGCCGTGGTCGGAATGGCGGGCGCGAGGTGGACCGACAGCCCGACGGCGGCGAGCGCCTGGCGCGGCTTTGGGCCACGAGCGGCGACGCGACACTGCCCGAGATCCGCGATGAACGCGGGCCTCTCGGCGGGCGGGACGGCAGCGAGCAGCTCCTGGACACCAATCCCAGTCTGGAAGACGATCCAATCGACCGCGCCGCTCGCGAGCCGTGCACGCAGGCAGGCGATCGACGGTCCATCTACTGCCTTCTCGATCGAGATGGTCGGCGCGACGAGCGGAGTGCCTCCAAGATTCTCCACGATACGCGCCAGCTCGGTCGCGCGCCTCTGCTCGGTGATTCCGATCACTCGTCCATCCAGCGACGGCATATCCTCCCCTCGCTCAGACCAGGGCAGCCACGGTCGAGTGGGCGATCAAGCGTCGGGTGTGGGTGCAGAACCTGCACCTGATCATGGCCAGCCTCCGGAGCCGTCCAGCGCCGTCAGCTTGACGTAGCCACCTCTTTCCAGCGCGGCGAGGATCAGAGCGACGCTCTCGGCCGGGCTCTGGCGGTCGGTTTCGACCACGACGTCCGGAGAGAGCGGCTCTTCGTACGGGTCCGAGACGCCGGTGAAGTTCTCGATCTCACCGCGCAGCGCCTTCGCGTAGAGGCCCTTGACGTCGCGTCGGATAAGCTCGTCGAGTGGGCACTTCACGTAGACCTCGAGGAACCGACCGATCTCCTGGCGCGCCTCGTCGCGGGTACTGCGATACGGTGAGATCGCGGCGACGATCACCGTGATGCCGTTCCGAGTGAGGAGCTTGCTGACGAAGGCGATCCGCCGGATGTTGGTATCGCGATCCTCGCGCGAGAAGCCAAGGCCCTTGCTCAGGTACTGGCGGACCACGTCGCCATCGAGGACCTCGACCGGCAATCCGCGGTGTCGCAGCTCTTTCTCGAGGAGGCTGGCGATCGTGCTCTTACCGGCTCCCGAGAGCCCGGTCAGCCAGATGGTGACGCCTTGCTGCATCGTCGGTCATGCCCTCCTTGGGTCTGCCGCCCGGAACGCGGTTCACTTCGACGGGCAAATTCCTGATTAAGTCGATTGATATTATCGCCTTTATAGCACCGGTGACGGCCACTGTCAACCATTTCGCCGGGTTATACGCGCGGGTCGTGGTGGGCTCGTGCGAGCGGGAGGGCGGCCGTCAGCATTCCTCCGGCTCGAGCAGAATGCCTGCTCCAACCGTTTCGTTCGTCGCGTCGTCGATGAGAATAAAGCAGCCGGTTGCTCGATTCCGTCGATACGGATCGTAAAGAAGAGGGGCTGTCGTTCGGAGGACGACGTGGCCAATCTCATTCAGCCGGAGCGAGTCTGCCGCGTCATCCCGCTCCAGCGAGTTGACATCGATGCGGTAGCGCAGATCCTTCACGACCGCCCGGGCGATCCGCGTCGTATGCTTGACCACGTACGACGCGCCAGGCACCAGCGCGCCGGGAGCGAGCCAGCAGATAATCGCGTTCAGGTCCTGGCTCACGATCGGGCGGTTGTCGACTGCCGCGATCATGTCGCCGCGCGAGACGTCGAGATCGTCCTGAAGAGTCAGCGTCACGCTCATCGGCGGAAACGCCTCGACAACTGGTCCATCAAACGTGTCGATCGACCGGACACGCGTGGTGAACCCACCGGGGAGGATCACGACCGCGTCCCCGGGCTTGAACACGCCACTCGCTACCTGACCGGCGTAGCCACGGTAGTCGCGATGGTCATTTCGGTGAGGCCGAATCACCCACTGGACCGGGAAGCGTGGGTCGCTCAGGTTTCGATTGGACGCGACCGGGACGGTCTCGAGGTGCTGCAGCAGGGACGGTCCCCGGTACCAGGGCATGTTGGCGGACTGCTCGACCACGTTATCGCCGATCAGCGCCGAGATTGGGATGAACAGCGGGTCGGCGATGTCGAGCTGAGCGAGGAATGGACGGAAGTCGCCGCGGATGCGCTCGAAGACGGCCTCGGAGTAGCCGACCAGGTCCATCTTGTTCACACAGATGACGAAGTGACGGATTCCAAGGAGCGAGGCGATGAAGAGGTGCCGACGGGACTGCTCGGCGATGCCCCGGCTTGCATCGACCAGAATAATGGCGAGATCCGACGTCGAGGCGCCGGTCACCATGTTCCGCGTGTACTGGACGTGGCCGGGCGTATCGGCCAGGATGAAGGTCCGCCGCGGTGTCGAAAAGTATCGATAGGCGACATCGATGGTGATCCCTTGCTCCCGCTCGGCACGCAGGCCATCGGTCAGCAGGGCTAGGTTGAGGTAATCAGCCCCCTGGTCGCGACTGGCGCGCTCCACGGCCAGTAGCTGATCTTCGAAGATGGACTTGGTCTCGTACAGCAGTCGCCCGATCAGGGTGCTCTTGCCGTCGTCGACGGAGCCGGCGGTTGAGAAGCGCAGGAGATCCGTGCGCGCGGCCGTTCTGGTGAGGTGCTGGATCATCAGAAGTATCCCTCGCGCTTGCGGTCCTCCATCGCCGCGCTCGAGAACCGGTCGTCGGCGCGGGTCGCACCGCGCTCGGAGATGCGCGACGTCGCGACCTCGGCGATGATCTCGTCGATCGTCCGTGCTGACGACCGAATCGCGGCGGTGCAGGTCATGTCTCCGACGGTGCGATAGCGCACTTCGGCCTCGAACGGCACCTCGTCGGCGCGTCGCTCCAGGTAATCGCCGACGGCGAGCAGCATTCCGTCACGCTCGAACACGAGGCGGCGATGCGCGAAGTAGATCGACGGGAGGTCGAGCTCCTCCTGGGCGATGTACTCCCAGATGTCGAGCTCGGTCCAGTTCGAGAGTGGAAACACGCGGACGTGCTCGCCGGGATGGATCCGCGCGTTGTAGAGATTCCAGAGCTCCGGTCGCTGCCGCCGGGGATCCCACTGTCCAAACTCGTCTCGAAACGAGAATACACGCTCCTTGGCGCGCGCCTTCTCTTCGTCGCGCCGTGCGCCGCCGATGGCCGCGTCGAATCGAAACTCCGCGATGGCGTCGAGCAGCGTCGTCGTCTGCAGGCGGTTGCGCGAGGCACCAACCCCTTTCGGCTCGACGACCCGACCACGATCGATGCTGTCCTGGACGTAGCGCACGATCAGGCGCTCCCCGAGCTCGGCGACACGACGGTCGCGAAACTCGAGGGTCTCCGGAAAGTTGTGCCCGGTGTCGATGTGCAGGATCGGAAAAGGAAACCGGCCGGGGCGAAAGGCCTTCTCTGCCAGGCGCAGCAGGACCGCGCTGTCTTTACCGCCCGAGAAGAGCAGGACGGGACGCTCGAACTCGGCCGCGGCCTCCCGCAGGATGAAGATCGCCTCCGCCTCGAGGGTCTTGAGGTGGGGCACGCTGTATCGTGTCCTGAAGGTATCGCCGTCGCGGCTACGCTCTTCGACGGCCAGGGTAGAAGTATCCCAAGGCATGTAACCTCCGTGTGATCGCGCTGCTGCGGGTGAGCCGGGACCCGTGGGAAATTACCGACTAAGTTGATCGAGAAAATCAGCTTATAACTAGCATCCCAGCCTCGTGTCTGTCAAGAGATTTTATCATCCAGGGCAGGGGCAGCACGCCCGGGGTCGCGATGGCGCAGTGCCGCGCGCGAGTGACGGAAAATAGTTGTCGGGATGCTCGACGGTCAGCTAGACTTCGTGGTGGCGGGAGCATCCCGCACTTCAGGATCAGGAGGCCTGGATATAGTGGCTGACGTTATCATTACGCCGCGCAAGAATGGCCCGTATCGTGTCGAAGGGCCAATCAAGCTGGTAGATCCCGAGGGCAACGAGTTCACCGTGACCGAACCGGTCATCTTTCTCTGTCGATGTGGCAATTCATCCAACAAGCCGTTCTGCGATGGCACCCACAAGAAGGTTGGTTTCACCGCCGACACCCGGGCGGTGAAACCCGCGACCGAAGCGCCGGCATCGTAGCCGCCGTCCTTTACCCTTCCGGCCCACCTCTATCCCTCCCTCTCTTCGAGCCAGAGAGGGGCCAGAGGTGGGCCGCCTCGCTCAGAGCCAATCGTGGCTGAGGTCCAGGATCTCTGGCTCACGATCCCACCAGAGCTCGAACGTCGTTTCGAGGTCGATCGCTCGACCCTCGCGCGCGGAACGGTAGGCCATCATCTGCTGCTCGGCGATGTGCAGACCGATCGTCCCATCGCAGCGCGGTCGCGTGTTCGTGCGGATGCAGGAGACGAAGTGACCGACGATGTCGTCCTCGACGCGCTGGGGTGGAATCACGGGTGCGTAGCAGTTCTCCAGGCCAAGAAACTCGATCGGCTCGGCGTCGGGTACGGGTTTCAGGTCGCTTTTGACGACCAGTGGCCGCCCCCAGCGATTGAGGAAGATCGCGCCGTGTCGGCCGTGGAGAACCGTGCCGTTCTGCATGAACGACTGGGCCCAGTATGATCGCACGACGGCCTGCTGGCCGGTCGGGTATTCGAGCAGGATTGTCACGTTGTCGTCGACCTGGGACTCGACCCGGCCGCCATCACCGCAGAGGCGGTGGGGAATAAGCTGGCCAACGAACGCGGTGAGGCGTCGAGCCGGTCCCATCAACGCGGCAATCCGCGCCAGGGGATAGACCATCGTATCCAGCATGGCGCCGCCCTCGGCCTCGCGCGAGTAGTACCAGTTTGAGCGTGGGGGGCCGGAGAAGCTCAGCTCGGCCTCGATTCCGGTGATCTTGCCGATAAACTCTTCGCGGACGTGGCGCAGGGCCGTGAGGAAGGCGGGATAGTGGACAAAAGGCAGCGCCATGAACGTAGCATTCGACCGGGCGAGCAGGTCGGCCAGCTCGAGCGCGTGCTCCCAGCGCGTCGTGAGCGGCTTCTCGACCAGGGTGTGCTTGCCGGCGCGGAGCGCATCGATTGCCATGGGCGCGTGGAGCTGGTGTGGCGTCGTGATGACGACGGCGTCCACCTCCGGGTCGTCGAGGAGGCGACGGTAGTCGGTGTACCAGCGGGCGCAGCCATTCTCCAACGCCCGGGAACGGGCGCTTTCCTCGTGCGCCGCGCAGGTTGCGACGAAGCGCACGCCAGGTAGCTGTTTCGCCTGAGTGAAGAATCGGGCGCTGATCTGGCCGCAGCCAATCATGCCCAGGCGGATCTCGTCCACGACGTCCTCCAGGTTCGTGAGGTCAGACGCCTTGAAGTGTATCACGTGGCATCGGCCGGAGATGATCCTGGCGCAGTGGAAGAGGGTCGCGACGGATGGCCAGGTGACGCGTCCCGTGAGACCTCCGCGTGGCAGGTCTCGGGGGCCGGTGGCGAGGTTGAGTCTCTTGCCAGATATTAGGTGAAAAATATTGACTTTGCGGCGCAGCGTGCTATTGTGAGAATAGAGCTGGTCCGACGGCTGGGCCGTCGGGCAGGTCACCCGGTTGGTACCAGGCGGATCAGATCTCCGAGGATGAGGGCTGTTATCTGGGCTTCATACGAGGAGGTTTGAAGCAATGGAAGTAGCGACCTGGCTGACAATGGTGGCCTTCGCCTACGGCCTGGGTGTCTTCTGGTATGACTTGCTCCCGGGCAAGCTGCCGGATCTGCCCTGGCGCGTGGCGGCCTATCCTTTCGCGTTGATGGTTCTGGGCGAAGCGTTCGTCCCGCTTGGACCGAAGTTCCTGGAATTCCACCCGGGCACCGCGGTCATCGCTGCACTCATTGGTTGCGTCATCGATTGGATCATTACGTACTTCCGGCACCCGCAGGCAATCGAGACTCTCGAAATGCGCAAGGCGCCGGCCCACTCCTAGAAGAGACGCCCTTATCCTCGGCGCGCCCCTAGAGATGGAGGCTGCCGATCAGACCCGATCGGCAGCCTCCATCTTTTCGGGTCTGGATCACGGCCGTCCTACGCGACGCCTGTTCCCGGCACGCGCGTGACCGCGGAGTATCGCTGCCGAATGATCCCTTCCATCCGTTTGAGCTGGAGAGGAAAGACTCGCAGGGTTTCGGTCGAGTCGAAGGCGAGGTCCGCGGTATCCATATAGACGCTCAGTGCCAGGTCGCGGCTGAGCGCCGGATTGATCTTCCGCATCAGTATAGACGTCGCCTTCGCGCGCTCCAGGGAATAGTACCGCTTGGTGACGAATCGGCCGACGATCTGTTCGAAGATCGCCGCCACCTGATGAAGGGTCAGGTTCTCTGGGCCGCCGATCTTGATCGCTCGGCCACGTAGCTCGGGGCGATCGAGTATCAGGAGAACGAGAGACGCCACGTCGTCGACCGAGACGAAGTTGATCGGATTGTGGCCATGGCCCACGATCGTCACCTCGCCCTTCTCGACGACCTGCTCGCCGATCCGGACAGCCCAGGGCTCCATGAAGAACGACGGGCGCACGATGGTGTAGCTGAGCCGGCTGGCGTGCAGATATTGCTCAACGCCGTACTTTATCCGGTAGAAGTCGACTGGATGGTTGTCTCGAACGCCGAGCATCGAGGTGAACACGAAGTGGCCGACGCCAGCCGCCTTCGCGGCGTCGATGAGCGCGCGATTCCCCACGTTATCTACCGTCAGGGGATTGTTCTCGCCTTCACCGGGGAAGGCGTGGGCAGCCGCGATCACGACCTCGACACCGTTCAGGGCCTGGCGGAGCGTCTCCGGCTGGCGGAGATCACCGGCGACGACGTCGGCACCGAGTCGCGCCAGATTGTCGACTTTAGCGGGAATCCGGGTCATTACGCGCACCCGTCTACCCTGGGCGAGGAGGAGCCGCGCCACGGTTCCTCCAAGCCAGCCGCTCCCACCAACGATCAGGAACATCATCGGCCTCCTGCCGAGGGGACCGATCCCCTCGACGACGTCACGCTGCTGGATACGACTGATTAGCTGAAGCCACGTCTTCTGCCTCAGTATAACGGTCGGCGCGGGTCGAAGACGTAGTACCTTTTTGCCAGCCTTTACAGTCGCCGGTGCGCGGGATTATGATCATGACGTCACTCGGGTTACAGGATGACGCTTGGATCTTACCGGGGCTTTTCACGTCGTGATCCTCTGGGCCCACGCGATGGCGGCGGTTGCCTGGGTCGGGGGGAGTCTCTTTTACGCCGTCGTCCTCGACCCGGCGCTGAGCCAGGTAGGACGGACCCCGGAGCGCCTCTCGCTGCTGGCAGCGATGGGAATCGAGTTCCGCGAGGTTGTTCGTCTTTCCATCCTCGTCTTCGTCGTGACGGGAGCCATCCTCGCGGTCACGCGTCTGGGCCAGCCGCACCTCTCGACGAGCTATGTCGTCGTTCTCGGGGCCAAGGTTGTTCTGTCGCTCTGGATGTTCTGGCTCGCCGGGCGCGTTGGGAAGCGTCGTGAGGCAGGAGATCGGGGTCTGCTCTCCGCGTGGTGGCTGCGCCCCCAGTATCTGATTCTGGAGCTCGGGGTGGTCGTCTATCTGCTGTCCATCGTGCTGCGGGCCGTCTACGAGCAGTCATCCGGAGTGATGCCGTGATCGCGGGAAGCGGGCTTGGCCTCGGTGCCGCCTTATCGCTCGGGGCCACGGCGATCAGTCTGATCTTTGCAGCGGTGGTGTACCAGCAGTTCGTCGCGCGCCGACGCTCGTATCAGCTCGTCTGGAGCCTGGCGCTGCTGATCTTCGGCGTGGGAACCTTCTGTCAGTTCGTCGCGGAGGAGCACGGCTGGAACGAGCCGATCTATCGTATCTGGTACTATTCTGGAGCGATGCTGGCCGCGGCGTATCTCGGACAGGGCACGGTTTATCTGATGGCACCGCGGGCGCTGGCGCACGGGTCCCTGGCGGTCCTGATCGCACTTTCTCTCGAGGGGCTGGCGCTCGCTTTAACCGTGCCGGTCGATCTGCCCCGAGCGCTGGTACACGGAGCGATCACCGGCGGGGGATTTCCCTCTTACATGCTCTTCTTTGTCATTCCGTTGAACGCTTACGGGACGATCACCCTGGTCGGAGGTGCGCTCTGGAGCGTGATCCGATTCTGGCCCGATCCGACCTCACGTCGCCGGGCGACGGGAACCTTGTTGATCGCCGTTGGTGGATTGATCGAAGCACTGGGGGGAACGGCGAATCGGTTGGGAATTCCCGGCCTGCTCTATGTCACCGAGATGATTGGAGTGGCGGTGATCTTCGTCGGCTACCTGCAGACGGTTGCCAGGACTGCTCGGGCCCCGTCTGCTGCGCCCTCCCCTGCATCGACCGACGAGTCGAGCCGGTCGGCACATCCGCTGACGCGTGGTCAGAGTGGTGTTTAGCATAGTGATCAGGGACGATCGCGGAACGGACCTCTCACACGTATTATGCAGATCGAGCAGCGCGATGGGCGCTGGGCGATGTCGACGCGTCGAGCTAGGCGCACCGGCACCTTGCGCTGCGCGGATCAGGTACTGGTCGGCCGAGGGGATTGGCGGATGATTCACGAGTCGACGGACCGCTCGACCGGCGCGTTCTGCTCGCAGTGCGGCACGACGATCGGACCGGGAGATCGATTCTGCCCCGCCTGTGGCGCGGTGCAGGGTGTGACCTGCCCCTCGTGCGGAGCGCTCGCGAGTGGCACCGCGCGTGTGTGCCCGGATTGTGGCGGGCCGTTGCCGGTTCCGCGTCCCCTGCTTTCCGACGTCGAGCAGACGCGGAGTGCGGCGCGCTGGAGCGGCCGTGGGTTCCGTCTGCTCGTTGGAGCGGCCGCCTGTCTGCTCATCGTGCTGGCCGCGGTCGCCTGGATCTACTTCAGTGCCCCAGAACGACAGAGAGAGCAGCCAATCTCCCGCGTTGCGGCGGCTGCTCCACTGACGCTGGCGATTCGGCCCGGGACGCCGTCGCTTGCCCTGATCGGGACCCCGAGCGGCGTACTCGTGAGCGTCGATCAGGGGATGACCTGGCAGCAGATGCTGCTCGAAGGAGGGGTACGGGCCATTGGTGCGGGGCCATCCGACGCGTCGCCGGTGTACCTGGCCGGGGCGCATCTCTGGCGTGGCGAGGCACACGGCTTCCAGCAGGTCACGACCGATCTTCCGGTCGGATCGATCCAGGCCCTCGCCGTCGATCCATCCCAGGCGAATCGAGTGTACGCGGTGGTCGCGGGTCGCGGACTGTACCGCAGCGACGACGCCGGCCAGCACTGGGTGCCGCTCGGGTCCGAGGTGCCGTCGAATGTCACCAGCCTCGCGCTGGTGGGCAGCGCGCACCCGCTGTTCTTCGCTGGAACCAGCCAGCAGGGGATCTTCGCGAGCGACGACGGGCGCGCCTGGGCGAATGCGAGCGGCTTTGTCAACGGCGCGCTCCCAACTCAGGACGTCCTGGCGCTGGCCTATGATCCACGCAGCGGAGACCGCTACGTAAGTCCGACCGGTGAGACGCTCTCGGGCGCGCTTTACGCGGGCACCAATGCTGGGCTGTTCAAGAGCATCGACGAGGGCCGAAGCTGGGCATCGCTCCCTTTCCATCGCCCGATCTCCGCACTCGCGGTGAGCCCGGCTGGCGATCATCTGATGCTCGCGGTAGATCTGGACGGAAACATTTACCGAAGCCGTGATGGCGGGGTCACCTGGCGCTGACGCTGGGGCCGATCCTGCCGTCCGAGGTCGAAGCCACCATCGTCGTGTGGCATCAGTGGCCGGACTGGATCAGCTCGACACCACGCTGGAGCTGGGGATCGTGTCCGTTCGTCAGATCCTGCACTGACATATCGATGGAGATGTCTGGCGTCACCCCCAGCTGATTCAGCACCTTCCCCTGACCGGTGAGAAGCTTCGCAATGGCTACCTGCAGCCCACTCCCACCGGGGAGAGGGAAAAGCTGCCCGGTTCCGACGCAGCCGGCGGTGCGACTACCGACGAGCGTCGCGATGCCCTGCTCCTGAAGCACGGCCGCGAAGATCTCTCCACCCGAGCCGGTGCCATCGTTCGTCAGGACGACGATCGGGGGCACGTGCGAGCGCACACTCCCGTCGGCCAGGTAATCGGTTCGCTTGCCGTTGGCATCGTAGAGGTAGAAGAGAAGAGTATTCTTCGGAACAAACATCGACAGTACCTGGGTCACCGAATCGAGTGCGCCACCGCCGTTGTCTCGCACGTCGATGATCCAGCTTCGTGCGCCCTGGCGATCGAGCGCATCAAGGGCTTGCTTGAGCTGACCCGCCACGTTCTCGGGGAATCCGTAGAGCTGAACGTAGCCGATCTGATTCGGAAGCATGTGGTACTCGACGTTCGGCGGCTGGATCTCGCCGCGAACGATCGTCACGGGTCGGCTCGTCCGCTGTCCGACCGGCAGGATCGTTAGCTGGACCGGCTTGCCGACGGGACCACGGATCAGATCGACGACTGCCTGAACCGAATATGACGACACATCGCGACCGTCGACCGCCTGGATCACATCGCCGTCCTTCAGTCCGGCCTTCGCGGCAGGAGTTCCCGCGAAAACGCGCCAGATCACGAGCGGATCCCCGGGCTTCGCCTTGCGGAGCGATGCACCGATACCACCAAACTGCATCTGCCCCTGGACCCACGCGATCTGCTGCTTGAACTGCTCCGGGGTGAAGTAGGAGGTATGGCAGTCACCAACGCTCTTCGCCATCGCGGAGATCACCGCGTCGTTGGCTTTCTGGGAGGACAGCTTTGACGAATACCGATCGATCGTGGCCTGCACGGTGGCGTGCAGGAGCGATGCGTCCTGATTGGCATCCTGGGTGAAGGTCGGACTCGGCACCTCGGGTGGAGTTACTCCATTCTCGATCAAGGCAGCACGCAGACCATTCACGCCGGCCGTGGCGAGTGTCGCGGCGTCGATCGGATCGACCGAGCGCTGGAGGATGAGCTGGTAGGCGACGGCGATCGGATCGTCGCCACTGGCCTGGCCGAGCGAGCTACTGGCCGACGGTGTGCTGGTCGGAACCTGACTGCAGCCAGTTGTGAGCGTCAGGGCGACTGCCAGAATGAGCCAGAAGAGTCGCTTCACTCAGCAAACCTCACGGCTGCGCCCGCCTTCAACGTAGCGAGCAAGAACGAAGAGGGTGTCTGACAATCGGTTCAGATACCGGAGAATCTCCGGATTGGCCACATCGCCAGCGTGGACCATGCGCGCGACGTGGCGCTCCGCGCGCCGGACGATCGTCCTCGCCAGATCGAGCGTCGCCCCGCTGAGCGTTTCGCCGGGAATGATAAAGCGATTGCTGATATCGACCTCGCGCTTCAGGTCCTCGGTCGTCTGCTCGAGGGCCGCGACATCACTCTGACTGATCCTCGCGACCTGGAGCTTATCTGCCGTGTCGGGTGTCGCAGCAACCTCGGCCATCAGTCGGTAGAGCATCTGCTGCCATCCGAGGATCAGCGCGCGCACTCGCTCGTCTGTTGCGCTGGCACGCGCCAGGCCCAGTGCCGAGGTCGACTCGTCAAGCAAGCCGAGCGCCTCGACACGTGGATCATACTTGGGAACCCGCTCTGACCCGAGAAGGCCGGTGTATCCCTGGTCTCCCCGCCGGGTTGTCACCTTCGCCATGGCACCACCTGTCATCGAGAGCATACCCCTCTGCACAGCGTTCGGTCAAGCGATGGGCATACGAACTCGCGCCGGTGGCCTTGACTGATTCGAATCTCGGGTGTACCTTTCCGGACGAGGGAGGGAAGGAGTCGTCCGTCAGCCGAATTGAATCATCAAGGGGGTATACCGTGGCGAAGATGCCAGCCCGACGACCGCGCGCCGACGCGCTCACCCCATCACCCGCCGTGGCTTCGATCTCTCAGCGCCAGACGCGACCCGGTCAGGAAAATAGCGATCGCACTCGCGCCGTCGACAGCCCGCCGATCATTCGCGGTCCGGCGTCGGGCCGGATGCTGAGCGCGTTCACACTCCCCGACAGCGAGGGGCGACCGGTCAGCCTGTGGAGCTATCGCCAGCGACTCAACCTTGTCCTCTTCTTCCATCACGGATCCGCCTGTTCCGACTGCCGTGAGATGCTTCGAGAGCTGGCCGCGCATGCCTCGGTCTATCGTGACGAAGAGGCTGCAATCCTCGCGATCGGTCCCGACCCTCTCGCGGAGACCAGGCGGCTCGCCGCGTCTCTTTCGTCTCCATACCCGATCCTCAGCGATCCATCGTCCGAGGCAGTCGCGCGGCAGGGCCTCGGCGTGCCGTCGCTGGTGATCAGCGACCGCTTCGGCGAGATCTGGGCAGCCTGGGCAGGAGATGGGCACGAGGCTTTGCCATCGAGCCAGGAGATCAGGCGCTGGCTCGAGTTTGTCGAGCTGCAGTGCCCCGAGTGCAGTGCACCCGAGTGGCCCCCCCTGCACGGGATCATCATGGATTGACGAGAGGGCACCGAGCCCGGGCCGGTAACGAGAAGCGAACCGCCGCGCGTCTCAGAACGTGCGATACACCCACTCGCCTCCGACAATCGTTCCCTCGACGCGGGTCTGGAGGAGCGTCTCCGGGGCGCCCGCGAAGATATCGTCGGAGAGAATCACGAGATCCGCGAGCTTGCCGGCCTCGATCGTTCCGCGGTGCAGCTCTTCTCCCTCGGCCCAGGCAGCTCCAGAGGTGTAGGCTGCTACTGCTTCGGCCACGGTCAGCCGCTGCTCGGGATGCCAGCCGCCCGGTGGGTAGCCGTCTGCGCGGCGCCGCGCGACCGCGGCATACAGCCCCTGGAGAACGTCCAGCGTCTCGACCGGGCAGTCGGAGCCGAAGGCAAGTCGAGTCCCGGCATCGGCAAGCGACCGAAACGCGTAAGATGACGTGACGCGCCGGCCCCAGGCACGATCGGCGACGATCATATCCTGCGTCGCGTGGATCGGCTGCATCGAGGCGATCACTCCAACCTGGCGAAAGCGCGGAATGTCAGCGGGCGTCGTGCTCTGAGCGTGCTCGATCCGTGGCCGCAGACCGCGCGGGTGCCAGAGCGAGCGCGTGGCTTCGAAGACGTCCAGGACCGCGCGATTCGCGGCGTCGCCGATGGCGTGGACGGCGCAGCCGATTCCCTCGTGAGCTGCTCGTTCGACCAGGCGCCGCATCTCGTCTGGTGGCGTGACGCAGATACCACGGTTGGACGGATCGTCGTCGTACGGTTCGAGCATCCAGGCCGTGCGCGGCCCGAGCGCGCCGTCGGCGAAGATCTTGAGATGGGTCCAGTGCAGCCAGGCATCGCCCCGGCCGTCGCGCCTGATCTGCTCGAGCTCCTCGTCGAACGCGTCCAGCGCCAGGCACATGCCGACACGCAGTCGGAGCTTGCCGTTCTCTTTCAGCTGATGATAGGCGCGATAGGCGTCGAAGCCCTCCATGCAGGTGATGCCGGCCAGGCCGGAGCGATGGGCGATGAGGATGGCGTCCTCGATCGCGCGGGCGAGATCATCGACGGATGGCGCGGGGATCTTCGCCACCACGAGATCCATAGCACGCTCGGCCAGCACGCCGGTTGGCTCGCCCGTCGCGTCGCGCTGGATCTCGCCGCCTGGAGGATCGGCGGTATCGCGCGTAATGCCGGCACGCCGGAGGGCTTCACTGCTCACCCAGACCGCGTGGCCATCATTGCGCCAGAGAGCGACCGGGGAGCCGGGCGCAGCAGCATCGAGAATCGCGCGGTGTGGCTGGGTGCCTCCCCAGAGATCGTGCAGCCAGCCGCGTCCGACGATCCAGACGCCCGGTGGCGTTCGCCCTGCCGCGGCGCCGACGCGGCGCGCTGCCTCGTCGAGCGACGTCACCCCTTTCAGATCCACGCTCTGGCGGCTGACCGCGAAGCTGGCGAAATGGATGTGCGCGTCGGTAAACGCGGGAAGAACCAGGCGCCCACTGAGATCGACAATCTCAGCTCCCCCACTCCTCAGCGCCAGGACGTCGCTTTCGGAGCCCACCGCGACGATGTGCTCGCCCCGGCAGGCGACCGCGGAGGCGGTGGTGCCCACCATCGTGCGGATCTTCCCATTGACCAGGATCAGGTTAGCCGTCTCAGACATGATCTCTCGCACTCGTCGCCGGGAACTCACGCCTGGCCCTTGAAATACTGCTCGAGGTGATATCCCAGGCTGTCCTGGAGCCAGCAGGTGAGGCCACCGTCGATGACCAGCGCAGTGCCGGTGACGAACGTCGACTCGTCGGACGCGAGGTAGAGCGCGCCGTAGGCAATGTCGATCGGGCGCCCGCCCCGCCGGACCGGGTAGAACTGGACGTTCCGATCGTAAGCCTCGGGGTGCTGTTTGAGATACTCTTCCGTGCGCTCATTGATGATCCAGCCAGGACAGATCGCATTGCAGCGGATTCCGCGCGGGCCAAAGTCGACCGCGATCTGGCGACTCAGGTTGATCACGGCGGCTTTGGACGCTTCGTAGACGGCGCTATGGGCGGCCGCGAGGTAGCCGTGAACCGAGGCTGTGTTGATGATCGATCCACCGCCCGCCTCGATCAGATGCGGAATCGCGTACTTCGAGCCGAGGTAGATGGCACGGACCATCACGTTGATCGCTTTATCCCAGTCGGCGCGCTCCAGCTCGACGACGGTGCCGCCTTTGTTCCAGTAGGCGTTGTTCATCAGCACGTTGAGCTTGCCGTAGCGCTCAACGGCGAACCGAACCATCTCTTTGATATCGTCTTCCTGCTCGACGTCGGTGTGGACGAATGCCGCCTCGCCGCCGCTCGCGGTGATTTCGTCGGCGGCTTGCCTCCCCTTTACCTCGTCAATGTCGGCGATGACGACCTTCGCACCTTCCTGGGCGAATAGCTTCGCGGTCCCTTTCCCGATTCCCTGGGCAGCGCCGGTGATGATCGCGACTTTGTCAGCCAGACGCACGAGCATCCCTCCCGGTGTGATCTTCGATGACGACGGGATCGATCACGCTACGAGCCTGTGCCCCGACACGCGGAGTACCTTTGGCGGCGCTCTCGGGGAGCACCGGCGTCGGAGCCAGCGCCAGGATCATAGCACCCCCTGTCTGTCGAGGCAACGCGGGAAGCGGGTATGGATCCGGCGTGGAGGTGTAGCTCGCGCCGCGGCGCGCAGGGGCGCGCGACCACTCTGGGAACGCCCGGAGGTGGGACCGCGACGACCCGAGAGGCACGAACGGGCACGCCGGTCAGGTCTCTCGGGTACTCTTGGGGCCGTCGTCACGCCCGGAAGGCGATTGTCTTCCGCGCGTGACCCCGCTGCCGCGAAACGCGCTCTGGAGAAGCCAGCCGCCAATGATAACGAGCACGAGGCCAATAGCCGCCCACTGGATCTGGCCGGACATCGCACTGCCCGGCAGAAGCATCGTGCCCTGGGCGATCCAGACCAGGCCAAGCAACAGCAGGAAGAGGCCGACAATGCCCCTGAGCCACCTCATCGAGTATCCCCTCGTCGTCGAGCTAGCGCGTTGTCTCCGGTCCGTGCGCCTCGGAGGCGTCGTGAATGTGTCGATCGTCCGCCGCGTCTCCCGATCCCTCGACTGGATATTCGGCGGCCAGGTCGTCGAGGACAGCCAGGACCTGGGCATTCGTCGGAATATCCCATTGCTGCCAGCCGAGATACGCCCAGCGGATCACCCCGGCCCGATCGACGACGTAGACGGCCGGCCGCTGGCCGAGCGACCACGGGCGACTCTGGACGTCGTAGGCGAGGAAGACCGCGCGATTATCGTCGGCCAGGATTGGGAAGGGGATCTTGAGATCCTGGACGAGTCGGTGGGCCTCGGCGACGTCGTGCGGGGCGATGCCGACGACCTCTGCCCCTCGACGGCGAAATTCCGCGTAGTCGTCGCGCAACTGCGCGAGATGCCTCCGGCAGAACGGTCAGCGAGATCCCCGCAGGAACACCAGGACCAGGTGAGCCCGACCGTGGAAGTCGGTGATCCCTAGAGATCCGCCCGTTGCGGACGGGAGCGTAAAGGTTGGTGCGCGCGTACCTGGCGGTACGTGAGACGACAGGAGTGGCATCGGTATCTCCGTTCGCGGAGCGTTGCTCACGGGATATAATGGCATCAGCACGAATGCGAACGGGAGTTCAGGGCGAGCGAGCAATACCTCTCCGAACTCTCGTCTTGAGCCAAGTGTAGCGAGCACTTTTACCTTCGTCAATTTCTTGTCGGTGAGAGAAAAAGTGCAGAATATTGGAGCAAGGATTCGAGCGCTGCGGCTCCGTAAGGGGATGACGATTCCAGTTCTCGCGCAGCTTGCCGGTCTGTCCCCGGGGTTTGTAAGTCAGGTCGAGACCGGGAAGGCCTCGCTCTCGCTCGATAGCCTGGGAAGGATTGCCGAAGCGCTCGGGCTCTGCACCGGCGATCTGCTTGAAGCGCCCCCCGCGCCGCGCATTGTCCGCGCCCGCTGCCGTCCCCGCGTCCGCTGGGGCAGCTCGCCGGAGGTCGAATACCTGGCGCCGCCGGTCGAGGCGAATCAGCTTCAGGGAGCGTTGCTGCGCCTGCAACCGGGAGGCCTGGCCGGGGGATGCGACCACGCCCACCCGGGCCAGGAGCTTCTCTGGGTGCTGAGTGGCACCGTGCGACTGCTTCAGGGAGGGCACGAGATCGAGCTGACCGACGGCGACAGCGCCCTGCTGGAGGGGCGCGTGCCGCACACCTACGAAGCGGTCGGTGCGGAGGAGGCACAGTTTCTGGTCGTCACCGTGCCGCCCGCCGAGCTACCGATCGCTCCGTAAGGCCGGCCAGATCATTTCTTGGCCAGGAACTCGACACGCGCCGTCTGGCCCCAGCGCAGGCCGGGCGGCGATTTCTTCAGCGTGATCTTGACCGTGTAGTTGACGTTGCCGCTGGCCGTGACCGTCGGCTCCAGCGACACCTCGGTCACGCTGCCGTCGAAGGTCTGCTTGTCGAGCGCCGGGATCGTCACCTTCACCGGATCGCCGACGGCCACTTTCGCCGCGCTGACCTCGTCGAGGTCGCTCGTCTCGAAGTAAAGCGACGACAGGTCGGCGACGGTGATTGCGCTGGCGGGCGCGCTGGCTCCGGCGGTCGAGCCCGCGCTGACGACGGATGGCTGGCCGGGCGTGACGTTCACCGACGTGACGACGCCGTCAAACGGCGCGATCAGCTCGGCCTCTTTGAGCGCCTGCTCGGCGGCGGCGACCTGGATCTCGGCCTGGTGAATCCTGGCCTGATTGAGGTCCAGGGTCGCGGGCGACACGCCGTTCGTGAGCTTTTCCAGGGAGGCGCGAGCCTGATCGACCGCGCTCTGGGCGGCCGCCTTGTCCGCCGCCGTCGGTCCTGCCTGCAATTGAGCGAGCTTCGCCTGCGCGGTGCGGAGGCTCGAAGCAGCCTGATCGACCTGAGCCTTCGCCGCCTCGCGATCGGCCGCTGTCGGACCCGCCTTGACCTTAGCAAGCGCGGTCTGGGCGCTGCTCAGCCCGGCCTGGGCGCTCTGCAGGGCCTTTTCAGCGGCCGCGATCTGGTCGGCGGTGGCCGGCTTCTTCGCGATTTCCAGGGCCGCCTGCGCGGACTGGACGGCCGTCTCCTGCGCGGCGACCGTTGCATTAGCGGACTTGCAGGCGACGCTGTCGGAGCCGGCCGCGCCGCAGGTGCCATCCCGCGAGGTCTGCGCCGACCAGAGCTGGTTCTTTGCCTGGTCGAGTGCAAGCTGAGCGGTGGCGACGTCCTCGGGCTTCGGCTTCGCCTTCAGGTCGTTCAGGTTCTGCTGCGCGGTCGCGACCTGCGACTCGGCGGTTTTCACATTGGCCTCGGCCGCGGCGACGTCGCTCTGACTCGGCCCCTGCAGCACCTTGTTGTACTGCGCCTGGGCGTTGTCGAGGCTCGCTTTCGCGCTGACGACGGCCTCTTGCGCTGCCTTCAAGTCAGCCGGGCTCGCTCCGGCTTCCACTTCCTTCTGCTTCGCGATGGCGCTATCGAGCGCCATGCGCGCTGCTGCGATGTCCGCGTCGGATGCCTTCTCGGTGACCTGCGCTGCCGTCGCCTTCTGAATCGCCAGGTTTGCCTGGGCCTCCTGCAGCTTGAGGTCGAGTTCGGTCGTGTCGAGGGTCGCCAGCACGTCGCCCGCTTTCACCTTGTCGCCGGCCTTCACGCGTACCTCTTTGACGATGCCAGCCGACTGAAACGTCAGGCTGGCCTGGCGGACCGGCACCAGCGACGCCTGGGCGGTGATCGGACGCACGACCGGCGTCGCCACCGCCGGCACGGTTGGTTGTGAGCGGGCGCGGTTCAGCGTCACGACCAGGCCGGTCAGGCCGACCACGACGACGACGGCGATAATGCGCCACTTCCATCGCCAGGCGCGACTCACCACGCGCCGGGGTGCGGTTGCTACTGCCAATTTCCTCTCCTCCCTTGTGATAGACACGGCGCTGTCACTCGGCGCGGAGGGCCTGGACCGGATCCAGGCGCGCGGCGCTCCAGGCGGGATACACGCCAGCGACCAGTCCGAGACCAAACGCAAAGCCGAGCACCATGACGACCAGGCGTAGTGTGACCTGCCAGACGTCGGAGCCACCCTGGCTTCCAGCCACGACGACGTTCAGCAGCGTCGCGACGACCCAGCCGAACCAGAGGCCGGCCAGTCCCCCAAAGATGCCCATGAGGGCAGCTTCGCTCAGGTATTCGCGGATGATCGTGCTATCCTCCGCGCCGAGCGCTTTCTTGATCCCGATCTCGCGCGTCCGCTCGTTCACGCTCATGATCATCGTGTTCACGACTGCCAGGCCGCCGACGATCGCGGCGAGCGCGGCGCCGCCCAGGACGATCACGTTGAAGATCGCCATCTGCTGGCGGATCTGAGTCATCTCCTGCTGCGGAGAGAGCGCCTTCACCTCGGGATTCTCCTTCTCGATCTGCCGCGCCACGACCTCGGGATCGGCGTTCGGCTGGACGACGACCTGGATGCTGCCGATCACCGAGGGGGAAAGATTCATGTCACGCTGGACGGTGTCGAACGGCATGAGCGCGTACTGGTCCGGAAACGAGTTGGTGTCACCCATGATCCCGACGACGGTGTAGTCGTGATTGCGCCAGGTCAGCGTGCTGCCGACGCCGAGGCGGTGGTTCGCCGCGACCTTCGAGCCAAGCACCGTCGCGCGCGTATCGCTCGAGTCGAGCCAGCGGCCGGCCTTCAGCGGGATCGTGCCGAAGACGTACTCGATGAAGTATGGATCGATTCCGTAGACGCTTTCGGGCGGTCCAAGGCTGATTCCACCGTCGCCTGTCTCCGCGAGTGGTGCGCCGATGATGTTGACTACCCCGAGCACGCCGTCGACCTGGCGGATGTGGGTCACCGTGACCGGGGTGATCCGGCCGTCGATCCCCGGTTTGGCCTGGCTGATCTGGATGATCTGCGCGCGGAGTCGATAGGCGTTGTCGATCTGGACGGCGAAGTTCTCGCTCATCGCGCCCATCACCGTCAGCGCGAACACGCCGATGGCGATGCCGAAGATCGTCAAGCCTGTCCGGACCTTCCGTCGTGCCATGTTGCGGATGATTCGAAACACGTCTTCCTCCGAAACGAAGTGATGAGTGATGGGTAATGAGTGATGAGGACCGCGATTCAGGTTCCCATCTCGGGACGGCTGCGAATCAGGCGAGGAATGCGGCCAACGCGCCGAAATTCCCGCGCCTCGAAGTGGAAAACACGACGATTACTCCACGCGTCGTCGCTTGCCAGCCCCCGCTCGTGTGCGTTTGCGCCTGTCCCCTCATCACTCATCACTCATCACTCGTCACCCATCAGTTGGCGCCGTTCGTCGCTGGCGACCGTGCCGTCGGAGAGCCGGATCACGCGGTCCGTTTGATCGGCGACGAGCGGATCGTGAGTGACGATGATGAACGTCTGGCGACGCTGCCGATTGAACTCGCGCATCATTTCAACGATCTGGTGCGCGATGTGGGTGTCCAGGGCGCCGGTGGGCTCGTCGGCCAGAATGATTGCCGGCTGAGGGCCGAGCGCTCGGGCGATGGCGACGCGCTGCTGCTGGCCTCCCGACAGTTCGGTTGGACGGTGGTTGAGACGATCGGACAGGCCAACTGCCTCCAGCGCTTCGAGCGCCTTCTCGCGCCGCTCGCGCTCCGGGACGCCAGCATACTCCATCGGGAGCATCACGTTCTCCAGCGCGGTGAGTGTCGGGATCAGGTTGAACTGCTGGAAGATGAACCCGATCTTCTCGCGACGGACGCGCGGGAGGCGGCCCTTGGGCGCTCGGGTGACGTCCTCGCCATCGAGGATGATCGTGCCAGACGTCGGCCGATCGAGACACCCGATCACGTTGAGTAAGGTCGACTTGCCGGACCCGGATCGGCCCATGATCGCGAGAAACTCACCCCGGCGCACGGTCAGGCTCACGCCGTCGAGCGCGTGGACGTCCTCGCCGCCAACCCGGTAGGTCCGCACCACGTCGATCAATTGGAGGATGGTATCGCCCCGGTCCTGGCCGACATGCCCGTCGAGGGATGCCGCGACGTGACGGTTGAACCTGGTATCGGAAACGTGGATCACGATTCCCCTCCGCGGGCTTGACGCTGCTGATCAGTTGACCGGCAGATCTCGAATCTCTTGATCGACCATTACCGACGATACCGCGCCCACGTAAACGCAAGATAAACGCGCATGCTCGGTAACGGTTGGTGGGGCGGGTCAGGCGCGGGAATCGCTCGTCGCCTCGCACTCAGCCCAGTGTCGTGCCCGCGCTCATCGACTGGCGATCGAGGTCGCGAGGGAGTGTCTCCCTCGTGCATCAATAAGACGAACGATCCACTCGATTAGTTGCAGGAAAGGGGGGATCTGTTCAGCGCGATAGCCAGTGCTTACTGCGCCACACCTACAGTGGCGTTGACGGGGGTTCGTGCTGGTACGTGCTTTGAGCGCTGCGCGGCACCGTCGAGTCGGATTCCAGCACCGGAGGCCGTGCGCAGTGCAGCCTTCGGGCCCGATCCCCAGGCCCTGCCCCGCGATCCCCGCTCTAATACCGCACGTCGAGGTAGGAGCTCGGGCTGGTCCCGCTGCTCCGCGCCGAGCCGCGAGACTCCGTTACGGTGATGAGGGTGGGCCCGACGCCATCACGGAGCACCCGACTGGGCTCCTCGATCAGGCCGGCCGAGACCTTCGTCGATGGGCTGCCGCGAGTCAGCTTCACGTGGCCGACGACGGTCGTGCTGGCGCCCGGGGCGAGATCGCCGCCGAGACCCCAGCGGTAGGGGAAAGTCGTGGAATCCTCCCCGCCGAAGTCGATTCCTACACGGAATGCGCCATCCTGGGAGGGAAACTTCTGCGAGTCGTAAGTCTGGCCCTGGACGTAGGTGAACGATGGATCCGGCCTCTGCGAGTGAATTGGCTGTCTCGACGCGTTCGTGACGGTGATCTCGACGGTTAGCGTATCGCCCGGCTTCGCCCGCCTCGGGAAGATCCGGACGTTGGTAATCACCGCCCTGGCGGCTTGAATCGGAACGGGGGTCGAGGCTTGCTGTGCCGTGTTGGCCGCCTCGCGGGGCGTTGCCGAGGCTACCGGAGACGATGGCGGCGACGTGCAGCCCATGAGCGCGATGACGGCTGCCAGGGCCGCAGCCCACCGCGCGCAATACCCGTGAGATGCCAGCATTCTCTCCAAACCCCCTGAGGACATCGTTCGAATTGCTACCGACCGGCCCGGCGTGACGCTGGCAGGAAGCGTAGCACGCCAATGGCGACTGGTCAAACGAGATTTCCATCCACGCTACGTTCTGGTTAGCAGTTTTTGGAGGTTCGTTGCTTTCGATTCCCTGCTCGTCTCAAGTAGACTAGATCCCTCTCGCTAGCCTTCCCGATCGCATCAAAAGATAGAATGTGCAGGAGAACAGAATGGTTCCGATCCAGGCGCGACTCGTTTTCGCGATTCTCTCACTTGCGCTGTTCGCTCCCTCGTTTCTGGCCCCGTCGCCCGCGTCGGCGGACGGGTGTGTGTCGGTTCCCACGGACGATGGGACGCTCACGGCGGCGGTCGTCGCCTCGTCGGGACAGAGCGTCACTGGCGACGTAGACGCGACTGGCTGCGACATCGGAGTCTACGTAGGCCCTGGGGTGTGGGACGTCACCATCACCGCTTCGATCCACGATGCCGATCGATTTGGAGTCTTCAGCGTCGGCGGTAACACCACGGTCACCGGGAGCAGCATCTACAACATCGGCAACCATGACGGGATCAAATTCGCGCCGAATGGTGCCCAAACCGGAATCGGCATTCTGTTCGGAGCGATCACGACGCCGAACGTGGTCGCCACGGGAACAACCACGTGTTCAGAAACCAGGCAAATGTCACGATCGTGGGCTGAGGCCCCCGCCCTGTGCAGCCGAGGGCGGCTAGTCTCGGCCGAATTCCCGGCCGGGTCGTGGACGCAGCGATAGCCTGTAGTCACGCGTGCGTCGCCACGCGTCGCGTGGGGCGATACGGTCTACCTGTTGAGCACTCGCGAGGGTCTCCACGTGATCTGCGCCCGCGATCCGACGCACCCGGTGGAGACAGGCCTCTAGCGGTTGCCTCTTGGATTCGTCGGGAGGGTCCAGACCCGGGGCAGCGAGGCGTTCGCGGCCCACCAGGGCATCGGACCGTGGCCTCTCCACGTGCCGCTGGAATGAGCAACGCTATTCAACCGACAGCAGCTATTGTTTTCGCCGCGCGCGCAGAGTAGAGTCTTGGCTGGAAACGAATGAACGAAGGAGATCGCATGGCGCAGCTTGGCCTTGGCATCATCGGCACCGGCCGCATCGCTCGCAGTCATCTGCGCTCGCTGGCGCAGAGCACCGAGGGGAAGGCGGTCGCCGTCTTCGACGTGATCCCGGAGCGGGCGACCCAGACGGCCGCGGACTTTGGCCTTCCGTACGTCGCGCGGACGCTCGAAGATCTCCTGGAGCGCCGCGACGTCGACGCGGTGATCGTCTGCACGCCCCCGACGGCGCACATGGCGCCCACGCTGACCGCGCTTGACGCGGGAAAGCACGTCCTGTGCGAGAAACCTTTCGCGCTCGATCCGACCGAGGCCGAGCGGATGGTCCAGGCTGCCGAGAGGAACCAGCGCTACCTCGCGGTCTGCTCGGCTCGCGACCGGGTTGGGGTCGGCGCTCGGGTGGCGCATCAGCTTGCCTCGTCTGGCGCACTTGGAAAGGTCTACCACGTGCGGTCGAGCACGTTCCGGGTGCGCGGGCGCCCTGGCATCGACATGTTCCAGGACGCGACGTGGTTCATCGACAAGTCCAAGGCCGGCGGCGGCGCGCTGATCGACATCGGCGTGTACCGGATCGACGTGATGCTCTGGCTGCTGGGCAATCCGCGCGTCACCAGTGTCCTCTGCTCGACATTCCAGGGCATCGGCAAGCCGGCCGAGCCGCCGCTGGTCCAGACCGTCGAGGATCACGCGGTCGTCATGTTCACCTGCGACAACGGCTCGTCGGGCGTTCTCGAGATCTCCTGGGCGTCGAATATGAATGGCGCGAATCAGACGATCGTCCTGGGCACCGAGGCCGGCCTGCGCTTCGATCCGTTGACGAAGATTACCGCCGGTCCGAACCGCCTGCCGATCGAGGAGCGGCTGATCGCCCGTCCGGACAACGATCATAGCGACTTCGGCGACGTGACGATTCAGTTCGTCCGCGCCATCCTCGCCGACCAGCAGCCGCAGACGCCGGCGCGAGACGCGCTGGAGGTCGCGCGGGTCATCGACGCGGCCTACCGCTCGGCGGCGACGGGCCAGGCAGTGACGCTTCCATCGAGCTCTGGGCACTGATGAACGGAGGAGACGATGACGGACCACCCCTCGCCTCTCCGCGACGCCGTCGCTGGCTGACGAGGTCAGCCACCTCGATGGCCTCGTCGGTGGGTACCATCCGTCGCACCTGATCGAAATCGCGCGCGACCTTACGTCGCTGCCACGCATCCTCCTCGGCTTCGTGTTTCCGGAGTTGCTCGCGCTCCGCGCACGACTCGAGGACGACGACTGGGTGCTCGACGTCGGCTGCGAGGGCGGCCGGGCAGTCGTGCAACGCGCGGAACGCCTCCCAGGGGCATCCTGCGTGGGGGTAGACGTCGGATCGTACTCGGCCGGGTTGGCGCAGCGACTGATCGTGGGACGTTGCCTCGGCGGGCGATGCGAGGCCCGGCTGCTACGTGCCGATCGTGCGACCGACGACGGGTTCGACGACGTGGCGACGAGCTTCCTCGTGGTGCGCGCGATCGCGCCGGTTCTGAAACCGTCTTCCTTCGCCGCGATCGCGCGCGTTCTGAAGCCTGGCGGCTCCTTCCTCATCACCGATGAGACGGATCCGGAGATGGACGACAGCCTCCGAGCGATGTCAAGGCGCTTCTTCGGTCTCGCCCCGTGGTACGAAGTCACCGGGGGCAACGTCGTCAACACCCGAAGCGAGCTTCGCGCGCTCTGCCGAGATGCCGGACTGCGGGTCAGCGACGAGACGACCTTCGCGCGTTACCACATCCTCGTCGCAGCCAAGGGGTAGTGGATCGATGATCGGCTGCTCTGTCCGGTCGGAGCGCGCACGATATGCTGCGTCGCATGTTCCGTGGCGCAGCGGTCGTGCTGACCGCTCGTCGTGTGCTGCTCTTCCACCGCGACGTGTACTCCCGACTGATTCGGCGTGGTTTCGCGGCGGGGGAGCAGGGGACATCGGGTAGTAGATAATCCGGGTTTGCTTCGCCTGGCCCCGAACGTTGCGCTCGTCACTCGAAGGATCTGAGGTCTCGATCCGCAGATCGCCGAGGGTCTCGGCGAGGCGGACGCCAGCGTCGCCACCAACGCCCGCCGGATGAACGTCGAGGATGTGATCTCCTCGGTTGTGCATACCTCCGCGGTCGGGCGGACCCGTAGCGGCGCCCGCGAGCGGAGAAAACCTCTTGAATTATCCCTCAGCGTTGCCTCATCATGTCATGGTGCGCGGGCGTACGACAGACCGCGTGACGTGCTGGCAGATCCGTCATCGCACGCGGTCTCGGGCCGGATCGTGGCCACGATCAGCCCAGACAATCCCGAGAACCAGACCGGACGAGCGTTCTCGCCGCTCCAACCTCGTTCACCGAGCGAGCTCGTCGACCGTGACCATCGATGCTGATGGTCTGATCCGAATCGCTGCCGATCGAAAGACGGCTGGGAGGCTGTGATGCCCCACCGAGTGGTGCGCGGGCTTGAACCACTGGCGAGTCAGATCGATACGCTCCTGCTGAGCCAGACGAGGATTCTCGAGTCGATCGCGTCGGGGGCACCGCTCGCGCTCATCCTGGATCAGATCGCGCGGCTGATCGAAGCCGACTCGGATGGCCTGGTCTGTGCCATTCACCTGCTTGATCCCGATGGATGCCATCTCCGATTTGGTGCCGCTCCGAGCCTCCCCTCGGGATACCGGGAGGCCGTAGATGGAGCGGCCGTCGCAGTCGCGAGCGGCTCGTACGCGGCGGCGATCCACCGTCAGACCTCGGCCCTCGTCACCGATACCACGCGGGACCCGCTCTGGCGGGATCTCCATGATCTCGTCGAGCGATTTGATCTGCGCGCCTCCTGGTCGCATCCGATCGTGTCGAGCCGGGGTGACCTGCTTGGGATCCTGGTCGTGCACGCCCGGAGAACGTGGAAGCCGACGTCGCGCGACGAAGCGATCGTCCATCTCGGCCTCCAGCTCGCGCGCATTGCCCTTGAGCGCGTACGTGCCGAGGATGAGCGTCGGCGCCTCACTCAGGAGCAGGTAGCCCGTGCCGATGCCGAGCTTGCTCGACAGCACATCGCCGGGTTCCTCGATAGCACCTCCGATGCCTTCTTCGCGCTGGATGATCAGGGACGCTTCAGCTACGTGAATCGGCAAGCGAAGCAGCTCTTTGCCGAGCTACGCGGTGAGCTGCACGCGGACCTCGTTGGAAAGCGGGTCGAGGAGGTGCTGCCCGACCTGATCGCGGGTCAGTTCGAGTCGCAGTACCGCGAGGTTATCGTCGGGCGTAAGGTGGTGGAATTCGAGACATACTTCGCACCGCGCGACCGCTGGTACGAAGTGCGTGCATATCCCGGCCAGGGTGAGGTGGCCGTCTACTTCCGCGACATCACCGCGCGGATGCGCGCCCAGAATGCCTTGCGCCTGCTCGCGAGCGCCGGCTCACTCCTCACCGCGTCTCTCGACTTCGCGACGACATTGCGGGAGGTGATCCATCTCAGCGTCCCCTCGTTCGCCGATTACTGCATCGTGTTTCTGGTTGGCGACGATCAAAAGGTCCGCGCCGTCGAGGTGGGATGCGCCGACGTTTCCCTGGTCGACGCGGTTCACCGGGCACTGCACTACGCGCTCGATGAGACGCGGCCAGAGCTTGCCCCGGTACTCGAGGCAATGCGATCCGCTCGGACAATGTACCGGGCTGATCTGTCGCCTTCCTGGGTGGAGTCGTACGCTCGCAACGACGAGCATCTTCAGATCCTTCGCCGGATGAATCTGACCTCGTTCGTAGCGGTTCCCCTGGTTTCACGGGGAAGCGTGCTCGGAGCGATCGTCTTCGCTCGATCCGGCACTCGAGCCCACTACGGCGGCGACGAGGTAGTGGTTGCCGAGGAGATTGCCCGTCGTTGCGCGACGGCGTTAGAGAATGCCCGTCTGTACCACGAGGCGACCACGGCCCGCGAAGAGCTGCAGCGGCAGCTAGATTTTACCCGTGCGGTTACTCAGAGCGCCGGCATGGCGATCTATACCCTTGACCAGGAAGGACGCACGACGTTCGTGAATCCTGCTGCCGAGCGACTTCTGGGATGGACCCAGGACGAGCTTCTTGGCCGGCTCGCCCAGGAGATGATCCAGATTCAGGACGACGAAGGGGTTGCTCGTCCCTTGCCCGATTTTCTGACCGCTTGCACTGGCGAGCAGAGCGAAAGTGCACGGGCGCGCGAGGGGGTGCTTATCCGTAAAGATGGCACGACAGTTCCCGTGCGGTACACCTCGACGCCGATCGTCTCGAACGGTCGCGTTCTCGGAACGGTGCTCGCCTTCGAAGATGTCTCCGAGTGGAAGAAGGTCGATAGCGAGCGAATCCAGCTCACGGCGGCGGTCGAGCGCGAGCGTTCGATTCTCGCGGCGACGATGGCAAGCATGCGCGATGGCCTGGTCGTGGCGGACCGGGATGGTGTTGTCCGTTACTTCAATCAGTGCGCAGCAGAACTCCTTCGCGTTGATTCCGCCCGCGTGCTTGGTAAGCGCCTGGACGACATTCTCGATGGGCTCTGTGCCAACATTCGAGAGTCCGAGAAGGCTCTCGCCTCCTTCAGAACCGCGTGCGAGAGCATCGAGCAGCGCCCGAGCTTCGAAGTTGTCGTCGAGGGTCCGCCCCGTCGCGATGTCGTCGTCGATCTGTTTCCGGTCGTCGACACGGGAGGTGGGCGCGTGGGTGCAGCGGCGCTGCTGCGGGACGTGACCGGCGCCAAGCTGCTGGCGTCACTTCAGGAGCGCGAGCGCATCGCGATGGATTTGCACGATGGGGTGATCCAGTCTCTGTACGGGATCAGTCTCGGGCTGGGCAGCCACGAGCGCGTGCTGGACGACGATCAGGTCGCGACCAGAGCGACCATTCGCCAGGCCCGGGCTCAGATCGGCGGCATCATCCAGATGATCCGCAACTATATCTTCGATCTCCGTCTCGGAGACGCGGGCACACGTGGTTTGCGCGCCGGGCTGGAGGCACTGGCCGAGGAGCTTCACCTCAACACCCTTGTCCCGACGACGATCGCGGTTGAGGAGGAGGTCGAGCAATATCTGACGCCGCCGGTCGTCGGGCAGATTCTTCAGATCGCGCGCGAGGCAACGTCGAACGTCATCCGTCACGCGAGCGCACGTTCCGCCGCGATTCGTGCCACGCGGAAGGGGACGTGGCTCACTCTGACTATCGTCGACGATGGGCGTGGCTTTGCGTCGGCACCGGCGGATCGTGGTCATGGCCTTCGAAACATGGCCAAGCGAGCACGCGAAATCGGTGGACGCCTGACCGTCCGATCGACGCCAGGGAATGGAACGACAGTGCGCCTGGTCGTCCCGCTTGACGTGGCGAATAGGACCTTTACCCCGACCTGGCGAGACGAGTCACCTAAGTAAAATGGGTGATTGACGGCATCCTAGCCCCGTGGTATGCCGGAAAGCAGGCGCCGGATTCAGATAATCGGTCAGCGCGTACTAGCCAAGTGGCGGTCGTACTCCTCTCCGTATAGTCAGGTCAGGGGAGGCACGCACGACGACGTCGCTCGGAAGGCCTGGTTGTGATGAACGTACCGGTTCGGTGGTATCAGCGGGTGGGCTTGGCCGCGTTCATCGTCGCAGTAGCGCTGGTGGCATCGAGCGGTCGTGCGCTGGCAGCCGGCTCGGATCCCGCCGCCCCCGCGGTTCTGCCTTCTCCTTCGGCTCTGGTGCCGACCGTTCCTGAGGTAGCTGCTTTGAAGGCTGCCCGGCCGTCGCCGGCTCGGCCGGGCAGTATGATGGCTGGCCCCTCGAGGGCGCCCATCAGTACGGCCAGTACGGCGGTTCCAGGCGTCGCCGCGACAGCGCTTCCCTCGCCAAAGCCCGACGTTCCGACGACTTCCGGTACTCCGGTCAGCGGTGCGATCACGACCACCGTGTCTGCAGCAACGTCGGCGGCCAGCGCGGCGACGAGACCAGCCACCTCGAGCGTCGTCGAGGTTTCCAAGCCGGTAGGCTCGACTGTCGCACGGACGGCTGGCCCGCTTCTGACGACCGCGCAGACGGTGGTGGATCCGATTCTCACGCCAATCGCGAACACGACCGGTCTTCTTCCGACTCCCCTGCATAGTACCGTCTCGGAGCTGCTGACACCGGTCTCTCGCATTGTCAATTCCGCGCCTGCGGTACTGGCTCCCGATGCCTCGCCCACGCCGCCGCCCGCTGCGTCTCCGTCGGCGTCGCCGTCTTCATCGCCAATCGCCAGCGGGGACTCGGGGAATCCACCGTTGCCGAGCACGTCCCCCGTGTCGGTGCCTGCGGACAGTGGTGGAGGATCTGAGCCACGACTCGACCCTGGAGGTCGTTCCCCTCCTCCGGACACGGATCCGCCACGTGCTGCCCCGACTACGGACGCCTTCGGGCCTCCCGACGCCCTCGAAGACCTAGATCTGCTAGCCGTCGTTACTCCGCGAGGCAGTATCGATCGTACCCTCGATGCGGCAGATCGTGCGCCGTCGCTTCGCCCTGATTTCGCACGGCTGGTCTGCGTCGATGGTCCTTGGATCGGCGTCGGAAGATCGTGGCTCGATCCTGGTGTCGTCGGGAGTGCCGGGCTCGGCCCCGGGGGATGGACGCGACTGCCATCCAGCGCGGGGGGTGTGCCCGCCCCGATGGCATTGCTCTACCAGTTGTCCGGTGCTTACTCCGCGGTCTCATCGGAAACTGTCAACGGTACCCATGGTCAGGATGCTCGTCTGGAGAACAGTTGTGACAGGATGCTTCTAACCTGGCGTACACTTTTCCGTCAGGCCCTCAGAGCTCCAGCGGATCTCTCCCTCTCGGTTCCGATTCCTCCGGGATGATGCCCGCCGGGAGAGCCGTGCTCCCAGAAGCACGGTCTTCTCCTCACGTGAACGGCGCTGCCATACCGTGGAAGCGTTGCGCTCCGGACTCGAGCGCAAGCGCAGGAGGGTTTGTTCGTGCATATCAAACGACGGGTGACGAGTGCGCTATCCGGCACGCACGCCTGTGGTGCTTCCGATCGCGGCGCGCCCGCATCACATCGGAGGGTCGTGGATGAGGACACAAACTGCGATCGGATCAAGATTCTGGTAGTCGACGACCACGAAGTGGTCCGGCTGGGGCTAAAGACGTTATTCCGGACTGTACCCGGCTGTGAGATCGTCGGCGAAGCGGGGACGGTGAGCGAGGCGATTGCCATGGCGGAGCAGACCCAGCCGGACGTGGTGCTGATGGACGTGCGGCTACCGGATGGGAGCGGAGTGGAGGCGTGTCGCGAGATTCGCTCGGTACGTCCCGAGACGCGGGTGATCATGCTGACCTCGTTTGCCGACGAGGAGGCGGTGGTGGCCTCGATCACGGCGGGTGCAGCAGGCTATCTTCTGAAGCAGGCGGATCTGGAGCGGCTGGTCGAGGCGGTGCAGGTGGTCGCGAGGGGAGGCTCGCTTCTCGATCCGTCGGTGACGGCGACGGTTCTGAGCTGGCTGAAGCGGATGGGAAGACGACCGGTGGACGATCCGCTGGCTGGCCTGTCGGAGCAGGAGAGGAAAGTGCTGCCGCTGATGGTGGAGGGGAAGACGAATCGGGAGATTGGGCAGGCGCTATGTTTGAGCGAGCATACGGTGAAGACCTACGTGAGCAACATCCTGCAAAAGCTACACCTGGCGCGGCGGGGAGAGGCCGCGGCGTACCTGGCACGGCGGGGATATGGGACGACGTGGACCGGAGATCTCTCCGATCGTCCGGGTCCGCCCGACCCGGACCGCTGAGCCCCCGTACCGCGATGTGACCGATCAGCTACTGGGCCGGATGGGTGAGGATGGTTTGGTTGGCTATCGCAGGTGAAATCAGCCCTCCGGGCGTACTGAACGTCGCGGCAGAGGGGTACGCTAGAAAGTACCGGAACGGTGTCGGACGATCGGCGCTCTCGGAGCAGCCGCTTCGCGTAGAGCACGAGGGGGGAGCCTGCGCGATCGGCTGCGAGATCGATCGATAATCCCCCGAGACCGTTCACCGGGACGTGCTCCTCGGAGGTGTGGTGCATCGAGCCGAAAGCGGTGCGTCGCCGCCTCCGAGGGGTGACGTTTCTCGGGGGTCTCGGTGTCGAGGAGGAGACGAAGCTTGCACCGGCGCCCGGCGCGACGTAGCGCACGTACAAGACCCTGCGGAGCGAAGGGGGTGTGATGGTTGTCCAGAGGACGGCGTTGACCAGTTCATGCCCGCGGACCTGGGCCGATATGGTCGCGATGGAGCGAGCGCGAGAGGAGAAGGCACGCGGTGTGATGGTCAGGCAGGTGAGCTGCCTCGCCGAGTGGAATCTGTGCGGTGCTCTCGCCTACGACGCAGACCGCCACGGGAGGAGCACCTCCAGGCTACCGTTCAGGCTCGCGTATCCGAATCTGGTCATTTCCGATACACACATCCATCTATGGCTCGTGCGCTGCGAACAGGTGCTCGGGCGTCGAGTCCAGGCGATTTTTGCTCCGGAGCAGCACCGCGTGGGGGGGCCGCACTGGCACGGCCTCCTGGCTGCAGGTCCCATCCAGCGCAACGACGTCGTGACATTCGAAGAAGAGTGGATGGCATATCACGGCTACGCGCGGCTCGAGCGGCCGCGAAGCTGTGCCCCTCCCGTCAGCCAGCGTAGCGAGATGGTAGGAGAAGGAGTCCTCACGTCCCCGTTGAGCGCCGAGGAGTTCTGTGCGAAATACCTCTGGAAGCCGGAAGGGACGCTCGTCCTGCATGGCTTCAGCGACGCGGCAGTGCGATCATTTCGTGCTGTGCTTGAGGACTTGATCTGGGTCGACGAATCGCTGTGAACCAACGGGACGTTGCCGGGAGGAGTCCTCTGGCCGCCGAGTGCCCGGAGAGCACAGCAGATCGGTTCGCTCGACGCGCGATCACATTCGGTTCAAGGTCACCTGATTCTCGTGGGCGATGACGGCGCCACTGCGCACTGACCGATCAGCAGCCCCGCGACCACGGCGCGCGTCTGGCTCTTGAAGCTCGCGGTGGTCCGACAGCGGCTTACCCGGCCTCTCGGTCGCGGCGCTGATCCGGTGGATGTCTCGCGGCTCCTCGTTGGTAGCGTCGCTTTACCAGGTTCTTGATCGAGACCGCGGATTGGTACCGGTGCCCTCGACACCAAGGAGGACGAAAATCCCATGCCGGGGTCGCGACTGCGGCAGAGGCTCGCCAGCGTCCTCGCGGCCTACACTCATGCAACCGATGAATCCGATCTGAGCCAGGCCGGGGCGATTGGCTCGCGTTTGGCTGAGCTGGGCATCGGGCTGGAAGAGCTCGTCGCGATGCATCTTGCGAAGATGGAGGCTGTTCTTGCCGACCTGCCGCAGCGGCACGTGCGTGAGGCCGTTATAAAGTCTGGCAACTTTCTGCGGGCAGCGGCGGCGGGCTACAGCCAGGCCTACCACGAGCTCGTCCTTCTCGAGCGTCGACGACGCGAGCAAGCTCGTCGCGAGCAGGAACGAATTGCTGCTCAGGAGGACGAACAGCGTGCTGTTCTTGACAGTATCCCGGAAGGCTGCGTGCTGCTGGATCAGTCCGGGCGCGTTCGACTGATGAATCGCGCCGCGCGCCGATTACTCCAGGTGCCAGCGCGAGAAGTCATGGGGCACCGACTCCGCCCCGATGCCTTTCCGTTCTCGAATGCGGCGGTGATTCAGGCCCTTCAGCAGCTCGAGCAGCTGGAGGGGCGCCCGATTGAATCCGAGGAGAGCGAGGACGGACGTACCTGGCACGTCGCTGTCGTACCGGTGCGTGCGGCTCGAGAGGGCTTTCTGGGCGTATTGATGATGATCCACGACGTCACGCGACTGCGAGAGCGTGAACGCGCGAACTCGGACTTTGTCGAGCTTGCTGTCCACGAGATTCGCGGGCCCCTCGGGGTGGCCCTTGGTTACGCGGAAATGATGCTGGCGCGCGATCTCGATCCCAAGGTCCTACACGAGTGCGCCGAGATGATCTTCGTGGAGACCAGCCGCCTGACGACGCTTGTCGCGAATTTCCTCGAGATCCATCGGCTGCGACACGGGAAGGGAGCTCTCCGTCTTGCG
The DNA here is from genome assembly GCA_902810745.1 of Chloroflexota bacterium. Classification (GTDB taxonomy): domain Bacteria; phylum Chloroflexota; class UBA6077; order FW602-bin22; family CADDYW01; genus CADDYW01. Next base: position 46,828 of record CADDYW010000003.1, on the reverse strand, counting down.
CCGATTCCACTTGGTCCACTCTGCAGCACGATTGTCGAGCAGTTCCAGGCTGCCACACCGACGCATCAGTTTTCCCTGTCTATCCCGACCGATCTACCGTCGGTCCTGGCAGATGCGGAGCGTCTGACCCAGGTGCTGAGAAATCTGCTGACTAACGCGGTGACCTATTCACCACGTGGCGGTCACATTCGCCTGACAGCCCGCTCCTCTGGGCGCGAGGTCATCATCTCGGTGACCGACGACGGATTGGGGTTACCGCCCGAGGCCCTCCCGCGTCTATTTGAAAGCTTCTACCGTGTGACCTCGGACGATCGCCGCGGGATTCGTGGAACCGGGCTCGGCCTCGCGCTCTGCCGTGCGATCATCGAAGCACTCGGAGGAAGAATCTGGGCGGAGAGCGCAGGACCAGGGCTTGGCAGCACCTTCTCCTTCAGCCTGCCAGTCTGCCAGGGCGGTGACGAGATACGGGATGCAATCGCCGCGTTGTGGGCAGATCCGGACGTACGAGGTGAAAACTCTCGGTGGCGCAGGACTCGTCCAGCCGTGGACCGAGAACCGTAGCTTCGGGTCACGCACGCGCACTTCTCGAGCTTAGCCATCGTCCTGCCCCTCGGGAGGGCCGGTGGCCACGAGACAATCGGCGTCGTGGCCACCGGTTGAGCGGGACAAGTGCCGTGACTGCAGTGTGGCTGGAATGCTGCAGTCACGAGTGGAGCTGGTTGTCTCAGGGTGAGAGGTCCGCCGTCTGACGCACCACGATTTCGCCGTCGGATCGAGCTCTGCGGTCATTCCGGTCCGGATGAATCACACTGTCTCCGGATAGAGCGATGCGAGGTTCCTCCGCGTGAGATGCGCGAGCGGGAACGCCGGGCAGAGCGCCCCCCGGGCCCGCGGCTTGTCGCACCGGCTCGGAGATTCTCCGGGACCCCGCGCACGGGTCGCGGTGGGGATGGCGGCCATCGCGCGTCGGTGAATCTTCGTCCGGCATCGGCACGAGATCCCTGCCCGCGTCGCCGTGCATCGTCACCAGATTCCGGGGTGCCAGGCGGCGCACTATCTCCGGGATCTTCTGGTCGAGACCGTGGATGACGAGCGATCCGTGGCACCCGCACAGGTATTTGGTGCAGTATTCGGCGACGGTCAAGGGCGATGCGGAGACGCGCGCAGTGCGAGGATCCCCGCGCGATGGAAGACCGGCCGGCGTAAGCGGGCGTTCGATCCAGGCATAGCCGTGCTCGTCGAACCACTCTTCCTCCATCGCGGCGATCTGGTGCGTCAGAATCCCAGGTGCCGCGACGACGCCGTGCCAGTGAGGCCATCCCCGTTGGTGATGCTCCTGCCTGAAGATGGCGCGGATCGGAGATCCGAGGAGCTCCTCACAGCGGAGAAGCCAGCGACGCACGTCATCCCCGACGCTCGCCCGGCATCGGCCTTCAAGACCTACCCTGGTGGCGAGGGTGTGGGTGGTAGGTCGATCAAGATCGTACGTCAGCAGCACGCACAGATCCCAGGTAGCGAGATGGCTGAGCCACTCGCTCGCGTCGGTGGAGGATGACCCTGATTGATTCTCGCTCTCTTCCGGTGGTGCCTCGGGGCGGTCCGGGAATGCCTTGCTGGCTGGCCGGTCTGACCTTATCCGCATGGAGCACCTCACGCTGGTTTCCGAGATCCGCACCACGGACCCGTGCCGGATGTCGACGCGTTCGCCTGCCGCGCCGACGGGGGCGCGCCGGACGCGTGTCCGAGATACGCTCGTGCCGCCACCCCGGGCGCATCGCCGTGCAGGCTGCCCGACCTGACCACCGGCCGACCGAATGCTGGTCTTGCCAAGAGGCCACCGGGACGTGGGCCACGAGCGAGCCGTCGAGCCGTGTGCCCGGAAGGAGCTCGTTAGGTCGCAGCATATCTGTCCTCGCGATTCGAGGGAACCCCGAATCGAGCGAATTCCAATGCGAAGGTCGGGTGAAGTTGGATAGACGGTTGGCGGAGAAGCACTTCGACCGACTGAGCTGTCCAGAACGAGATATCGTCGCGTTCTCCCGCACTCACAGGCGGGTGGCGGCCACGGCGCACGAAATAGCCGAGGGGGGCGGTCAGGTCGGTAGCTCTCTTGCCAGTCGATCCACGCGAACCTCGAAATCCCCTGCTGTGTTGACTGTTTCCGCGCCGGGGCGTATACTCTCGGCGGAATCAAGCGAGCTTCGGACCCGGGACGATAGACGGCGCGCTGACGCCGACGAGCGTTTCGATCGGCTCGGTCCCGCTGAGATTCCGCTTCTAGAGCACTGGGCGGTATGATTGATCAGACCGCCTGCCAATCCCTTCTCCCTTTGGGAGAGGGAGGTAGCTGCCTCTCCGGCAGCTCAACCGTTCTGCTCAGTGCTGTCGTTCCTGGCTCCTGACTCCGACGGTCGGAGGTGCCTTGGGGTGAGCATCCTGGAACAGTTTCGGTTGGACGCGCAGGTCGCGCTGGTTACCGGCGGAAGCCGCGGGCTGGGTCGGCAGATTGCCGAGGGGCTCGGCGAGGCAGGCGCCAGTGTCGTCATTACCGCGCGCAAGGTGGCGGGGCTCGCCGAGGCCGCGGACTATCTGCGCTCGCGTGGTATCCGCTGCACGCCAGTGCAGTGTGACGTTACCATCCCGGACGAGGTCGAAGCGACGGTTGCCCGCGTCATCGACGAGCTGGGCAAAGTCGACATCCTGGTCAACAACGCGGGAGCGACCTGGGGAGCTCCGCTCGCAGAGATTCCACTCGAGGCCTGGGATAAGGTCGTCCGCACCAATGTCAACGGAACGTTCTACGTCAGTCGCGCTGCTGCGCTCGCCATGATCCGTCAGGGGCGCGGGGGACGGATCATCAACATCGCCTCGATCGCCGGGCTCCGCGGGAGCGATCCGCGGGTAATGCAGACACTTCCGTACAACACGAGCAAGGGCGCGGTCGTCAACTTTACGCGCGACCTCGCGGTGAAGCTGGCGGAGCACGCGATCACCGTCAACTGCATCTGCCCGGGCTTCTTTCCCACCAAGATGACGGCCTGGACCCTCGAGCATCATGGTGACCTGATCAAGGAGTCGATTCCGATGCGCCGTTTTGGTGGCCCCGAGGATCTGAAGGGCCTTGCCGTCTTTCTCGCGTCGTCCGCCTCGGCCTACATCACCGGCCAGGTCATCGCCGTCGACGGCGGCGCCACTGCACTGTAACACGCCATGAACCCGAACGACGCCACTCGTATCGTCCAATGGAATACAACGCCCGTGATGATCTGGTTCATGTACGTGACCATGGTCCTCGCGCTGGCGGTCTTCGGCTACGGTATCTGGCGGCGCGTGCGCATCTGGCGACTTGGGAAGCCCGCGATGCGCTGGGATCATCTCGGCGAGCGGTTCACGCGGGTTCTCGTGCGCGGGTTCGGGCACGCGAATCTCCTGAAAGATCGCGTCCCGGGCGTGATGCACGCGCTGATGTTCTTTGGATTCGTGATCCTCTTCATCGCGACGACCGTCGTGGCAATCAACACCGACCTCGGCATTCCGATCATGCACGGCTACTTCTACCTGTACTTCCAGAGCCTGATCGTCGACATCTTCGGGTTCCTGTTCATGGTCGGAATCGCCATTGCCGTCGTCCGTCGTTATATCCTTCGACTACCGCGGCTGGAGCACGGGCAATGGGCCGACGCCGTTCTGCTCGCGGCACTGGCGCTGATCCTGCTAACCGGTTTCATGCTCGAGGGGCTGCGTATCGTCGCGACCGCGGATCCCTGGGCCCCTTGGTCCCCGTTCGGCTATCTCACCGGCCTGGCGCTCGCGATTCCGTTCTCCACGACGTCGGCGCAGCAGACCGTGCACGCCTCCCTCTGGGTGCTCCACGTCGCCTTCTGGCACACTCTGCTGGCGGTCATCCCCTTCACCAAGCTATCGCACATGGTCATCAGCCCGCTGAACATCTTCTTCGGCAATCTCGAGGAGGCACACGGCGTCGTCCCCGCGATCGACTTCGAAGATCAGTCGGCGGCGCTTGGCGTCAAGACGGTCTATGACCTCACCTGGAAACAGCTGCTGGACTTCGACGCCTGCACCGAGTGCGGCCGCTGCCAGGACGCGTGCCCGGCCTGGGCCGAGGGCAAGCCCCTCTCTCCGAAGCGTGTCATCCTTGATCTGCGTAACTTCGTTCACGCTCACGAGGCCCCGCTTCTGGCGGGTCAGGCCGCGCGCGATCGGGGAGACAGCGCGCGCTTCGACGAGATCGTCGCGGCCATGCCCGTGCTGGCCGGCGGGGTGATCAAGGAGGAGACACTCTGGTCCTGCACGACCTGCCGGGCGTGCGAAGAGGTGTGTCCGGTCGCGATCGAGCACGTACCCCTGATTCTTCAGCTCCGCCAGAACCTGGCGATGGATCAGGCGCGGGTGCCAGAGGGCGTCGCCGAGGCGGTCAATAGCCTGGAGGTCCGGCAGCACCCGTTCCGCGGCGCATCTGCCGAGCGAACCGAGTGGTACCACGGACTTCCCGTTGTCGAAATGGCAGCAGTCGAGAGCCCCGGCGAGATCGAGGTGCTGTACTGGGTTGGCTGTGCCGCGGCAATGGATCCACGCGTTCAGAGCGTGGCGCGATCCATGGTTACGATTATGCATTGCGCGGGCGTGCGTTTCGCCGTGCTCGGGCCGGAGGAGCAGTGCTGTGGCGATCCGGCCCGTCGCAGCGGCAACGAGTTTCATTACGACACGCTCGCGCGCGCCAACGTCGATACTCTCAAGCGGTACAACGTCAGGAGGATCGTCACCCACTGTCCCCATTGCCTCCAGACGCTCCGCCACGAGTATCGCCTGCTGGGCGGCGACTTCGAGGTCATTCACCACAGCGCCTTCGTGCAGGAGCTGATCGACAAGGGGCGGTTGCGTCTTGCCCGCCAGCTTCCCGAGGCGGTTACCTATCACGATCCGTGCTATCTCGGCCGTTATAACGGCACCTTCGACGCGCCGCGCGCCGTTCTCGACCACCTGGGCGCCAGGCGAATCGAGATGACCCGCTCGCGCGAGCGAAGCTTCTGCTGCGGCGCGGGGGGTGGCCACGCCTTCTTCGAAGACGAATCGGGCGGGCGGATCAATCAGAATCGGGCGCGCGAGGCCATCGGTACCGGCGCAAAGACGATCTGTACTGCCTGCCCATTCTGCCTAGGCATGCTCGAAGATGGGGTACGGATGGTTCAGCCGGCCGATAGCGATGTGCGGGTGCGAGATTTCGTCGAGCTAGTGGCAGAAGCAATCGCGACGGACGCGGGCGTACAGCGTGGGTGAGTGCCGCCGTCGCGAGTGGCCGTGTCCAAACGTCTCAGCTTCAGAGCAGGTCGAGAACAGCGCCATTCTTGCCCAGAATGGGAACCGGCTAGCGTCCGGGAACGCCGGGGCCTAAAATCCAACCACGCTCATCGTAATGAAAGCCGGTGGAGGTGATTCGATGCGTGCCGCCGTCCTGTACGAAGCCAATCAGCCAATGGTGATCGAGGATCTGACCCTGGAGGGTCCACGCGCGGGCGAAGTCCTCGTGCGGATCGCAGCAACGGGCGTGTGTCACAGCGACTATCACGTGATCGATGGGTCCTGGCACGGGCCCAGGTACCCGAAGCCGGTCGTCCTGGGCCACGAGGCCTCGGCGGTTGTCGAGGCTATTGGGCCGAACGTATCACTCGTCAAGCCGGGTGACCACGTGATTCTCTCGTTCGCCTCGACCTGCGGGCGCTGCCAGGCCTGCGTTCGGGGCGAGCCGTACCTCTGCAACGGTATGCGCAGCCCGGCTGGCACCATGCCCGACGGCACGCGGCGGCTGCGAAAGGGCGATCAGGAGATCAATCACTTCGGGCAGACGTCGTCCTTCGCCGAGATGGCGGTCGTCCACGAGTCACAGGCGATTCCGATTCGCCCGGACATGCCCCTGGATCGGGCGGCGTTGATTGGCTGCGCGGTGATGACGGGGGTTGGGGCCGTTCTGAACACTGCCCGAGTCGAGCCCGGGTCGACGATGGCAGTCTTCGCCACTGGCGGCGTCGGACTGAACATCATCCAGGGTGGGATGCTGGCGAACGCGAGCCAGATCATCGCCATCGACCTGCTCGACAACAAGCTGGAATACGCGAAGCAGGTTGGCGCGACGCACGTGATCAATGCCAGTCGAGTCGATCCAGTGGGAGCGATTCGCGAGCTGACCGCGGGCCAGGGCGTGGACTACGCGTTCGATGCCATCGGTCTGCCGCAGGTGAGCCGCCAGGCATACGATTCGACCCGGGCCGGTGGGACGACGGTGGTCGTCGGGATAGCACCGACCGGCGCGGAGATTCCAATTCCGGCCAGCATTGCTGCCAGCTCAAAGACGGTCAAGGGCTGCTTTTACGGCTCGACGCGGCCCTCCGTCGATTTCCCTCGTCTCGTGAACTTCTATCTGCAGGGGCGGCTCAAGCTCGACGAGATCATCTCTCGTCGCTACCGTCTGGACGAGATCAACGAGGCCTTCGCGGCGCTCGCCCGCGGCGACAACGCGCGCGGGGTGATTGTGATGCGCGACTGATGCGCGCGTCGCGACAGATGAACTCGGAACGTTACGCGGCAATGCACACGCCACCACACCCGTTTGACTTCTGCTCCGCGCATCGACGATGCGAGTGGCAGGTTGCGCCGTGGATTTCTGCGCAGCAATCACGAGGAGAGTGGGACTGATGGTCGAAAACGTCGCGATTGTCGGCGTCGCCGAGTCGGATCTCGGCGTCGTCGCCCCGAAAACCGTTCTGCAGCTCCAGGCGCAGGCGGCGAAAGCCGCACTGGAAGATGCTGGCCTCACCACCCGCGACGTCGATGCGGTGCTCACCGCGGGGGGCGACTGGGGCTGGGCACCTTCGATGCTGGTCGCGGAGTACCTCGGCATCCAGCCGAAGGTGACCGATAGCACCAATATCGGCGGTGCATCGTTCGAGGCGCACGTCGGTCACGCTGCCGCGATGATCAGGCTGGGTCTGTGTGAGGTCGCGCTGATCACCTACGGATCCACCCAGCGGTCCTCGGCCAGCCGGAGCCTGGGGCGGCCGGGCCCGGCCCACTACACCGAGCAGTTCGAGCGCCCGTACGGGCCGCCACTGCCGGTTGGCGCCTACGCCATGGCCGCGATGCGCCACATGCATGACTACGGTACCAAGCCCGAGCAGCTCGCGGAGGTCGCGGTCGCGACGCGCAAGTGGGCGCAGCTCAATCCCAGGGCATATAAGCGCGACCCGATCACGATCGAGGACGTGCTCGCCTCGCCCTACATCGCCGAGCCGCTGCACCTGCTGGACTGTTGCCTGGTCACCGATGGCGGCGGCGCGGTTGTCGTGACCTCGCTCGAGCGCGCGCGCGACTGTCGCAAGGTACCGATTCGGGTACTGGGACACGCCGAGACCCACACTCACCTGACGATCAGCAACATGCCCGATCTGACCCTGACCAGCGCGGCGACCACTGGCCCTCGAGCGATGGCGATGGCAGGCGTCACGCATCGAGACTTCGATGTGGTAGAGGTCTACGACAGCTTTACGATCACGGTTATGCTCACGCTGGAGGCGCTGGGCTTCTGCGGGCGTGGCGAGTCCGGTGCGTTCGTCTCGGGCCAGCGCACTGCCCCGGGCGGCGATTTTCCGATGAACACGAACGGCGGCGGTCTATCCTACTGCCACCCGGGCATGTATGGTATCTTCCTTTTGATTGAAGCGGTACGTCAGCTTCGTGGCGAGGGCGAGGCACGCCAGGTGCCGAACGCGCGGCTGGCGCTGGTGCACGGTACTGGCGGCGTGCTATCCTCCGGGGCGACCTGTGTTCTGGGGAGGGACTGAACGTGACCGAGTATGCCAAGCCACTGCCCGTTCCGGACGGGGATACCAGGCCCTACTGGGACGCAGCCAAAGAGCATCGACTGATGATTCAACGGTGCCAGGATTGTCAGCGCACGATCTTCTACCCGCGATCGGTCTGCCCGCACTGCATGTCCGACCGCATCGATTGGATCCAAGCGTCCGGGCGCGGCACGATCTACTCGTACACCGTCGTGCATCGGAGCCCGGCGGCGTTCAAGGATGACGTACCGTACGTTGTGGCGCTGATCGACCTTGCCGAGGGCGTGCGCATGATGAGCAACGTCGTCGAATGCGCACCGTCGGACGTGCGGATCGGGGCGGCGGTCGAAGTCGTCTTCGACGACGTCACTCCGGAGATCACGCTACCGAAGTTTCGTCTCGCTGCGGGTACGGGCTAATCAGCAAGCCGGCGACGAATGACGAGCGAGGAGAAGGCAATGGCGCGTTTTGACGGGCGAGTCGCGTTTCTGACAGGAGCGGCGCGGGGCATCGGCGCGGCAACCGCGCGAACGCTAGCCGCGCAGGGAGCGGCCGTGGCGGTGACTGACCTCGACGCCGGGCCGGCCGAGGAGACCGCCGCGGCAATTCGGGCGGCCGGTGGTAAGGCCCTGGCAATTCCGCTCGACGTCACCAATGGAGAGCAGGTCGAGGCAGCAGTCGCGCGGACGGTGGCCGAGTTCGGCCGCCTCGATATCCTGGTTGCCTGTGCCGGCATCATCCGTGATAATCTACTCTTCAGGATGACTGACGACGACTGGGATAGCGTGATCGACACGCACCTCAAGGGGAGCTTTCTTGCCGCGCGTGCCGCGCAGAAGCACATGGTCGCGCAGCGCTACGGCAAGATGGTCTTCACGTCGTCGACCTCGGCGCTCGGCAACCGTGGACAAACGAACTACTCGACCGCCAAGGCCGGCCTTCAAGGCATGACCCGGACGCTCGCGATCGAGCTTGGGCCGTTCAACATCAACGTCAATGCAATCGCGCCGGGCTTCATCGAGACGCGCATGACCCGGGCGACCGCCGAGCGGCTGGGCGTCGACTTCGAGCAGTTCAAGGCGGATGCCGCGTCGCGGATTCCGTTGCGTCGGGTCGGTCAGCCCGAGGACGTCGCGAACGTCGTCGCGTTTCTCGTCAGCGACGAGGCGAGCTTCGTCAGCGGTCAGATCATCTACGTCGCGGGCGGACCAAGAGGGTAGCGGCCTCACCCCCGACCCCTCTCCACAGAAGATAGAGAGGGGAGGCTTACTGACCGCTGCGTGGAGACGTAACGCGCAATTCGCAACATTGGCGCGAGCTGCGATTGCGTTTTGCGTCTTGCGCATTGTTCAGTAAGAACTTCTCGCCGCTCCTGGTGCGCGCAGGCACAGTGGGGGGTGAAGCCAAAGGGAGCTTACACATGCACATCGTCGTTCTGATCAAGCAGGTCCTGGATCCGGAGATACCGGCGCGGACCTTTCGCGTCAATCGCGAGCTCAAGACGCCGGACGTTCCACGCGCAGCACAGGTGATGAGTATCTTCGACGGCAACGCGCTCGAGGTGGCGCTGAAGCTGCGCGAAGCTACCGGCTCGGGGACGAAGATCACCGCGCTGAGCCTCGGAGAGAAGTCGGCGGAGGAAGTTCTGCGTAAGGCACTCGCCGTCACTGTCGACGAAGCGGTGCTACTCGTCGATCCGGCCTTCGCCAACCTGGACTCGATTGGCAAGGCGCGGGTCCTTGCCGCGGGCATTCGCAAGCTGGGGGCGGTCGATCTGGTGCTCGCCGGGCGGCAGGCCGCCGACTGGGAAGCGGGGCAGGTGGGCTCGATGGTCGCCGAGGCGCTCGGCTGGCCGTGTGTATCGTTCGTCTCGCGGATCAGCCCGGACGGCGACGCCCTGCGGCTGCGCCGCGAGCTCGAAGATGGCTACCAGATCGTTCGGCTGGTGCCCCCGGCCGTTGTCACCGTGACCAACGACGACTCGAATGTTCTGCGATTTGCCAAGGTGCGCGACGTGATGATGTCCTCGCGCAAGCCGATCGCCAACTGGAACGCCGCCGCGCTGGGGATCGATCCGGCGAGCCTGAGCGATCCGGCGGTGAATGTACTCGACCTGTTCGTACCCGAGCAGCCCAAGCACGCGGAGATGATCGAGGGCGAGACCGCGCGCGATAAAGCTATCGCGCTCGCCCGGCGGCTGCGCGAGTTGAACGCAATCTGACCGGAGGTGGCATCGATGACGGGTATCCTGGTCGCCGCCCCGGTGCGCGACGGAGCGACATCGAGCGCGGTTCTGGACTTGCTGGGTGGCGCGCGCGACCTGGCTGATCAGACCGGTGGTCAGGTCACCGTGGTAGCGCTGGGGCCCACAGCAGATCGGGCTGCCGCGACGCTTGTCGCGCGGGGCGCCGACGTGGTTCTGATCTGCGCCGAGCCGTCGCTGGAGAGCGCACCGAGCGAGGCGGGCGTTGTCGCTCTGGAGGCGGCCTATCGAGCCGCGGAGCCACAGGTGATCTTGCTGGCCGCGGATAGCTCCGGTCGCGATTGGGCGCCGCGACTGGCCTGGCGCATCGGCGCGGGCCTGATTACCGAGGTCACCTCGTGGAGCACCCAGGACGGCGTCGTGACCTTCAGCCGGCAGGTCTTCGGAGGGAAAGCGCAGGCAGTGATGGTCTCGCGGCGGCCAGTTGCCATCGCGACAGTCAAGCCCGGTGCTGCCTCGGCGCGGCCAGCCGATCCGAGCCGCGCCGGTGTCGTCCGTGACCTCGGGCTGAGCATTCCGGCCGCGCCCGCGTGGCCGCAGGTGATGGAGACGAGAACCGAAGGGGCGAGTGGTCCCCGGCTGGAAGACGCAAAGATCATCGTATCCGGCGGGCGCGGGCTGGGCGGGCCGGAGAACTTCAAATATTTGCAGGAGCTGGCCGAGGTCGTGGGCGGCGCGGTCGGCGCATCGCGAGCCGCGGTCGACTCGGGCTGGGTGCCCGCGACCTGGCAGATCGGCCAGACCGGCAAGACAGTCGCCCCCAACCTTTACATTGCCGTCGGCATCTCCGGTGCGAGTCAGCACATGGTCGGCTGCTCGCGATCGAAGATCGTGGTGGCAATCAACACCAACAAGGATGCGCCGATCTTCGAGCAGGCGCGCCTGGGCGTCGTCGGCGATTACAGAGAGGTGCTGCCGCATCTGACGGCGACCCTCCGGGAGATGCTCGGCAAGTGACCTGGGAACGGGCCGTCGCCGAGAACGCCTGGCAGCTCGACGACGGCCTCTATCGAATCCTCCTGCCACTGCCGTGGGCCGTTCCGTTCGTGAACGCCTTCCTGGTCGAGAGTCGATCCCAGTTCGCGCTGATCGACTGCGGCGCGAACTGGCTACCGTCGCTTCGTGCGCTGGGACGGGCGCTCAAGGCCATCGGTGTGCCGGCGCGTGGTCTGACGTCTCTCGTGCTGACGCATCGACACCCGGATCACGCTGGTGGCGCCGGATCGGTGCAGCAGCGCTGGGGCGGTCGAGTGCTGCTGCACCCGCTGGAGTGGGAGCAGCAGCGAATCGAGGCCGCCGACCTGGAGGAATGGCTGAGGCTGCACGGTGTCGATGAAGCGATCCGGGTGAAGCCCCCGGGCCCGCCCCGAGAGCCGATGGAGGCGCTACCCGAGCGCATCGAACCACTGTCCGTGGACGAGCCACTCGTGGTCGGCGACCTGACTCTCGAGATCATTCACGTGCCGGGGCACTCGCCGGGCCAGGTGATGCTGCGGGAGGCCCAGCGTGGCTGGCTCTTCACCGCGGACCACGTCCTCGAGCCGCACGCCCCGAACGTCTGGGCGTTTCCCGGGGCCAGCGGCGATCCGCTTGGCGAATATCTTGACAGCCTGGAGCGTACGCGCGACCTCGCCGCCACCCTGCTGCTGCCGGGGCATGGTATTCCGTTGCGAGCCAGCCCGCGGGACCTGACGACCGCGATGATCGACTTCCATCGCCAGTTCGCCGAGCGCGTCCGCAAGGCGCTCGACGGGAAGCAGCTCACCGCCTGGGAGATTGTTAAGCTGACCCGCCGGGAGCCCCCGGTCGAGCCGTCTGGTGCCCGCTTCGCGCTGGCCGAGGTGCTGGCCGCGCTTGCCTACCTGACGAGGCGCGGGCAGGTGAGCCAGACCGAGGAGGGATACTGGAGGGGCGCGGAGGGGATCTCCGAGGTCAGCCCTGGCCCATTGGCGCATATTCGGCGCGACCCGTAGATGCTGTCTCCCCGCGGCGGACAGCTGATTGGTCGATACGGCTTGCCCCCGGCGAGCTGGACAACAACGCGACGGCCAGACCGGGCTCGACACACCGCTGACCACCTGGATTGTCCGCCGGGCTGACGACAGCCCCTGGACACGCACACCTTTCGAGAGATAGTCGTGCACGCCGAGGGAGTCAAAGTTGGAGAACGATCACCTTGCGGTCCAGTCATCACCGGTCCATAATGGTCGCTGGCGGGCAGAGCTTGGCCACCGGTTTCGGACCGTACGATTGCCGGGTGAAGATTGCTGCCCGGTCACCCCGAGCGAATCCTGCACGGGGGTGCCGCGGGCGGAGCGTTCGCGGGCCGGGGGCTCGGCGCGCTGAACCCGAAATCCCTCGCTGGCGCTCGGAACGGCACGAACCACGAAGCCGTGAGCCTTCACCCGAAGCTGGTATGATATCTGGCGCACTGCTCCTGGCTCGGTACGAACGACCCACGATCGAGGGTGATGAACGATGTATCCGGCTCTCATTGAAGTGCTCGAGGAGCGCGCGGCGACTGGACGGCCAGTTCGAATCGCGCTCGTCGGAGCGGGACGCTTTGGCACGACTGTCGCGGCCCAGCTGAGCCAGATGCCCGCCCTGCGGCTGAGCGTCGTCTGCGACGTTCGGCCGGAGAGCGCCCGAGGCGCCTGGGAGGCTTTTGGCGGCAAGGATATCCTCGATCGTGTCGTGGACCCGCGGTCGGCCGACGACGTGGCGAGCGCGGTGGACGAGGGGCGGCCGATCATGACCTCCGACATCGAGGCGGCCGTCGGCGCGCCGATCGACGTCGTCGTCGAGGCGACCGGCCTGCCGGAGATCGCGGCGCGGACGGCGCTGGGTGCGATTCGCGCCGGCCACCACGTCGTCATGGTGACGGTCGAGGCCGACGTGCTGATCGGGTCGCTGCTCCGCCGTTACGCCGAGAAGGCTGGCGTCGTCTACACCCTCACCGACGGCGATCAGCCGGCTGTCACCAAGCGGCTCTGCGACTGGGCGAAGGCGCTGGGGTACGAGGTTGTCGCCGCCGGTCGCGGAACGCGCTTCTATCCGAGCGATGCCGTCGGTATCCCCGAAGAGGCGTTCGCCCGCTACGGCTACAGCGAGGACCTGGTGACGCGGCGGCGCTTCAACGCCCAGATGTACAACTCGTTCCGCGACGGCTCGAAGGCCCAGATCGAGATGTGCGCGCTCGCCAACGCGACCGGCCTCGTTCCCGACAGGCGCGGGATGCACGAGCCGTCGGCTGGCGTGGCCGACCTTCCCCGGGTTTTCGCGCTGCGGGAAGATGGCGGACTGCTCGAGCGGAGCGGCGTCGTCGAGCTGGCGAACTGCGTTGGCCCGGATGGTCAGGACGTTCCCGGGGGGATGGCGAACGGTGTGTTCGTCGTCCTGGGGACGAAAAACCCGATCCTGCAGGAAGATCTGCCCTTCTACGGGCTGCCCGCGGCGGTCAATGGACGCTACGCGGCGTTCTACCGTCCCTACCACCTCTGCGGGATCGAGACACCCCTGTCGATCGCCGAGGCGGCGCTCCTCAAGCGGCCAACTGCTGCACCGCTGCCGACCCCCGTCGCCGACGTGGTGGCGGTGGCCAAACGTGACCTGCGGGCTGGCGACGTCCTTGACGGCAGTGGTGGCAGGAACGTCCGCGCGATCATCGAGCGCGCCGAGGTCGTCCGAGCCGAGCGCCTCCTTCCGGAGGGGCTGGCGTACGGCGTACCGCTGCGACGCGACGTCGCGCAAGGCGAGCCGATCACCTGGGACATGGTCGAGCTGAAGGAGAGCTCGCTCGCGGTGCGGCTGCGGCGCGAGCAGGATGGCATTGTTTCGTAAAACAAAAAACGTAAAACGTAAAGCGAAAGGGTGCTCGGCGGAGGGCCAGTTCTCGCCGCCAGGCACCTTGCGGCCGTGGGATGACGCGACCGAGTCCTCGTCACCGCTCACGTCTCCGGTCTCCCGTTTTACGTTTTGCGCGTCACGCTTCACGCCCGACGTCTCCCGTTTTACGTTTTACGCCTTACGTTTTACGCTTCACGTCATCCGTTTCCGATTCATCTCCGTGGTGGCACGCGTGGTACACGAAATGATGCTCGATCTCGCCAACCGCGAGGGGCCGGACATCACCTGGATTGCCGATGACCTGGCCATTGGGAGCCAGGTCCTGCCCGACGAGTGGCCAGCGCTCGCCGCGGCGGGCATCGGGGCGGTCGTCGACTGCCGGCTGGAGGCCCGTGACCCGGTTGACCTCCTCCATTCGCTGGATATCGCCTTCCTGCACCTGCCAACGCTCGACGCGGGCAACTTTACACTGTCGATGGTCGCCGACGGCGTCGACTGGATCGAGCAGCAGCGCGCGAATGGCCGGCGGACGCTGGTCCACTGCCGATCCGGCAAAGGTCGAAGTGTGCTGATCGGCGCCGCCGTGCTGACGCGCCGCGGCTACAGCCCGGACGACGCGCTGGCGCTGATTCGGGAGCGTCGGCCAATCGTGACGCCGACGCCCGGGCAGATCGCTCGACTGCGTGAGTTTGCCGACGGGCTCGGAAGCTAGAGCAGTGGACAGGCCTGCCGTGCTGCCGTCGTGAACGGGTGAGCCAGCGAGTCCTCCGGCTCAATCCTTCTCGAACCCGGACGCTTGGCTCCGGAGCCCTCTTCGGCGTCGCCATAGACCCTCGTATGTCACCGCGACGACGAATCGCGGTAGGGCAAGCTGGCGGCGCCAGCGCCAGGGCTGGACGATCAGGCGGAAGAGCCAGTCCAGACCGGCGCGGCGCATCAGGAGCGGCGCGCGCGGCACGCGGCCGGAGAAGAAGTCGAGAGCGCCGCCAACGCCGATGGCCAGGGGAATCCCGAGCGCCGCCTGATTCCGGTCGATCCACGCTTCCTGCTTTCGTGCACCATAGGCGACGAGGAGCGCATCGATTCGTCCTGCCTCTCGCAGTCGGGCGCGCGTCGCGTCATCGGCCGAATGGTCTGGTGAGCCGGCAAAGGTGCCAGCTACGGTCAGGCCCGGATAGCGCGCTTCGAGGTGCCGCGCGGCAAGGTCGGCGACGCCGGGCGCGGCTCCGAGCAGAAAGAGGCGGTAGCCTTCGCGGGCGCAGAGGCCGGCCACCCGGTCGGCCAGGTCGGTGCCGGCCACCTGCTCGCGCAGCGGTGTACCGAGAAGGCGACCGGCGAGCAGCAGCCCGGCCCCGTCCGGGATCGCCAGCGTCGATGCGTTCAGGAGCCTCCGAAAGTCCGCGTCTCGGCGCGCAGCCATGACGAACTCGGCGTTCGGCGTCACCACGCGATGCGGCTGGCCCGACCGGATGCAGGCGTGGCAGACGTCGAGCGCCTCCGCGAGGGTCACGTCGTCGACGCGAACGCCGAGAACGTCGATCGAGCGAATCGAGAATCCCAGCGCATGCAATGCTGACATCGCGCGACGGATTATACACGGAGTCCGGGAACCAGAAAGATTCATCTCGGGGAGAGGGGCGCGGCGTGCCTGGCGGGATGACAGGATCCGCGTACCCCTCAGCCGGAGCCGCTCGCGGTGGCGTCGTCTGGATTCTGAATCCGGTTTCCTGCCGGATCAGCCGGCACGGCGCTCCTGCCCCCGGGGCGACGGCGACGCGGCGCGGGCCCGTCTGACCGGCGCGCGCAGCTGCGTCGGCGCAGCAATGGTCGGTCGCGGCGGGCAGATTGTCTCGAAGCTCGCGATCATGCGCTGGTGGAACGAGACCAGAAGCCACTGGAGCGCGACCAGGAGCCGATTCCGGAAGCCAACCAGATTGGTCAGGTAGACGAGTCGCCGAATGAGCCAGCCGGGCAGATCGTCGAAGACGACTCCGAAAAGATCTGCTGCCGCGGCGGCTCGGCCGAGCGATACCAGGTCACCTGGCCGCCGCATGAAGAATGGGCGCGGTACCTGACCTTCCAGCCGCCGGATCGCATTTTCGGCGGCAGCGCCTCCCTGGCCAATCGCCGCCCAGGCCGTCGGCGGCATCGGTCGCTCCGAGCCAGGGAGTATCACCGCGGCCGCATCGCCCACGACGAAGATGCCCGGATAGCCCGGAAGCTCCAGATTCGCATCGACGCGGATCCGGCCATCGCGTTCCTTGTCGCCGGGTAGCTGATAGGTGAGTGGCTCGGCACGGACCCCGGCCGTCCAGATGACGGTGCACGTTGGGATGCGCTCGCCGCTGGAAAGCTCGACGTCGTGATCCGTGACGTGAGCGACGGTCGTGCTGAGCAGGACCTGAACGTGGTGGGTAAGGAGATGCTCGAGTGCTACCTCTCCCATCCGGGGATTCCATCCCGGGAGCAAAGTACCACGTGCTTCGACCAGCATCAGCCGAACATCCTCGGCGTTGATGCCCGGGTAGTCCGGCAGGAGGGTTGTGAAGATGAGATCACTGAGCGAGGCCGAGAGCTCAACGCCGGTCGCGCCACCGCCGACGATCACAAACGTTAGCAGCGCGCGCCGTCGGTCCCGATCCAGCTCCCGATCCGCGAGCTCGAAAGCATTGATGACCTGATTGTGGACGCGCGAGCCGTCGTTCACCGACTTCAAGGGAAGGCTATGCTCCTCGGCATCGGCCATTCCGAAGTAGTTGGTGACGCTGCCCGGCGCGAGGATCAGACTATCGAAAGAGATCGGACCAACGTCGGTATCGAGGCACTTCCGCTCGAGGTCGACCCCCTGGACTGCCGCTTCCTTGAAACGGAACCCATACTTCCGAACGATCTGGCGGGCGGGATAGGTGACGGTGCCCGGCTCGACGCCTCCACTGGCAACCTGGTAGAGCAAGGGGGTGAAGAGGTGGTAATTCTGACGATCGAGCAGGAGGACGTCGAATCGAGGATCGTCGCCGACGAGGTCGCCGAGGCGGTTCACCGCGGCCAGTCCAGCAAAGCCCACGCCCACGACGACGATGTGCCGCGTCGGCTGCCCCCGGGCTTCGGCAGCAAGGATACGTCGACGCTCCTGGCGTTGCTGGTAGCGGCGCCAGGCGATTGCCGTGGCACCGACGGCGACGACCAGGGCGCTGGAGAGCAGCTTCGAGACACCAGTACGCATAGCCGGCCACGCTCCCTTCTGATCTGGCCTCTGGCGTACAAGATTCTTGCCAGGCGTAAATTGACAACCAGCACGTGCCGCTGTATGCTTGAAAGCGAATCGACATCGTGGACAGGTTCGCAGATGTCAACCAAGCTGTATCACGCCGGTGGAGGCAAACGATACTATCGCATCGGCGAGCTTGCAGGGCGCTGTGGCCTGAGCCGCCGGACGATCGATTACTACACTCAGCTCGGTTTGCTGCACCCCGTGGCTCGAACGGCGGGCAACTATCGGCTCTACGGTCCGGATGCTCCGGCGCGGCTTGCCCGCATTCGCGCACTGCAGGCTCAACGCTTATCTCTGACCGAGATCATTGCCCGCTTGAGCCAGGACCGTGGCAGCGACGACGGCGACGTCGTCGAGCGTTTCCGGCAGGTGGCTTGCGAGCTGGATCGTCTGCACGGTGAGCTGGCGGACATCTGGTCCAGGGTGTCCAGGGCACACCTGGAGCACGTCAAGCACCGTGCACTCAGCGAGGCCGCGCGGGATACCTTGCAGCGAACCCGTGGCCTGGCTGCGCTGCTCGATAGCCTGGTTGTTGAGATACCGGCTGGTCAGGAGAGGTGATCAATGACGAACACTCTGAAAACGGCCGCGCTGCTCGCGGCCTTGACTGCGCTGCTCCTCGTCGCCGGGCAGCTTATCGCCGGACCGAACGGTTTGACGATAGCGTTGATCCTGGCGGTCGTGATGAACGGGATGAGCTACTGGTTCTCGGACAAGATCGCGCTGGCGATGACTGGTGCCCACGAAGTATCCGAGGCGGAGGCACCCGAGCTTCACGACATCGTCGCGGAAGTCGCGGCGATGGCCGGTGTTCCCAAGCCCCGCGTCTACGTGGTGGAGAATGCCTCGCCGAACGCGTTCGCGACCGGTCGCGACCCGAACCACGCGGCGGTCGCGGTGACGACCGGTATTCTCCGTCTGCTCAACCGTGATGAGCTCGAAGGCGTGCTCGCACACGAGATGGCCCACGTGCGTAATCGCGATACGCTCATCGCAACGGTCGCGGCGACGATCGCCGGTGCGATCGTCTACCTGGCCCAGATGGGCCAGTGGGCGTTCATGTTCGGTGGCTACGGCTACGGCGACCGCCGAGATAGCCGCGGTGGTGGACTGGAAGGCCTGGGGGCGATTCTGATGATCTTCCTCGCGCCGATCGCCGCGATGCTGATTCAGCTCGCGATCTCGCGATCGCGCGAGTACAGCGCCGACTCGACCGGTGCGCGCATTACCGGCAATCCGCTGGCACTTGCCGATGCGCTGGAGCGCATCGAGCGTGGCATTGCCTACCGGCCGATGAACGAGGTGCCGCCGACGACTGCACCGTTGTTCATCATGAATCCGTTCAGCCCGGGCATGCTCCAGAAGCTCTTCAGTGACCATCCGCCGACGGCCGAGCGCGTCGCGCGTCTGCGCAAGATGGCCTACGAGCAGATCCGGTAAGGCGTAAAACGTAAAACGGAAAACGTAAGGGTGCTTCGCGATGGGAAACAACCCGTCGCGAAGCACCCTTTGTGCACGCGGCCTGGTGACCACGCCTGCCTCGCGTATCGCGTCTTCCGTTTTACGTTTTTACGCGTTACGTTTTCCGCGCCCGCTTCGCCTGCTCTGCTTTGACGATCGCAGTTGATTTCTGGGCGGCGCGGCGCAGCAGGAACACCGCGGCGGCAGCCTGGCGGCCAGCTTTCATCGCCGGATCGGGCTCGTGAATGAGCACGTGCCCGCAGCGCGGACAGGTGCGCGCCGTCTTGCGAACCGCTCTCTTGCAGCCCGGGCAGATCTGCGCGAGCTCTGGTGGGATGACTTCGTATGCCTTCAGGACGAGGTAGAGCGCAACCGGTCCGACGAGCAGACCGAATGGAAACCATACCCAGAAGCGACGCCCCTTCTCGCTGGCCACGATACCGGCGATGACCGCGCAGAGGACCCAGATCGAGCCTATCGTGATCAAGCCGTGTGAATCCATGTTCCCTCGTGACTGACCTGAGATCGACCCGACATCTTCGCCGTTACTCCGATCCAAGCTTGCCAGGCGGGTTCAGCGTTGACGTCCGGTGGGTGTCCACGCAGGCTCTACCGGAGCGCTACCTTCACCTGCCAGGGGCCATCGATGACGCGGGGCTCGCCGGTATCACCAACGTCGGAAACGATGAGAAGGTGCGGCACGGTCACCGTGAGCGCACTCGCTTCCTTATCGAGAGCCGGACTGAATGACAGATAGCCCGAGCTGAAGCCGGGAGCGACTGTCGCCGCGCTCCCGATCGGGCTGAGCTGATAGCTGCTGCCCCGATCATCGGTCACCGAGAACCGCTCCGGCTTCAAGACAGGCGCCGGCTCCCCCGTCTGCCCTCCAACGATGCTGTAGGTCAGACTGAATCCATCGCTGTACTCTTCAAGCGTGTTGATGCGCAGCTGTACCCCACCCTTCGTAGCAAGCTGGTTGACCGGAAGGATCTTGTCCAGCGTCCGGCCGGTAAAAGCGGTCGGCGGCGACACCGTTTGGCTCGACGGCCGGGCCGTCGGCATCACCGACGCGAGAAAGGTCGGCGCCCCCGCGAGACTCGTATAGACAAGCAGCGCGAACGCCCCGACCACCACTCCGGCGATCAGATAGAGAACGCGCGCGGGCGTCGGACGAAGCATTCAACCCCCTGGAAGCAAATTGACCGCGCCATGGATCGTTGTGATCGCGGCGCTCTTCTCGTCACGGCTACGTTGACAGTAGATGTCCCCTGAATCATACCACCTTTTGGGATCCCCGGTGCGGGATCACCCTCAGGGCAGATGCGCTAGGTGCCCCTCACGGGGAGTGGACGTGGTGGAACGAGAGCTCGTGGAGCTCGGGATGAATCAGGTTGGCCCGAACGAGCAGATCGTGGTCACGGAGAATCGTCTCGGGATGTCCGTCGGCCAGGACGCGTCGGTCCTCGCCGATGACGACCACACGATGGGCGATGATCGGGACGATGTCGAGGTCGTGGGTGGCGGTGACGATCGTCTTGCCGGACTGACCAAGGTTTCGGATCAGATTGATCAACACCCACTTGGTGCGCGGATCGAGCGCGGCGGTGGGCTCGTCGAGCAGCAGTACCTCGGGATGCAGCGAAAGCACCGAGGCAATCGCCGCGCGCTTCTTCTCACCGCCCGATAGCTCAAACGGCGCACGCTGGGCGAGGTGGGTGGCATCCATCAGGGCCAGTGCCTCGTCGCAGCGGATTTTGACCTCACCGGGGCTCAAGCCAAGCTGGAGTGGTCCGAAGGCGACGTCGTCGTACACGGTCGCGTTGAAGAGCTGCACGTCCGGATCCTGGAACACCAGGCCAACCTCGCGGTGAAAGCGGAATGCTTCCTGGCCGGCTACCACTGGCAGAATGTCCTCTCCGAAAGCAAGCATCGATCCGGCCGAGGGCGCGAGCAGCCCGTCGAGCAGCTTCAGGAGGGTCGATTTGCCACAGCCATTCGCCCCGAGCAGCGCTACCTGCTCGCCGCGATAGATATCCAGGTCGATGCCGTCGAGCGCGAGATGTCGGCCGTGGTAGAGGTAACGCACGCCGCGAAGTCGAAAGATGAGCGCGTCGGCAGGGCGCCCATCGGAAGCAGCGCCGGTCATGGTCACGAGAATATCCTTTCAGCCACGAACGCGACGACGGAGATGACGAAGACCGTGACCAGCCACAGCCAATCCCGGGGCGTCATCCGGAAGGTGGAGTACGTTCGGATCCGTCCGGTGAAACCGCGGGCGAGCATCGCGGCATAGACGTCGTTACTCATCTGAAACGACCGATTCATCAGTGCGCCCAGGCTGGCGCTGATCCAGCGTCGCTGTTCGGTGCCACTCGTTCGTCCCACGGTTCGGCTCTTCCGGGCCTCCACCATCCCGGTCGCGGTGTGCAGAAAAAGGAAGATGTAGCGATAGCTCATCGAGAGGACGAGGATGAAGACCTGAGGCACGCCGATCGATTGCAGACTCTTCAGCAGGTCCGCCCACGGCGTCGCCATCACCAGCAGCACCGCGGCGGAGACGCAGACGCCCACGCGTGCGATGAAGACAATCGCACCGAGGAGGCCCGGGAGCGATGGTCCCAGGTGAACCGGTCCGACGACCAGCTCGACCCATCGTGGCCCCGGCGTCAGGAAGATGGAGGGAATGATCACGATGCCCGCGAAGAGCGGAATCCCGAGCCAGACTCGCCTGACGAAGAAATCGAACGGCACTCGGCTCGCCCGTGCTGCCAGGAGCAGGAGCGCGTAGAGCGCGATGAGCACCAGAAGCGAACGCGAGAGGCTCGCGGCTAGGATGAATGCCAGGAACATCCCGAGCTTCGCCCGCGGATCGATCGCCTGGAGCCATCCCGCCTTGCGCGAATGCTCCTCGGTAAACACGGCCCGCTCGATCGATCCGGCGATGCCCCCGAGCGTCTCCTCGATCCAGCCGATTCGCCCGTCCGGCGCTGCCGCGCGGTTGACCATCACGCCGTGCTCCGTGCTGCGGATGGGTCAGAGCGACGTGGACGCAGAAAGTAGGCGAGGCCAGAGATAACTCCGCCAATGAGCAAGATGCCAACGATCCCGGAGATCTCGTAGCCGAGTGCCTGATGCCAGAGGGGAGCGTTTGCACCCGCGAAAAATGGCAGTGGCAGATTGTAGCCGGCGAGCGGCGCCTTGAAGAGACCCGAGAACTCCTGCAGGCCCTGCGGGACGTAGCCGAATGCTGCCTTCACGTCGTCCGGGCTACCCTCGCCGTAGGCGAAGCCAGGGGCGATCAGTCCAAGCGGGGCGAAGACGGCCAGCGCCACGAAAGCGGTTCCGATCCTTCTGACCGGGCGCGGGAGGAGCAGGAAGGCGAGCGGAATCAAGATCGCCGCGATGACCACGGTAATCAGGAGCATCGTGGCCACTCCGGGCCAATCCACCGACGTCCAGTCCGCGCCAAACAGGTGGCTGACGTTGCCTCCTCCGCTCACGAGCCCGGCCACGATGAGGATGACGACGCCAAGGGCGATCAGTCCCCCGAACAAGGGAGCGGGTGAGCGGCGTTCGATCTGCCCCTCGGGAACACTCGGGCCGGCGACCACGCTGCGCAGCGAGGTCAGGTATTCGGGGTGCTGACGCTGGAGGTAGGCGAGACCCAGCGCGGTGATGAGCGCCTCGACAATCGAGGCACCCAGGCAGTGCGCTATGAGCATCGCGGGAACGGCGGCGCTCAGGCCGTATGGGCTGTAGAGCGGGTGGCCATCGGGGGCGACGAAGAGGAGAGGCTGGAGGCCCAGCTCGACGCCAACGAGCAGAGCTGCCACGGTGATGCCGACGTAGGCGCCGATCCCGGCGGCCCAGACGCGACGCCGCGAGAGAATCGGCGAGCCCCCGGCGATCAGCCGGTAGGTCGCGTAGCCCACGAACGGCAGAACAATGCCCATGTTGAAGCAGTTGGCGAAGATAGCAAGAATGCCCCCGTCGCCAAAGAACAGCGCCTGGATGATCAGAGCCGTGCTCACTCCGATAACCGCAGCCCAGGGACCGAGGACAATGGCCAGAAGCGTTCCGCCGACTCCGTGCGCGGTCGTGCCACCCGGCACGGGGACGTTGAACATCATCACGGTGAAGCTAAAGGCCGAGAAGACCGCGAGGAGGGGAACGGTTCGATTGTCCAGAACCTTCTGCACCTTCCGGGTTGCCACGGCCCAGGTGGGCACCGTGGCCAGGCCCATGCCAACGGAGAAGACCGGGCTGAGATACCCATCGGGAATATGCATCGTAACCTCCTCTTGACGACGCCCACTCCTCTGGTCACTATAGCGCAGCACCCACGCTTCTTGCAATGTTTTGCGATAAAGAGAATGCGAAATTGAGGGTGTTCGCAGGGCGCCGAGCAGAAACGCTGGACCGATTTCCGACACCGGAGGCGGCGTTGGATGTAGCCTCCCGACCCGGCCGTTAGTCCCGGTCCCGATCCCCTCTAGATCATTCGCAGACCCGTCGCGAGCAGGACGACTGCCAGCGTTGGTCGCAGAACACTCTCGGAGAGACTGGTGCTGAGACGACTTCCCATGAGAACACCGGGAACCGCGCCGATGAGGAGATTGGCCGAAAGAACAAAGTCGATGCTCCCAGCCTGCCAGTGACCAAGAGTCGCGATCGTCACGAGGAGGAAGGCATGGACGAGATCGGTTCCGACGATCGCTCGTGACGAGAGCGTCGTCGTCATGGCGAGGACTGCCACGATCAGGCTGCCGCTTCCCACCGAGGTGATCGAGACGAGGAGCCCGACGACGAAGCCCAGTGCCGATAGACCCCAGCGGGGCAACGGGACTACGCGAGTCTTCGGAGATAGAACGCGGACGAGCATCGTTGCCGCGACGAGAACCAGAGTGTAGCCCAGCGCGCGCGTGATGAAGCTGTCGATCGCTTTCGGGCCGATCCGCGTGAGGATCAGCAGGCCGATAGCCGCGCCGGGGAGGCTCCCGTAGGCGAGCAATCGCACGGTTGGAAAGTCCACCACGCCGTAGCGGAGGTGGTGCGCCGATCCGACCAGCTTGGTGACGACCGAATAGGCGAGGTCGGTACCGACGACCGAGAGCGGACGAAATCCCAGGAAGATGAGGATCGGCGCCATCAGCGCCGCGCCGCCCATGCCGCTGAGGCCGACCAGTGTCCCAACGGCGAGCCCAACGCTCGCGAGAAGGGGGTCGAACGACACGTTGCACCTCCACCCGACGTCGTCACGATTCGGAGCCGGTGGGACCCGAGAGCCGAGCTAATCGCTTCGCCGTCCGTGGCGGGTCGCCTCGGCTTCGTGTCGGCCAGTCCCGGCGATCGACGTTCCTGCCGGCCTGAATCTTGATAAACTGCATATGCTTTATCAAAAACTTGCATGGCTACTGTAGAGGCCGGCTCGGAGCCTGTCAAGGAATTAATCCGGGGAACCAGCTTCGGATGCTGACGACGACGTTCGCCCGCCCTGGGCGAGCGGCGCGGGAGATCTTTCCACGATCAGCGCTTGCACTGCCTGCCAGACCGTCTCGACGTCCAGGTTCGCCAGAACATTGCAGTGACGGCATCCCTCGCGCGGATCGTCGCGGTGCGGGCACGACTGCCCCGCGTCGACGACGATCACCCGCGGGCCAATCGGTGCCCAGTAGGACGGATCGAAAGGACCGAAGAGCGCCACCGTTGGAACGTCTAACAGTGCAGCGAGGTGGGTCACTCCCGAGTCGTTTCCAACGAACAGGCGGGCGTCACCGAGGATTGCCGCGAGCGCATCGAGGTCAAGCCCTTCGAGGATCTCGGGGCGCGCCACGCGGGTCTCGGCGCGCAGGGCGGCCACGGTCTCCTCGTCGGCCGGTCCACTGGTGACCGCCACCGCGAAGCCAAGCGCCGTGAAGCGGTCGGCAAGGGCGGCGAAGCGATCGACTGGCCATCGCTTGTAGCGGCTACCTGCCCCCGGATGGAGAACGACGAGACGACGCGCCTCGGCGATCGGCTCCGCTCCACTGGAAGGGGTGACGGGAAGCCGAGCAGCCGGGCCACGCGGATCCTGGCGCCTTCCGTTTGGATTCCTGGCCAGGGTGATCGGCGGCCGAGAGCCCTGGATTCCGAGGGGCGCCAGCGTCTCGAGGAGGTGATCGGCAACGTGGCGGCGGCTACCGGCTGGTGGGAAGCTGGTCAGTGCCAGGACCTGACGAACGCCGGCTTCTTCCAGTCGACGCGCGAGAGCCGCGGCCGCATCCGTGCTGTGCATCCAGACGACGCCGAGATCGAAGTGCTGGAGCCGGGCACGGAGTGCCGGTGTTGGCGCGTCGGCGAAGAGATCCGACATCCAGATCGCCCCAAAGGCCTCGGCACAGGTGAGGATACCAGCGGACCGACCAAGATCGAGCGGCGCCCGATTGCCGACGACGGTCAGCTCTGCCCCGGGGAAATGCCGACGGAGCGCCAGGAGAGCCGGAAACGTCAGCAGTGTGTCCCCGATGGCGCCGGGGCGGAGGACGAGGATCCGATGGACGGGCTCAGACGATTGGATCGACACCAGGGCTTCCTCAGGTAGATCCGGGCAGCGCACGACCAGAAGCCCGAGCTGGCGGATCGTCTCGCTGGCTCACGTTCAGGTCGATCTCCCGGATGCGGTCGTAGTATATTCTACTGAGATATCACCGTGAAAATGTCGTTCTACGCGAGAAGGAGATTCTATGCCACCGGTGTCACCGGTTACGGTTGGCGTCATTGGCGGAAGCGGACTCTATCAGATCGAAGGCATGGACGCCACGACCGAGGTCGAGGTCTCGACCCCGTTTGGCACGCCGAGCGATCGCATTATCGTCGGCGAGCTGGCCGGCGTGCGCGTCGCCTTCCTGCCCCGTCACGGGCGCGGACATCGTATCAGCCCGACCGAGGTCAACGCCCGCGCCAACATCTACGCCTTGAAGTCGCTCGGCGTCCAGCGCGTCATCTCGGTCAGTGCCGTCGGCAGCATGCGGGAGGAGATTCGCCCACTGGACCTCGTCGTGCCGGATCAGATCGTCGATCGCACGGTTGCACGTCCACGCACGTTCTTCGGCGAAGGGATCGTGGTCCACGTCGGAATGGCCGAGCCCTACTGTCCGGAGCTACGGGAGCTACTGATCCGCGCCGCGGAGATGACCGGCCGAACGGTGCACCCCGTGGGAACCTACCTCTGTATT
This sequence comes from Chloroflexota bacterium, assembly GCA_902810745.1. Taxonomy (GTDB): domain Bacteria; phylum Chloroflexota; class UBA6077; order FW602-bin22; family CADDYW01; genus CADDYW01. Next base: position 20,917 of record CADDYW010000003.1, on the reverse strand, counting down.
GAAGGGCCGCAGTTTTCGACCCGCGCCGAGTCGCGAATCTACCGACAGTGGGGAGTCGACGTGATCGGGATGACGGCGATGCCGGAAGCACGACTCGCGCGCGAGGCCGAGGTCTGCTACGGTACGCTGGCACTGGTAACGGATTATGACGTCTGGCACCAGTCCGAGGAGCCGGTCAGCGTCGAGCAGGTCATCGCAAACCTGGAGCGGAACGTCGACGCGGCGAAGGAGATCCTGCGCCACCTGCTGACGATGCTCTCGGCCGAGCGACGCTGCTCCTGTGGCTCGGCACTGGCCAGCAGCATCGTGACAGCTCCCGACCGGATTCCGCCAGAGGCCAGGCAACGGCTGGAGCTTCTGATCGGCAAATATCTGCGCTGAGGCGGAATAGCGCGGTCACGGGGGAACGGTTGCCCGTGACCGCGACGCCGACGGATACACGTCTGGCCGGGAGCTGATCGACCAGCTAGGTTCCTGGCCTGCTGCTCCCGGCCCGACGGGAAAAAGCTGCCTACTTGATCGACGCCAGGACGACGTCGACCTGCTTCTTTGCCTGGGCCAGGCCTTCCTTTGGGGTCGTCTTTCCAGCCCAGACATCCCCCATGACCTGATCGATCGCCTTGCTGATCTCTTCGTAGCCGACGAAGAGGTGGTTGACGCTCTCGACGCCTTGCTGGAGCGCACCCGAGGTCACTTTCGATAGTTGATCCTTGGTCATGCCGGTTGGATCGGTGAAGTCGCTCAGCCACTTGTCGATCAGCTTGGTGCGGGTTGGAGGTGTACCGGTCGCGCTAATGTAGGCAGCCTGTCCGTCCTCGCCCACCAGATACTTCACGAAGGCCCACGCTGACTGCGGGTCAGCACTCTTTGACGAGATCAGCCAGGCATCCGTGTAGGTCACGTTCTTGTTGGTCTTCAGAGTCGGGTCGGCTCCTACTGCCCACTTGAAGTTGTGGATCTGCGGCTTGTAGTTCCAGTACTGCCAGCCGCCATCGATGTTGATGCCCAGCTTCTGTGCCCGGAAGGGATCGACGTTGCCCGAGCTCATGGAGCTACTGAGCTGCGGGGTCGGCATGACCTTCGCGGTGTACATCAGATCGTAGACCGCCTGGACGCCTGCCAGGACCTCGTCGGAGTCTAGCTTGGTCGTGTGAGCGAGGCCGGTCTGATAGTGCTCCGGGAGGAACGCGTCGCCCCCACCAAGGTAGGCGAGCTGCTGGATATTAGTGGTGTAACTGATGCCGTAGCTCCCCGTCGGCGTTCCGTAGTCCTTGGTGAGCTTCTTCCCGGCTTCGACGAACTTGTCCCACGGCCACGGATCGCTCCAATCGACCGGGGGCAGATCGATTCCTGCCTTCTGGAAGAGGTCACGGTTGTAGAACATGGGCGTGCCGAAGGTGGTCAGCAGTGGCATCCCGAGGTACTTGCCATTCTGCTTGTAGATATCGACCAGACCGGGTGCAAAACCGGATAGATCGTAGTTATCGGCCTGGATCAAGGGGGTTTGATCGGCGACCATACCTTTGTGGACGAAGTCGGCGAATCCGGAGCGCCCCCAGTGTGCCCAGACATCCACCGGGGTACCAGCAGCAAACAACGTGAAGAGCTTTGGATCGAACTGCTCCCACGGCGACACGATCAGGTTGATCTTGATCGAGGGGTTGGCCTTTTCGAACTGGGGAATCGCAACGTCCTTCTCCCACTTGTTCTCAACCGTCCCTGTCCGGACGAGCCAGCTCACCTCTCCCTTCTTCCCCGAGGGAGCGTTGCCCTGCGCGGCCGGCGCGGCCTGACTCTGGGCGGCGGTGGTCGGCGTCGGAGCAGCGGCCTGCTGCGCCGTGGCAGAGGTCGCGGTGGGCGCGGCGGCCTGCTGCGCCGGGGCGGTTGTCGGGCTGGAAGCAGGCGCTCCGCCGCCGCACGCGGCGAGAAGCGAGCCACCGACTACGCCCAGGCTCCCCAGACCGAGCATTCGGATCACTCCACGACGGGTGAGGCGCACAGTATCAAACTGACGAGCCATAGTGTCTCCTTCCTTACATTTGGCGTTACGAGGTGCCGTGATCTTTTCGTGGCTACAACCGGTTGCGAGTCTCTCCCCTCCTTAGCCCTTGACCCCGCTGATCACAACGCCCTGGACGAAGTATCGCTGTGCTACGAAGAAGAGCACGATGCAGGGCAGCATGGCGACGAGGCTGGCCGCCATCAGAAGGTTCCAGGCCGTGCCGCCGTACGCAGCAGTGAATCCAGCCAGGCCAATTGCGACCGTCCAGACGTTATTGTTGTTGAGGTAGATCAGCGGTTCGAAGAAGTCATTCCAGGCGAAGAAAAAGTGGAAGATGCAGACGATGCCGAGCGCGGGTAGCGACAGCGGCACCAGAATCCGCCAGAAGATCTGGAAGTAGCCCGCCCCGTCGATGCGCGCTGCTTCGTCCATCTCGCGGGGGACGCCCATGAAGAACTGGCGCAGCAGAAAGATGTTGAAGGCCCCACCGCCGAACCACGCGGGAACTATCAGTGGAAGGAACGTGTTGACCCAGCCTAGCTTGGTGAACAGGACGAACCTGGGGATGATCGTGACCGGGCTCGGCAGCATCAGGGTGCTGAGGACGAGGATGAACAGCAGATTCCGTCCCGGTGCACGGAGACGCGCAAATCCGTAGGCCGCGAGGGACGCCGACAGGACGGTGCCGATCAGCGACCCGACGGTGATGATGGTGGTGTTTCGGAAGTACAGCGCGAAGTCCTCGGTCGTCAAGGCGTCGACAAAGTTATTCCACTGAGGAGGAATCGGCACCCAGATAATCGGGATCGCCGCAGTCTGATCGGTCGTCTTCAGCGAGGTCGAGATCATAAAGGCAACCGGAAACAGCACCGCGATCGCGCCGAGAGCGACGATAATCGTGGCGAGAACCCGAAAGATAGCGCGACGGGTACTGCGTCGCTGCCACCAGGCGACCGTCCGCCCCGGCCTGGTCAGACTTCTTGGTTCGAGGACGGTCCGTGCGAGCTCGCTCATTCGACCTTCCCCTCGTAGTAGACCCAGTAGTTGGCCGTCTTCAGCGTGATAATCGTGAGCACCAGGACGATGACGAAGAAGATCCACGCCTGCGCCGAGGCGAGCCCCATCTTCAGGAACTGGAACGCGTTCTGGTACAGGGAGAGCAGGTAGAAGTACGAAGCGTAGTTCGGGCCACCCCCGGTCATGACATAGGCGTTGGTAAAGTAGCTGAGGACGCCGATGATCCCGATGACCAGATTGAAGAGGATCACGGGAGTAAGCATCGGGATAGTCACGTGCCAGAGACACGCCCAGGAGTTGGCGCCATCGATCTCCGCGGCCTCGTAGAGCTGGGTCGGGATGTTCTGCAGGCCGCCGAGATAGATCAGCATGTTGCCCCCGACGCCCCAGAGGCTCATGATCACGAATGCTGGGATCACCCAGTTGCTATCGTAAAGCCACTGAGGTCCGACAATGTGGAACGTCTGGTAGAGAAACACGTTCAGCAGGCCGAAGGTGGGCTGGAAGATCCACTGCCAGAGAAGGGCAACACCGACGCCGGACGTTATCGATGGAAGGTAGTAGATCGTCCGCCAGGCGGAAAGGGCCGGGATCTTCAGATTGAGCAGGAGAGCGAGGGCGAGAGACGCGACGAGACCCAGGGGCAGAGCCATGACCGCGTAGGACGCTGTGACGGTGATCGATTTCCAGAAGAGGGGATCGACCGACAGGTGCGCGTAATTACCCAGGCCGACCCACTGGGGCGGGTTCGCGATGTCGTAGGTCGTGAGGCTGAAATAGGCGCTGGCGAGGACGGGGCCGGCAGTGAAGATGAGGAAGCCGAGGATCCAGGGCGCGATGAACAGGTAAAAGGCAATCGCTTCGTGACGGGCAAGACGCGATCGCCGAGGGGTAGCCGGCAGCGCAGGCTGCTGAGCCGTCGATATCACGGGCGGGCCTCCCTTCGGGAGATTTCGCCAAGGTCAAGCGTAAGATATAATTGGTCTGGCTCCGGATTCAATGCTGGTCAGGCCGTTATGAGGCCATTTCGAGGACATCATGGTTGTGGACCAGCGGTCATTTTCGGATCTTGTCGCCGATGCCGTTGCGCATCTCTATGATCTGCCCTACCTGCAAACGCACCGGCTCAGCGATCTGCTGGTCGCCGAGCGCGGCACGCGGCGCGTGACCGAGCTACGCGGCACAGCACTCCAGCAGGCGTTACTGGATGCGATTCAAGCCCTCAAGCCGATGTCGAGCACGCCCGGCTGTGCCCATGGCTGGCGCATCTACCGTTACCTCTTCCTCCGCTTCGTGCAGGTGACACCTCCCCAGGACGTCGCGCGTGATCTCGCGATTAGCGAGCGGCAGTCGCGTCGGGTCTATCGCGAGGCGATCGATGCGCTCGCCTCGGTTCTCTGGGATCGTCACGGCGCGGCGGTTGCCCGGATCGAGGCTCCGCCCGATGACCCGAATCAGCTCTTGACACCCCCTCCTCTCGCCTCGCGCCTGTCTCCGCGCGAGAGTGGCGCGGCGAAAGTCTCCGTGCTCGATCAGGAAGTCCGGCATCTGGCAGCGAAAGGACAGGGAAGCTCCTGCGACGTGGCCGAGGTCGTTCAAGGACTGCGATCGATCGTCGAGCCTCTCGCGCGTCAGTACGGAGCGCGGTGGATACTCGCGTTGACGCCAGACCTCGACCGAATTGCCGTGGATCGATCGATCGTCCGGCAGATCCTCCTCGAGCTGCTGGTGGCGCTGCTCGACCGTCGGCCGAGTGAGCTTCGGCTGAGTGCACTATCGGGCGGTGGAGTGATTCGGATTATTCTCGACACTGAATCGCCATCCCTGACCGCGAGCGATACCCCGGGGATCGACGAGGCGACCGATACGCGGATTGCGATCAGTCGACGACTGGTAGAAGCTGAAGGGGGCACGCTGACCCTCCAGCAGAGTAGCCCGGGCGGCGAGCGTGTCGAGATACGGCTACCGGCAGCGGTGCGGCGCCGTGTGCTGGTCGTCGACGATAACGCCGACGTGATAACTGTCTTTCGTCGATACCTCGAGAGCGCTGGGTTCGACGTCGTGGCGGCGGACAGCGGCGATGCGGGCTTCCGCCTCGCAAAGGAGCTTCACCCCCAGGCGATCACGCTGGACGTGATGATGGCTTCGCGCGATGGCTGGGAAACTTTGCAGCTCCTCAAAAACGATCCCGAGACTCAAGATATCCCGGTGCTGATCTGCTCGGTCCTGCGAGAGGAGGGCCTCGCACGTTTTCTTGGCGCGGCGGCGCTGCTGCCTAAGCCGGTGACTCGGGACAACCTGCTGTCGGCGCTGGCTCGCTGCGGGCTGACGGTGCCCATCGGAGAACGTCAAAGCAACTCTTGACGCAGCCCATCAGCTCGTCGGTGGAGAGGCCGCCCGGCCGCGTGATTCCCAAGAGGCTTACCGTGCGCGTCTCTATCAGCGACGAGCCCGCGCTGATCGCGATGACGGGGACATCCTTCAGATCCTCGCGCGAGCGCATCGCTGCCAGGACCGCGTAGCCGTCGACCTCGGGCATGATCAGGTCGAGCAGGATCACGTCTGGGTGCTGCTCGCTCATGATCTGGAGCGCTTCGGCACCACCGGTCGCCTGGAGAACGCGATAGCGACGTCCACTTCCATGGATCATCCTGGCAAGAAGGCGGACCATCTCCCGGTTATCGTCGACGACGAGGACTGTCCGCACCTTCTTCCCGAGACGCGCCAGCAGCTGGGCGACTTTTTCTCGCGAGATGGGTTTGGTCAGCGAGTCGGTGATTCCGAGCTCCAGTGCCTGGCTGTGCTCACCTGGCACGGTCGCGACGGCGATGGGCAAAGCATGCCCGTGGTCGCAGGCCTCGCTCAGGGTCTTCCAGAACGTGGCCGGGTTCGGGGTGGCGATAATGGCGCCGTGGAGGGGCAGGTCGTCGCCGGGCCCGTGGGTTAGCATCTCGGGCGTGGCCGGGACAATGCGATAGCCGTCGAGGTGACGCTGGAAGGAGCGCAGGATCTCCTCGTCCTCGGCTACGACCGCGAGTGCCGGCTTGGCCGGCTCGTGGTCGTGGGATACGTGGTCCCAGATGGTCCACTCGCCGGGGAGCACGCCGGTTGCGATATTGGTTGACAGGGGAAGACTGAAGCGGAAGGTCGAGCCAGCACCTGGCGTCGATTCTGCCCACATCGCGCCTCCGTGAAGCTCGACGAGCTTTTTGCTGATCGTGAGACCGAGGCCGCTTCCCCCGACCCGCCGCTGGAGCGAGCTGCTCGCTTGGAAAAACTCATCGAAGACGTGGGGGAGATCCTCGGCGGGAATGCCCACACCGCTATCGGCGACGGATACGACGACGTCATTCCCCTGCCGCTCGATGGTAATCCAGATACCGCCCTGATCCGTGAAACGCGCAGCGTTGTTCAGCAGATTGATCAGAATCTGACGAATACGTGTGCGGTCGACGAAGACCGGGGGAAGGCCGGGACGGATACTCAGCTCGAGATGCAGACCAAGCGCCTCCAGGCGTCGGGCCATGGCCCGCGCTGCCTCCTCCGCGATATCGCCGACGTTCGTCCATTCCCGGGCGAGCCCCATGCGGCCCGCCTCGATCTGAGCCAGATCGAGCACGTCGTCGATCAGGCCGGCGAGGTGGCGGGCGTTGTGGTAGATCGCGGCGATATCCGCCTGGTAGGTGGCCGGGAGCGGCGTCGTCCCGTAGGTGTGGGGCATGGCGACCATCATCTCGCTGAAGCCGATGATGAGATTCAACGGCGTTCGGAGCTCGTGACTGATGCTGGCGGCGAACTGGCTCTTGAACCGCTGCGCCTCCTCGGCGACGTGACGCGCGCGGTTCAGTTCGTCGTTCAGGTGTTCGAGGCGACTGTACGCAATCTCCAGGCTCTTGAGCGCGCGATTCAGCTCACCCTGGCGCTGGCGAAGCTGATCGCGTGTCTCGCGTGCATCCACGTAGCTCGACCACGCCCAGCCAAGAAACGTCGTGATCGGCCGCGCCGTCAGCCAGAAGAGCACTGCTCCAACCCAGACGATCAGCGCACTCGAGAGCATCGCCTCGAGCGAGAGAAGACCATTGGCGTGGGCCCGAAGCAGCGTTGCGCTGATCAGAATCGCGGTCAGGAAGGCAGCCTGAGGGCCAAAGAGTGCGCTGGCGACTCCGACGACGAGCACGGCGAGGACGGCTACCGCGTCGGCCGGGAGGAGCGAGAGCATGATCGCCCACAGGCCAAACCAGCTCGCGAGGACCAGGAGTGCTGCCAGCCGCGGCCTGGCGAAGCGCAGACCGAAGGCGAGCAACGCGGCGACAATGAATCCGAGGCCGAAGCCCGCCGACTGGCCGACCCGAAACGGTAGTGGGACGATGATGAGGACAAGACTGCAGAAATACTGGACGCCTACCAGGTAGAATAGCCCATCGGCGCGCAACTGTCGCAGGTCATCCAGTCGATACGGATCGGTCTCGTAAAGATGCTCGGACGAGTCCATCGCCAGCTCCTAATTGACTGAGCAGGGCACGCGCGGCCAGCCGAGTTCCGGTCAGCCGGCGGCAACGCGAAGTCTCACGTCATTCCGCCGGATAATAATACAGGCCAGCCCACCAATCGCGGAGGCTGAAGACCTTTCTCTTGGAGGAAACGTGTCAACCACCTTGATCACCGGCGGCGGCGGATTCATCGGGGTACGACTGGCCGCCCGCCTTCAGACGGCTGGACGGCGAGTGGTCCTCTTCGATCGGCACTTCGAGCCGTCGACTCTGGCCAGACCTGGCCTGGATCTCGAGACGATCGAGGGTGACGTCGCGCGGTTCGACGACGTTCACCGGGTCGTGGCGGCGATTCATCCAAGCACCGTGGTGCACCTCGCGGCGATCCTCTCCGGTCAGTGCGAGGTCGATCCCGTTCTTGCCTTCACGATCAACGTCGGGGGAACATTTAACGTGCTCGAAGCGGCACGCCGCGAAGGCGTTCGGACGCTGGTCGCGACGAGCAGTGCCGCGGTCTACGAGGCGACGACGCCAGTCTCGCCACTGGACGAAGATGCCCCCTTGGCGCCCATCGGCGTCTATGGCATGACCAAGAGCGTCGGCGAGGAGTGGTGCCGCTTCTACCATCGTCGCTACGGGCTCGACGTACGGATTGCCCGGCCCGGCGCGGTCGTCGGGCCGGGGCGCGTTGCAGGCGGTGCCGCGTCCTCCTGGACGACCGCCCTGATCGAGGAGCCGCTGCGTGGCCGGCCCTACGTCTGCCCGGTAGCCGAGGATGACTCCAGCCCGCTGGTCTACCACACCGATCTCCTCGATGGCCTCGCCCGACTGTGCCTGGCCGACCAGGTTCCCTCCCGTACCTACAACCTCGGCACCTGCCGGGCGACGGCCGGTGAGCTCGCGCGCCTCGTTCGGGAGCGCGTGCCGGATGCCCGGATCACCTTCCAGCCTGATCCGGTCGCGCACTCCGTTGTCGGTCGGTGGCGTTACGTGGTTCAGAGCTACGAGCGCGCCCGCCTGGAGCTGGGCTGGCAGCCGCGCTTCACCACCCCGGCGGATCTGGTTGCCGCCTGCGCGGGCGAAGTGATGAGTGCTGAGTGATGAGGACAGGGCTCGGAGCAAGAATCGGGGAGAGAGTGCGGAAATTCTCCTCGCTCCGGGCATCGGGTGCCACCGGACGGGCGCTGCGGCGGGACGTCGCGCGCAGCGCGTGGTGCCCGCGTGCGAGAAGACGCGCGGACGTTGTGTTTTGCGCGTTCCGCCGTGCTGCCTCCAGCTCATATGACAATTATCACAGTGGACTCAGGAGAATCTTCACTACTCGGCGGCGCCCACCGAACCTACAGTAGAACTCGACAGAGGATCGAAAGATCCATCATCTCGGGAGGACTGCTGTGGTTCTATCGGTAGTTGACAGCCCACCGCCAGTCGAGCTGACCGAGGCCACGAAGACCTTTGGCCCGGTGACGGCGCTCGACCGGGTCGATCTGCGCGTTCGGCCTGGCGAAACGGTCGCAGTGCTCGGCCCCAATGGTGCTGGCAAGACGACCGCCATCTCACTTATGCTCGGGCTCCGCGCCCCGACCTCCGGTTCTGCACGGCTATTCGGACGTGACCCGCGGGAGCCATCCAGCCGCGAGCGCGTCGGCGTGATGCTGCAGGAGTCGGGGGTTCCGTCGACACTCAAGGTGCGGGAGGCCCTCGAGCTATTCCGACGGCTCTACCGGCGTCCGACGAGTGTCGCGGCTGCGCTGGAGGCAGCCGGCCTGGAGGAGAAGGCCGGCGCACGCATCGGCGATCTCTCCGGTGGGCAGCGCCAGCGGCTGTATTTCGCGCTCGCGATCGTCGGCGATCCAGAGCTGCTCATTCTTGACGAGCCCACGGTAGGGCTGGACGTCGAGTCGCGTCACGGTTTCTGGAAGCAGATCCGTCAGATGGTAGCCGACGGGAAGACGGTGGTCCTGACCACGCACTATCTCGAGGAGGCCGATGCGCTGGCCGACCGAATCGTCGTCATCGACCACGGTCGGATTATCGCCGAGGGCTCGCCAGCGGCGATCAAGAGTCGAGTCGGCGGCAAGACGATTCGCTTCCGCGCGGACGGCGTCGGAGAGGACGACCTGCGACGGCTGCCGGGTGTCCGCCGAGTCAATCGGACCGCGGATGGATTCGAGCTGTACTCGCTGGAGGCAGAGGCAACGCTCGCCCGGCTGTTCCAGGAGGGCATCGTAATCAGTGATCTGGAGGTCGTCGGGGCGAGACTCGAAGAGGCGTTTCTAGCGATCACCGGACGTCGAGAGGAGGAGATGAACTGATGAATCGAGCGATTGTGCAAGCTGCTTCAACAGACGTCGAGATCGGCTGGCCCGCAGTGCTGGCGTACCAGATCTACGTCGAGATCGTGAAGACGGTCCGCGTCCCGATGTTCGCGATCCTCACCCTGGTGTTCCCAACGTTGCTCTTCGCCATGTTCGGGCTGCCAAGCGTCAACGAGACGCACGACGGCGTCAATGCTGGACGCTTCATGATGGCGTCCTTCGGCACCTACGCGGTCATGGGAGTGGCGCTGTTCTCGTTCGGCGTCGCCATCGCCAGCGAGCGGGGCATGGGCTGGAACCGGCTGCTGCGCGCGACGCCGCTTCGTCCGGTTAGCTTCTTCGTGGCCAAGATCTCGATGGCGGCCCTCGTTGGATTTGCGGCCCTCGCGGTGCTCTACCTTTTCGCGGCGTTCGTCGGCCACGTCAGGATGGAGCTGGCCGGCTGGTGCTCGCTGATCGGACTGCTTCTGGGTGGAATGATCCCCTTCGTCGCGCTCGGACTGTGGCTGGGATATCTCGCCGGACCAAACTCGGCGCCGGTCATCGCCAACCTGATCTACCTGCCGCTTGCGTTCGCGTCGGGGCTCTTCATTCCGGTGGAGGGTTTGCCGTCGGTCGTCCAGAGCATCGCCCCCTACCTGCCTTCCTATCACATCGCCCAGCTTGGCTGGACGTACCTTGGGGCGGGCGACGGCGTCGGGATCTCGATCCACCTGCTCTGGCTCGCCGGCTACACCGTGATCTTTCTCGTTCTGGCCCGGTGGGCCTACCTGCGTGACGAAGGCAAGACGTTCGGCTGAAGCCAGGTGGTAGACTAGAGTTGTCAAGCCGGACCGGACGGTTCGTTTGAGCAGAATTGGCCCCGGCGGCCAATTCTGCTCAAGGCTCCATAATGAGGGCAGGTCGATGAACGTGACAGATGATAGGCACGGCGCCGCCCGCGACGGGCCGAGCTCGTGCGATCGAGCGGCCACGACGATGTGGGTGCGCTGGTTTGGCGACTCGTCCCGACGACGGATCTCCATGCGCTACCTTGGCCCGCTCTGCGGGCTGATCTTCATGGTCCCGCCGGTCGCGCGCGTCGTCGACGCGCCGGGTCCGCCGTCGATCCGCTGGTTAGGCCTGGCCGGTCTCGCGCTTTTCTCGGTGGTCTGGGGATATCTGATCACTCGCGGTCCGGCCTGGAGCAAGCCGCGCGTGCTCTGGGCCGGTATCGTGCTCCTCATGGTCCTCGCGCTGGTCTACACCTTCAGCCTGGGGAGCGATCTGGTCGGACTGTTCTTTTTCGTCAGCGTTCTTGCCAGCTTCGTGCTCCCGCCGCGGCAATCGGCGACTGCGGTTGCCGTCGTGGTGCTGATTACCGTGCTGGTGTGCCTCGCCGTCGGAGCAAGTCTCGCTGCGATCGGCCAGATCGCGGTATTGCAGGTCTCGCTGAGCTTCTGGATGCTGACCACGCGGCGTTTGGTCGTCGCGAATGCCCGACTGGAGGAGGCCCGCGAGGACGTCGCGCGGCTCGCGGTCAGCGAGGAGCGACTGCGCTTCGCGCGTGACCTGCACGACCTGCTGGGCCACAGCCTCTCGGCGATCGCGCTCAAGACCGAGCTGGCGCGTCGACTCGTGATCGCCGACCCGCTCCGGGCGGAGCGCGAGATCGGGGAGGTCGAGGCGCTGGTGCGCGAGGCGCTGCGTGAGGTGCGCGAGGCAGTCGCGGGATATCGCCAGCCCCGGCTCGCGGACGAGCTGAGTAACGCGCGCGAGGTGCTTTCGGCCGCCGGTGTCGCCTACCTGCTGGAAGGACGGCCCGACCGGCTGCCGCCTGCCGTGGAGTCGGCTCTCGCCTGGATCGTGCGCGAAGGCATCACCAACGTCGTCCGACACAGCGGCGCGAAGCACTGCACGATCCGCTTCACATCCGAGGGCAGTTCGCTGGTAGTGGAGATACTCGACGATGGCCGAGGAAGCGTGCCGCCAGGTGAAGACGGCCCTGGTCGTCGGATTGGAACGGGCTTGCAGGGATTGACGGAGCGAGTCGCCCTGCTGGGTGGCTCGCTCACCGCGGGCCCCCTGCCGTCGCGAGGATTCCGTCTGCGTGCGATGATTCCTTTGCCCGAGTCAAGGTCAGCCGAGCGTCGGGCACTGGGTGAGGTAGTCAGATGATTCGCGTACTTCTCGCCGAGGATCAGGGGATCGTCCGGGGAGCGCTCGCCGCGCTGCTCTCGCTGGAGCCGGACATCGAGATCGTCGCCGAGGTGTCGCGTGGCGACGAGGTGCTGGCGGCGGCGCTTGCCGCGCAGCCAGACATCGCTCTGCTCGATATCGAGATGCCCGGGCTCGACGGCCTCGAGGTCGCCGCCGTGCTTCGCGAGAAGCTCCCGACCTGCCGCGTGCTCATTCTCACGACCTTTGGGCGACCCGGCTACCTTCGGAGGGCCATGGAGAGTGGCGCGGCGGGATTCCTGGTCAAGGATGCGCCCGCTACCCAGCTTGCCGCCGCCATCCGGCGAGCCGCCGCCGGGGAGCGCGTGGTCGATCCGGAGCTCGCCGCCGCGGCGTTGAGCGTGGGGAACAATCCGCTGACCGAGCGTGAGCGGGAAGTGCTGCGCGCGGCGGCGACCGGCGATAGCCTCGCCGAGATCGCGCGGGCGCTGCACCTGTCGGAGGGAACCGTGCGCAACTACCTCTCGTCGGCGATCCAGAAGCTCGACGCTCGCAATAGCAAGGATGCGTTCCGTATCGCCGAGCGCAACGGGTGGTTCTGACGCGGCGCGTGACCACGCGACGAGGAGATTCAGAGCCCAGCACTCCGTTCTGGAGGCGCAGCGCTGACCGGGGCGGGAGCCGGCGCCGGATGCTCCAGGATGACGAGGCTGATCAGACCATCGGCGAATTCCTGCTCGGCGGCAAACTCAGGCAGCCCGTAATAGATGCTCCCCGGATGGAGCTGCCGACCGGCTAGCCGTGCGAGGCGATCGGCCAGGCTGGCCCAGCGACCCCGCGGTGGGCTCGCGAAGAGGAACAGCGCGTGGCCGCCCTGGCGAAGCTGACGCAGCGCACGCACGACGAGCGCAAAAGGATCCTCGATCCGGTCCAGTGCCCAGGTTGAGAGGATCAGGTCGAACTCGCCGGCCGGAAGCTGCTCGTTCAGCAGATCATTCCGCAGGAAGTCGACCCGCGCGAGGTCGCCGAAGCGCGCACGGGCGCGCGCCAGAGCATCCGGTGACTGATCGAGGCCCAGATACGACCCGAACGGAAGATCGGCCTCGAGCAGGCGAGCGAGGTTATCGCCGCTGCCGCAGCCAAGGTCCAGCACCCGAGCGCCGGGTGGGACATACTGGCGGAGCACGTCGGAGAACGCGCGCTCGGCCTGGTTGGCAACGGTGGCCCGCCAGAGTGTGCCCAGCGGCGCGAGCGCAGCCGCTGCGAGCCACCGGAAAGGCCTGGGTGCGGGTGGCGCCATGGCCAGGATCTGAAGTCCGAGGATCGCTTCGACAGCGCCGATGATCCGTACAACCGCCGGGGTAGCGCGGGCGATCGGTTGGATCCACGGGCGGTACCAGCGCGGCACCAGCATCGCGATGATTCGCACCGTCTGTCGCCCGCCGACGACGAGTGCCACTCCGTGCGCGATCGTCAGTATTCCGACCCACCGAAAGATGTCGCGGGCAGTCATGGTGTTCCTCCGGTGTACTGTCTGGGTCGTGGCTCGGCGAAAAACTTCACCAGAATGATTCCCGCCAGGAAGCCGCCGACGTGAGCAAAGTAAGCGACGCCACCTTCTCCGGTTGGCCCGACGAGACTGAGGATGCCGCTGGCGAGCTGGAAGACGAACCAGAAGATGACCAGAATCGTCGCCGAGAGGCGGACCGGGATCGGAATCGGCACGAGGAAGAAGGTTAGGATCTCATCGCGAGGGAAGATGACGAGGAACCCGCCGAGAACCCCCGCGATCGCGCCACTCGCGCCCAGGTTAGGCACCGTCGACGTCGGGTCGGCGGCGATCTGGAGCGCGGTGGCGGCCAGGCCACAGAGAAAGTAGAAGATCACGAAGCGCAGGGAGCCCATGTAGTCGGCATCTAGCTCATCACCGAAGACCCAGAGATAGATCATATTCCCGATGATGTGGAGCCAGCCGGCGTGGATGAACATGGACGTGAAGATTGTCCACGGCGCGACTCCGTGCAGGAGGTCGTTGGGGACCAGAGCGAACTGGAGTGCCCACTGCGCACCGTTGACGAGCTCGAGGAAAAAGACCAGCACGTTCGCGGTGATGAGGAGGATGACTCCGTACGGGAACCCACCTCCGGGATGGCGGGTTTCGTCATAGACCGGTACCATGGCTCCTCCTCGGCGGAGAATCCCGACGGCGGCGGATGCGTGGACGTTGTCCTCCTTCCGCGTCTGATCCCAGCCACGCGGGCTTCGCCAGGGACGGCAACCAGCCCGCACAGGGACGTAGCAGCGGGGCAGGAACGATGCCAGTCCCCCGTCCTGGCAAACCCGGGGCGATCGAGGTGGTGCGACGGGTGGCGATCAGGCGTGCCGATGTGGTATAAACTTCTGTCGCGGGTAGGTCGCACGCGGACGAGACGCGTCCCCCGGGGCTTGAAGCGGACACGATTCCAGGTGAAAGCGCCGGGGAGCACGTTCCACGCGCGGCGTGCTCGTACGTGGGAGCAAGGGAGAGGCAGGGGTCATCTCGGCCGCTTCCCGGGTGAAAACAGTAGGGAGCGAGAGTGGTCACGGACAACCGCACGCCGTCGAACCTCGCGGACGAGGTCCTGACAAAGGCCGAGCGCGAAGGCGTTCGATTCGTAAATCTTCAGTTCACCGACATCGTCGGGGTGGTAAAGAGCGTCACCATCCCGATCGAGCAGTTTCCGGACGCGATCGAGCACGGGAAGTGGTTTGACGGCTCGTCGATCGAGGGATTCGCGCGAATCGCCGAAAGCGACATGTTCCTGATGCCCGATCTCCGGACCTTCCAGATCATCCCGTGGGAGCGCGGCGAAGATACGACCGCCCGCGCGATCTGCTGGGTGTACAACCCGAACGGCGAGATCTTTTCCGGGGATCCTCGGGCGGTCCTGGCGCGGGTCATGCGCGAGGCAGAAGATCTGGGCTACGTCTTCAACGCCGGCCCCGAGGTCGAGTTTTTCCTCTTTCGCCCAGACGAGGCCGGCCGAATCCGACCATTGCCGCACGACCAGGCGGGATACTTCGACTTCTCGACCGATCTCGCCTCCTACGTTCGGAAAGAGATGGTCAATGCGCTCGAGCACATGGGGATCAAGGTCGAGACCAGCCATCACGAGGTTGCGGCCGGTCAGCACGAGATCGACTTCGAATACGCGGATGCGTTGACGGCTGCCGATAACACGGTCACCTTCAAGTACACGCTCAAGGCGATCGCCCAGCAGCACAACCTGCACGCGACGTTTATGCCCAAGCCGATCTTTGGCATCAGCGGCTCGGGAATGCACACGCACCAGAGTTTATTTGACCGCGATGGGAACAACGCTTTCGCCGATCCAAGCGACGAGTACGGGCTGTCGGCGCTGGCAAAGCATTTCATCGCCGGTCAGCTCCACCACGCCCAGGCGATGACGGCGGTGCTGGCGCCACTGGTCAATTCGTACAAGCGTCTCGTTCCCGGGTACGAGGCGCCGGTGTACGTGAGCTGGGCACGGGTCAACCGTTCGGCGCTGATTCGCGTCCCACGGATCAGTCCAGGGCGGCCCAAAGCAACCCGCGTCGAGATCCGCTGTCCGGATCCGAGCTGCAATCCCTACCTGGCATTCGCGGTGATGCTGGCGGCTGGTCTGGACGGGATTCGCCGCAAGCTTCCGCTTCCCGAGCCCGTCGAAGAGAATCTGTACACCTTCGACGAGGACGAGCGATTACGCCGTCAGATCAACGTGCTGCCGGGGTCGCTCGGGGCAGCGCTCGACGAGCTCCGGAAAGATGAGGTTGTTCAGGCTGCCCTGGGCCCGCACGTGTTCGAGCGATTCCTCGAAGCGAAGACGATCGAGTGGAACGAATATCGAACCTACGTCAGCCCGTGGGAGCTCGAGCGCTACCTGGAAGAGTATTGAGTTTTTCGCTGCTCAGCTTCGGGGTGCATGCTTCGATCGGCGCCGCCCCTCTTTCTGCTGCTGGAGGCGCTCTTCGGCGGCGGCCGATTTGCGCCCGGGAAGGGGGGAAGCACGACGGGTAGATGGCTCTAGCCCGAGGATCTTGAGCCGCTTCCGTCGCTCATCGGGAGAGGGAAGGGGGGACATGAACTTACCAGCCTCCTTGAAGAATGTGCTGCGACAGGGGCCAGGCGGTGCACGATCAGTGCCGTCGACCAATCAGCCGCGTCACAGGCTCATGTGGGAAGTATGAATCAGCAGATTTCCCTCTGCTCGCACACGCCCAGGGGATGCGTTCGGGAAAGATTCCCCACCACCTCCCCACCGGGACAGGGATTGTCGGGAAGCACCCCGAGTATCCCTCCAAGAAGGGTACCGCGACGTTGATCTGCCCGGCTCCAGACGGTGACGTGGATGGGGGAAACCGACCATGTCAGAATTTGACTGCACCAGCAGATCAAAGATACCGGGCACGAACGATACCAGATGCTGAAGCGAACCTGTACAGACGACCGAAGAGACCAGATACGCGGGCGACGCTCATCTACGCGGGGATGCGGCACGTTTCAGCCCCACGTATATACATTAGCATACGTGTCTGCTTGCGTCAACGGTTTTAACGATTGTGCTACAATCGCCTGCAAAGGACTCTGGGATCAGGGATGACGGATCAGGGAGCGTCCAGTGCTGGGGCACCAGGCGGCTCGCCTGGCTCCGACCGACAGCCCTCGAGCCCGGTGCAGGACGCCGTGATTCAGCCTCCCGATTTTTCGATCTCCCCCGGTGCCGTTCGCTCACCGTCGAGTCCGCGGCTCCATCGCCAGCGCATCCTGATCGCCCTGGTTGCCTGCCACACCGTCAACGATTTCTACACCCTCGTCTTGCCCGCGATGCTTCCGGCGATCCGGGCAAGCTTTGGTTTGAGCTATGCGGCCGTGGCCATCATCCCGTTCGTCACCCAGGTGACGTCGGCGATCCTTCAGCCAACGCTGGGCTATATCGCCGACCGGCGGACCTTGCGTCGGGCGCTGATGGCGGTTGGATTCCTGGCCTTCGCGGGCGCGATGATCGGGCTCGGGCTGAGTCAGAGCTTTCTGGCCGTCCTGCTGGCGGCATTCTGTCTTGGTATCGCCGCGTCGACCTATCATCCGCAGAGTGCGACGCTGCTCGCCTACGCCTTCGAGAAGCACGGGCGTGGTTTTGCCCAGGGTATCCACGGCGTGGGGAACGCCGCGGGATTCGTTCTCGGACCGATCGTCGCCGGGTTCTTGCTGCGGTGGATGGAGTGGCATCGCGTGGCCGCGTGGCTGGCACTACCCGGGCTCGCGGCAGCCGCCATCGTCGGGCTCGCGCTGGTTGAGCCGGCCAGCCGGGGGAGCCGTGGACTGCTGGCCGGTATCACCCGACCGCTCGTGGTGCTTACCGTGGTCAATGGGCTGGCTCTCGCGACCAGCTCTACGTTCACCAACTGGCTGCCCTCCTACTACGTCTCGCGCGGCTACTCGCTCTCGAGCTCGGCGCTCCTGACCGCGCTGATGTCAGGCGCAGCGTTTCTTGCCCAGCCCCTCGGCGGCGCGATCTCCGATCGCCTCGGGCGACGCAACCTTCTGACGGTTGCCCTGACCGGAACCTGCCTCTCGATCGTTCTCTTCCTGCTGGCGCCATCGATTGGCTGGACGATCGCCCTGTCGGTCCTCGTCGGTTTCTGGGCGAGCCTGACGCCACCGGTAACGATGGTCTACGCTTCGGAGCTCGCACCAGGCGAGCGTACCGGCACAGCCGTCGGCGTCGTCTGGGGTCTGGGCACGAGTATCTCGGCGCTGGCGCTACCGGGCACGGGGCAGATTATCGACGCCGCGGGCGGGCAGATTGGCTCCGCCTATGGCGCCCTGGCAGCCGTCGCGGCGCTCGCCGCTCTCCTGGCGCTGCGCCTTCCCCGGGCATGAGTTATGCACAAACGCTCCTGGCGTCTGCGACGTCACACCAGACTTTTCAGGAGGGTAGATCCGTGGCCGAAACTCGCTATCCGACAACCCGTGGGATGCCAGCGTTTCCGAGTGTCTTCGGGCTGTGGGATGACTTCATGCGCCGCTTCATGTCCCCCTGGTTCTTCGAGCGCACGCTGACGATGGGGACATTCGCGCCGGTCGACGTCTGCGAGCGTGGAAATGAGTACGTCATTCGCATGGCCTGCCCGGGCTGCCGTCCACAGGACATCGACGTGACTGTCGAGAATGACGTGGTGCGGATTCGCGGCAAGTTCCTGCGACACGATGAGATGGAGAAGACGGCCGAGGAAGGGGCTCAGCCTGGCAAAGAGCACGAGCAGTGCTTAATCCGCGAGCTACCGAGCGGACGGTTCGAACGCGACATTACCCTACCAACCGGCGTCAACGCTCAGCAGGCGCGTGCGACGTTCGAAAACGGATTGCTCACGTTGGTGCTGCCCAAGGCGCAGGCGGCGATTGGCCACAAGATCCAGATTGGCCAGCCAGCTGGCGCCGGCACTCGCTAGGCCCAGACCAGGGAGTGGTCAGGAGCTATTCCCCGGCGTCTCCCTGGCCGAGACACCAGGGCGATACGCGGAATGGCTCGACCGGGTAGGGGCGTCTGCCTGCCCCTACCCGCGGCGCGGGCCCCGTGGCCGTCCGCTTCCGACCAGGCCAGACCTTGGTATCCATTGCCTCGGGTCTGATGTAGACTCGCGGGGCGGTCCCGGGTGCCACGTCCCGGTGCCGTCGCCGGTTCGACCTCTCGTCCCTTGAGCTCCACGCGACATCGTGCCTCTCGCACGCAACGTGATCAGAAGCCCACGCACGCGCGCCGAACCGTACGTCTGCCGGCCCCGAGGCTCGGGCTGGATGGTCCACTCGAGTCGCGGGTGCACGTGGACAAGCAAAGACGCGCGGAACCCTCACCTGGCGGGAGCACGAGCCGAGGCGATGCCCCGTGCTCGACCTCACGCGGTTGACCCCAGGGTCAGGCCGTGGGATGGAGTGGGTGATGCTGACTGACGCCCGACGATGCGTCTGGCGTCGCGTCCCGCTGCTGCCAGATACGTTCCTCGGTCTGGAAGATATGGTTCATGGCCGCGATGAAGGCGACCCAGGCGATGATAAAGACGAGACCCCAGATGATGACGAGGATATCGTACGGTGTCTCGAGCACGGCTCGCACCTCCGGACCTGGATCGGAATCCAGAATCGCGACGCCATCGAGCAGAGAGTGGATGACGCGAGCGATCGCGGAGGCGCCTCTCGGACACTCGACCGCGCGAACGGACGAGGGGGGCGCGGCCCGGCACCCGAGAGATGGATCGCGGATCATCATCTCCCTGGCTCTCGCGTTCAAGATCCTGGACTCTCTGCGAGATAACATATCCGGGATACGCGAGCTTGACAAGATGGCGCCGGGGTCGGGCGCGCTGGGACGGGGTAGTCGGAAGAGGGAGTGGCATATCCTCTCGAGGGAATAGCGCTCTTTCGGGTGCACCCCGGCTCGGTGGTCGCCTCGGTCAGAACGTCCTAACCAGGCGTGATCGCGGGTGGCATCTCGGGGCGAGCCGAAAAGAGGCGGCGAACGACGGTGGAACGCCAGTCCGATGGGATCGCGCCGAGCAGGACCAAGATGTAGATCGCGGGGCCGACGATCGCGATCGTAAGGCCCGCTATCGGCTCGGGCACGAGCATGACCAGATAGCCGAGGGATGCGATCATGAGCGTGCCGACGAGACCCCGCAGCCAGGCCGGACGAGCCTCGAGCACCGCGGGCAGTGCGAGCTCACTCAGGCGACGCGGCGTGGGGCGGCGCCAGCGTGTCAGCACCGCCGCGATGGCGACGATCGCGACTGACGTGGGCGTTCCCAGGCCGGGTAAGCCTACGTGGGCGGTAATCGCGGGCAGCGCGGCGTTCTCGAGCACGACCCACATGGTCTGCGAGAGGGTAGCCTGAACCCACTCGAGGTAGATGACTGGACCGAAGAGAACCGCTGCGAGCAGGCTCAGTGCGCCAGCGCTGGCAAGCGCGGCGATTGCTGGGGCGAAGCTGCCTATGAGCAGCAAGAGCACGGGCCAGAGCAGGAGATTCGGCTTGAGCGCTGCAGCGACGCCGATCAGGATACCCGCGGCAAGCTGCCGTCGCTCGATCAACGCCCACGCGCCAACGGACGCCAGCGCGAGGAAGACGTAGATCTGACCGGAGGCGAGCGTGGTCCAGAAGCAGTCGAGGTTCAGGAGCCAGGCGGCGGCGAGCAGGCGATGGGCCGGCGAAACGTGACGCAGGAGTATAAGTACGACCGGGATAAATGCAAGTGCCGAGAGCACAAGTAGTACACGAGCTGCAACCGGAGGATCGGCTAGAGAGAGGACCGCAGCGTACAGCATGCTCGCAGGTGCGCTGAGCGATGGTGCGAAACCAGTCATGGCCGGGATCGTCCGGGCGTCGACGACGTAGGGGTTGGCCCCGGCACGGACGGCCCGACCGTCGAGGACCCACAGGAGGAAGTCACTGCGCGGGGCAAGCGGCGCGAAACCCTGGCGAACGAGACGCGCGATCGATGCGATCAGAAGCGCTGCCCAGAGCATAATGGCCAACGATTTCGTCTCTGCTGGTTTCACCGACATCTCTGGTAATTTTGAGCCGCATCGTACGCGGATGGGCTGCCGCGTGCAAGGAGATTTTTCCTCGGAAAGCGGCTAACGATCTGATCAGATCGCTGATTGCCGCGTCGAAAGGGATAGCGGAACACCTAATCCACGAGCCTGGCTTGCTGTGGCGAGTAGAACGCACTTTACGAGAAATCGTCCGCTTCGCCACTTCCACCGTCGCCGGCTACCGCTTGCCACGCCGCGTCGATCGCCGGGCCGATCACGTCGAAGTCGAAGCCACGACGGGCGAGCTGGGCCCAGAGCTTCTGGCGGAAGGTCGGTCGGTCGAGCTTCGCCATTCGGCGGGCGTAGC
>CADDYW010000002.1 GCA_902810745.1 Chloroflexota bacterium | reverse complement strand
ACGTAGGCGCGCGATGGCGTGCGGGGATCGTGCGGCTTTCCGGACTCGCCGCGCGCCTACGTCGACGCCGTGGCCGCCGCGGGTGCCGCCACCGGAGCGGGCGCCTCGGCAGGCGCCGCGAAGCGGTATCCCACTCCTGGCTCGGTGAGAATCAGCTTCGGATGCGAGGGATCCTCTTCGATCTTCTGCCGCAGATAGCGGATGTAGACCCTCAGATATTCCGTCTCGTCGCGATACTCGCGCCCCCAGACCCGACCAAGCAGATCCTGATGCAGGACGACCCGCCCCGCGTTTGTCACTAATTCGTAGAGCAGCTTGTACTCGGTCGGGCTGAGCTTGATGTCGACGCCGTTCGACACGACGCGCCGCTGAGCGAAGTTCACCGAGAAGTTGCCAAGATTGAAGACGGGCTCGAGCTTCTGGGTTGGAGGAACGCGCGTGCGGCGGAGCACGGCCTTGATGCGTGCGAGGAGCTCCTGCACACTGAATGGCTTGGTTAGGTAATCGTCTGCTCCGAGCTCCAGACCTTTGACCTTGTCGACCTCTTCCCCCTTCGCCGTCAGGATGATGATGGGTACGGTCGAAAACTCGCGCAGACGCCGGCAAACTTCGAATCCATCGAGCCGTGGCAGCATGAGATCGAGAATAATCAGATCCGGATCGTTCATCTCGGCCGCCGTCAGTGCGGACTCGCCATCCAGCGCCGTCAGCACCTTGTAGCCAACCGGTTCGAGGTTGCTCCGGACCAGCCGGAGAATCCGCGCCTCGTCGTCGACAATCAGAATTTTCTCCTTGGGCATCTTTCCCCCTCGATCACAATTCGCGAATCAGCTTTCGGCTCCAGCGCTAACCAGCTCGTCATCCGACGATTCAGCCTGCCGCGTAACCGGCACGATGGGTATGGTGAAGTAGAACGTACTGCCAGATCCAACCTGGCTTTCGACGTAGATCTTCCCACCGTGCGCTTCGACCAGGCCACGGCAGATTGGCAGCCCAAGCCCTGAGCCACCCGTCTCCCGAGCGAGCGCACCGTCGACGCGATAGAAGCGCTCGAAGACGTGCTCGAGGTGCTCGGGCGCGATGCCGACTCCCTGATCCTTGACGGACACCAGGATATCGTTACCGCTTCGCTCCACGCGAATCTGTATGGGCGTACCGTCCGGCGAGTACTTGATTGCATTCACGATCAGATTGTGGAGGACCTGCTCAAGGCGACGTGGATCACCCATCGTCTCGGGCACATCCGGGGCGCAGCTGACCGAGATAACGTGCTCGCGCGCGGTAGGGCGGAGCTTCTTGGCGACCTTCTGAACCAGCCGTGGCAGTCGGACCGGCTCCTTCTCGACCCGCAGAACTCCTGCCTCGATCTCGGACATCTCCAGAAGGTCGGCGATCAGACCACTCAGGCGATCGCTCTCTTCGTCGATGATCTGCAGGAACTCGCGCTGGGTTTCTGGATCCCAGTGGACGTCCTTTCTCAAGAGACTCGTCGTATAGCCTTTGATCGACGCGAGTGGCGTCCGCAGCTCGTGGGAGACCGTGGACAGCAGCTCAGACTTGAGCCGGTCGACCTTTCGGAGGGCCTCGACCTTCGCCGCCTCCTCGAACAGACGCACGTTCTCGATCCAGACTGCTGCGTAGCGCGCGAGCGTGGCCACGCGCCGCTCATCGTGCTCGTCGTACGCACCCGGCTCGGTGGTCGCGATCTCGAGCACGCCGATCACACGGGACTTGACCTCGATTGGGACGGCGAGGAAGCTCCGCAGGTGGCTACGCAAGCCGACAAAACGTCCATCGGAATGGCCATCTGTCACGATGATTGCTTTACCCGTCTGAAAGACCACGCCTGCCAGGCTCCGCCCGGAAACCGGCCCGCCGGCGAAGTTGGGTAGGCTCTGGACGTAACGGCCCACGTGACGGTAGTTGCGATCACGATCGCTGACGGCGGACGGCCGTAGCTGTCCGGTTTCGGAATCGACCAGGTAAACCAGTGCCTCGCGATAGGAAATTTCGTCCTCGAGCGCGTTGAGGAGCTGAAGGCAGACCTGCTCGCGGTCCAGCGGTCGGTTGACCGTCTCGACGAACTCGTGGACGACCGATGCCTCGACGCGTAGCCGCTTGTTTTCGATTGCCAGGGTGTTTACCAGGTGCTCGCGCCCTTCGAGTGCTGTCCGTAGCTCACGCGACGTGCGCTCGAGCTCCGTGCGCACAGCGTCCAGCGCCGCAGATAGGTCGACCAGATCACCTGCCAGGACACGGTACGGGGGCGACACCGATGGGAGGATGATCCCGGGCGAATCGCCATTGAGAATTCTTCGAGCAACGCGGTGCAGGTGCGTCAACGAGCGCTGATCGGGCTGACTGACGATCAGACCGCCCAAGATCGACAGTGCAGTCGCCCCCGAGATCAAGAAACACAGGGGCACCAGCAACGCCGAGGCGGGGAGTGACGATCGCGTCAGGATGAGAGCAATCGTCCCCGCCAGGAGGAACAGGCCGGCACTCCCAAATATCGCGATCACGCGGCCGGTTCCGACCGGGTGACGGAGATCTACCGGTCTAGCGCCGGGCATGGCGGTCAGGCGTCGCGGCGAGGCGACAATACGACCCTGTGCCAATTCCATGGTGCCCTCTTCAGCTACGGGTCCGTCCTCTGCTCCCCGAACGCATAAGCGCCAGGCCAGGAGAGCACAAGCACCCTGGGGACGAAGGGCGCTAACGGCAGGCAATTGTACGGACCGTCCGGGCAGTCTGTCAAGTTGAAATTTTGTTATGGCGACCGTGTGCTCGAGTGCCTCATTTCTGTCGGCAGCCAGCTTTCCTGTGCTATACTTCCCGGCGTCGACGGATGAATTCCGCTCGGGCGGGCGGCCAGCACCGGATGCGTCGTGAGTTTCGAGGCATTACCCCTCGACGCACGAGCCATCACCCTCCTGGACGTATTTCCGCGCGAGGTGCCCACAAGCGCCACGAAGAGGTTACAGGGACCGTGAGATTGACGCCGCAAGAGCAGATGAACGAGCTGCGCGAGCGAGTTGCCGAGATCGTCGACCTGGGCCAGGCAGCAGCAGTGCTGGGATGGGACCAGGAAACGATGATGCCCCCGAAGGGCGCCGAGTATCGAGCTACCCAGCAGGCGACGCTCCATGGAGTTATTCACGAAAGGCTGACCAACGCACGGATCGGCGAGCTGCTCTCGTCGCTCGAAGAGCCGGACGTGCAATCGACGCTTTCGGAGGTAGATCGCGCTATCGTCCGCGTCATCCGACGCGACTATGACCGAGCAACCAAGCTCCCGGAATCCCTCGTGAAGGACCTCGCGATGGCGACAACGCGCGGGGTCGAGTCGTGGCGCAGAGCACGTCGCGAGTCACGCTGGGAGATCTTCGCCCCCGACCTTAAGCGGATTGTCGAGCTGAAGCGGCGCGAAGCATCCTGTATCGGCTACAAAGAGCATCCGTACGATGCCCTGCTCGATGAGTTCGAGCCTGGAGCGACCGCGTCGCAGATCGGGCCGTTGCTGAATCAGCTGCGGAATGAAACAGTCGCATTGCTCGCGCGCATTGACCAGTCGCCCCGCCGGCCCGATCGCACCGTGCTCGAGCAGCCGTACGCGATCGCTGGACAGAAGGCGTTTGGCGAGCTGATCCTGCGTCAGATGGGCTTCGATTTCGAAGCTGGCCGCGAGGATACGTCGGCCCACCCGTTTACCACCAGCTTCGGACCGACGGACGTACGAATCACCACGCGGTACGACGAGAACGATCTGGCCACGGCACTGTACGCGACCATCCACGAGGGAGGCCATGCCCTCTACGATCAGGGGATTCCGCCAGGTTTCGCCCGGAACGGGCTCGGCGAAAGTGCCTCACTTGGGATCCACGAATCGCAGTCACGCCTGTGGGAAAACTTCATTGGCCGCAGTCTGCCCTTCTGGCAGTTCGCGCTCCCCAGGCTGATCGAGATCTTCCCCTCCCAGGTCGACAACGCCAGCCCCGAGACGATGTTCGGCGCCGTCAATCGAGTTGCCCGCTCGCTGATTCGCGTGGAAGCCGACGAGGTGACGTACAACCTGCACATCATTCTCCGATTCGAGCTCGAGCTCGCGCTGATCGCCAACGAGATCGACGTCGATGACCTGCCGAGGCTCTGGAATGAGAAGATGCGTGATCTGCTCGGCATCGACGTGCCGAACGACGCGGTTGGCGTCCTCCAGGACACGCACTGGGGGTCCGGGCTGTTTGGGTATTTTCCGACCTACAGCCTCGGAAACCTGTACGCGGCGCAGCTCTGGGCGACGATTCGACGTGACGTGCCCGACCTCGATCACCGATTGAGCCAGGGTGATTTCCAGGTAGTTCTGAGCTGGCTCCGGCAGAAGATCCATCGCTTCGGGCGGATGTACACGCCGTCCGAGCTGATCCAGCAAGCGACCGGGGAGCCACTCAACCCACAGTATCTCATCCGTTATCTGAACGATA
Organism: Chloroflexota bacterium; assembly: GCA_902810745.1. Classification (GTDB taxonomy): domain Bacteria; phylum Chloroflexota; class UBA6077; order FW602-bin22; family CADDYW01; genus CADDYW01. The sequence goes on along the minus strand of CADDYW010000002.1, from coordinate 171,403 downwards.
AATATCGCGCGATCTACCCGCCCGCGTAGCGATCGCCACGTATTTGCTCCCCGTCAACGGCTGGGAAGGGCCTCGCGGGGCACGCGCTAGAGCGAGGTCCGCCCGGCCTTCCCTCTGCTCTCGAGCGTTTTTGCCAGCAGCGATGATGCGAAGGTGTAGCTTGTCTTCTGTCGTTCCGCGTGTCGCGCGAGAGCGATCTCGATCAGGCGATCAAGGAGGCGCGGGAACGGGAGATCTGTCGCCTCCCAGAGGTAGAATGCCAGCGATCCGGGCAGGGTGTTGATCTCGTTTACGAACACCTGCTCGTCCGGCGTGAGCAGAAAATCGACCCGCGCGACCCCGGCTGCATCAATCGCCTGGAAGGCGCGCCTCGCCATGCTCTGGATGCTCTCGGTTAGCTCGGCCGAGATCGGGGCGGGGATCCGACGGCTGGCGCCCTTCATTCCCTGGGATTTTCCGCCGCGAATGTATTTGTCCTCGTAGCTCAGAAATGCCTCCCAGGTGATGGGCTGCTCGCAGACCGATACTCGCAGGTCGCTGTCGTGCCCGAGCACCGAACAGTTGATATCGACAGCACCTTCGAGCGCCCGTTCGACGAGCACGCGGGTATCGTAGTGGACCGCCACCTCCATCGCCGATCGGAGGGTCTCTCGGTCGATTGCCCGTGAGATTCCGACGCTGGATCCAAGATTGGCAGGCTTGACGAAAGCCGGATACCCAACGTCGCGCTCCAGGCGCTCGACGACCTCGTCGGAGCCACGTTCCCACTCGCTACGGCGGATGACCGAGCAATCGATAACAGGCAAGCCTGCCGAGCGGAACGCGGCCTTCATCAATACCTTATCCATGCCGATCGACGACGCGAGAACGCCCGACCCGACGTAGGGGAGATTCGCAAGCTCGAACAATCCCTGCAGCGTCCCATCCTCGCCGAACGTCCCGTGGACGCAGGGAAAGGCAACGTCGAGCACCAGCCGCTGCCCTCCTCCAGAGATCGGCAGGAACCGGCTGCGCTGCTCGGTCACCGTCAGCAGACCCTTCGACGGAACAGGTGAGAGGGAGACGCGGGCAAGCAGCCGACTCAGATCGCTGGCGCTCTTGTACGTCTCGAGCTTGCGCAGCGGCGCACCGGTCAGCCACTCGCCCTCTTTCGTGATGTAGATGGGGATGACCTCGTACCGCTCCGAATCCAGTGCATCCATTGCCTGCAGGGCCGTGATGATCGAAACCTCGTGCTCGACCGAACGACTACCATAGATGACGCCAACTCGCAGCTTGCTCACGGGGCTCTCGCTCCTGGATCGTAGTGTGGGTCCTATTCGTCATAATTGTCGGGCAGATCGTTTTCGAAGAGCACGGCGTCGCCGGGGCGTAGGAGCGTCTTCAGCCGTTCTGTCGCCTCCGCCAGGCTTCGGGTGACGAGCAGCCGATCACGACTGAATCCTGCCTCGATAAGCCCCTCGGCTATCGCTCGCGTCTGCTTGGGACCGATCAAAATGACACCGTCGCAAACCGCCGCCGCCTGCCGTCCAAACTCGCGGTGGGCGTCCTGCTGGAGCGTGCCGAGCTCGACCATACCTGGTGTCACGAGATAGCGACGCCCTGCCTGGAACATCGCGAGCGTCTCTAGCGCGGTCGCGGCACCGCGCGGGTTCGAATTGTACGTGTCGTCGATAACGACGACACCATTCTCGTTGGGAATGAGCTGTAGCCGATGCTCGACCGGTTCGAGCGCAGAGATCGCCTTGACCAGATCGTCCAGAGGGAGACCGCTGCGCAGTGCGACAATGCTCGCCGTCAGTATATTGGTCACGTTATGGCGTCCGAGCAGGGGGGCCGCGACCTCCGCCCGACGGCCGTCGGCAAGGCATATCGTGAAGCGGAGACCCGAGCTCGTCAGCTCCACGCCTTCGGCCCAGATTTCGCGATGCGGATGAGCCGGTCCTCCGGCGAGGACGTAAGGGCAGGGTGATCGCCCGGCGAGCTCGCGACAGATCTCATCCTCGCCGTTAAAGATGGCCAACCCGTTCGAGGGGAGTGACGCGACGATCTCGAACTCACCCTGTACGACGTTCTCGAACGAGCCGAATCGTTCGAGATGCTCCGGCCCGACGGCGGTCAGAATTCCGATCTCGGGCTTGACGAGCTTGCAGAGCTGACGGATCTCGCCGCGACGATAGGCGCCAAGCTCGGCAATGAAGTAGCGGTGTTCGGAGCGAAGCTGCTCCCGAATCACTCGACATAATCCCATCGGGGTGTTGAAGCTGCGCGGGGTCGCCAGGACCCGATAACGGGTCGCCAGAATCTGCGCCAGGATCGACTTCGTGCTCGTCTTACCGTAGCTTCCAGCGACCCCGATGACGACGGGGCGCTGCCGAGCGAGGACGCGCCTCGCGGACGCCAGGTAGTACTGGCGAAAGCCTTCCTCGATCGGGTACAGCAGCAGGTTGGCGAGAGACATTAACGGCCAGATAAGCAACCCGGCCACCAGTAGTCCGGCAAGGATCGAGGAAAACGTCGAGGCAGCGCTCCTCGCCAGGAGGCCGCGGGTTGCCAGGAAAACGAGCCCTCCGGTCACCACCGTGCAGAGCACCCATCCTCCGAGCAGGCGCCGCGCGCGCGCCGTCAGGACGAGAGGCTTCTTGGCCTCGGGGCGGGCGCCACGCAGGGCCTCGCGAGCACCGGTGGCAACGCCGACCAGGGGAGCGGCAAACCACACCGGAAACGGTAGCACGCTTCCGAGGATCCCAGCCAGGGCGCAGGCAATCAAGAATGATCGGTCGAAAGCGCTCGAGCGGTGACCGACAAGCCAGCGCCAGAACCGGACGGTCTGATACTCTTCGAGCTGCAGAATGTGCAGCGCGCGTAGAGCATCCAGCACTAGTGGACGGGCCCAGGCGAGAACGACGAGTGCGGCGAGAACATTGACGATCACTGGTATCATCAGTTCTCGACGAAGTGCGTTAGGACGCGGCAGAAGTCGTCGAGGCGGTCCAGATACGAGAAATGACCCGCTCCTTCGAAGACGACCAGCCCGGCGTCCGGAATCATTCGTTCCATCAATCGTCCATCGTTCAGCGGCGTGTCCAGATCGCGATCACCCCAGATGAGTAGCGTGGGCGCCTTGATCTCGGGGAGCAGCCATCGGAGGTCTTCGTTGACCACCTTGACGAGAGTCGCGCGCAGCACCGGGTCCTGAGCAGCATTGTAATCACTCGATCCGATCACCCGGTACAGATACGCCAGAACCGGCTCCCGGATGCGATCGAGTACGGGGAGCGACAGTACGCGGCGCGCAGTCTTCACCGCCGCAACGCGCAGGTAGTAACGGGGCCCACGGGGTGGGACAATGCCAGCGCTATCGACCAGGACAAGCTTGTTCACCAGACCCGGATGACGCGCCGCGAGCGCGAGGCTCACGCGTCCGCCGAACGAGTGCCCGACCAGCGTACAGGGCGCCAGGTCACACTTCTGCAGGAATGATGCCAGAAAGCGCGCGTAGTCAAACGTGCCCCACGCTTCTGCGGGTAGTGGAGTCGAGCCGAACCCGGGAAGATCGACTGCGACGACCCGGAAGCGCGGCGCGAGAATCGAAGGAATTGGCCCGAAGCTCGTGATCTGCCCGCCCCAACCGTGAAGCAGGACGACCGGCGTCCCCGCACCAACATCCACGTAGTGGACGGGCAGGTGATCAACCTCGACGGTCACGCTGCGGGGCACTGGAAGACGAAATCCCATGGTCTCGTTGTACGCGACGTTGATCCCGACGGTGAGCATTCAGCTAAAGTATACGCCAGCCACGTCACCGGTGGATTCCTTCCAGGAGCTCAACGGCGCGACGCAGGGTTTCCATCCTCTTGCAGAAGGAAAAGCGAACCTTTCGCCGACCGAGAGTCGGGTTCGGGTAGAAGCTACTCCCCGGAACGACCGCTACTCCGATCTCCTTGACGAGAAAATGTGCGAACGCGACGTCGTCGTCGAAGCCGAAGCGGTCGAAGTCACACATGACATAATACGCGCCCGCCGGTGGCTCGCATCCGAAACCAAGGCGCTGGAGATGAGCCACCAGGAAGTCGCGCCGCTCGCGATACTGGCGCACCAGCTCGGAGTAGTAGCCGTCGGGCAGCCCGAGAGCGACGACGCCCGCCTCTTGCAAAGGTGCAGGTGCTCCCACCGTGACGAAGTCGTGGACCTTACGAATCGCATCGGTCAGCGGAGGCGCGGCAATCGCGTACCCGACGCGCCACCCGGTCACACTGTAGCTTTTCGAAAGACCACTGATGGCGATCGTCCGCTCACGCATCCCGGGTAGACCGAGCATCGGAACGTGCTCGCCGTCATAGACCAGGTGTTCGTAGATCTCGTCCGTGATCGCGAGGCAATCGAACTCCTGGCAGAGGCTCGCGATGAGCTCTAGCTCCGCGCGGCTGAACACCTTTCCCGACGGGTTGTTGGGTGTATTGAGCACGATGGCTTTGGTCCGCGGGCCAAAGGCCGCCCGCAGCTCGTCGGGATCTAGACGCCACCCAGGTTCGTGGAGCGTAACGAAGCGCGGCGTGGCGCCCGCGAGCACCGAATCAGGCCAGTAGTTTTCGTAGTAGGGCGCCAGGATGACGACCTCATCGCCCGGATTCACCACGGCAAGGAGCGCCGAAAGCATTGTCTCGGTCGCACCACAGCACACGGTGACCTCACGCTCCGGGTCGACATCCACCCCGTAGAAGCGCTTCGTTTTGGCAGCGACCGCATCCCGAAACGCCTTGGCCCCCCAGGTGATCGCGTACTGATTGACATCGTTCTGAATTGCCGCGCAGGCGGCGTCCTTGACCGCTGCGGGGGCGGGGAAGTCCGGAAAGCCCTGGGCCAGATTGATACCCCGCTCTCCCTGGTAGAGCAGGCAGAGTCGCGTCATCTCGCGGATGACCGACTCCGTGAATCGCTCTGACCGTTCGGATACAAGCGACCTCATCGAGCGCGCCACCTTCTCACTCCTCGCGGGCGATGGTGATTGTAGCACAGAAGGGAAGCGCCGACGCAGGCTCTCCTGAAGCTCAGTGGCGCCCGGGTACGTTTGCTGCAGAGCTTGACCCGAACGCCGCGGATGAGGTGGATCTGATCGTGATCGCCGAAACATCTCGCAAGGTCGCCCTCGTCACGGGTGCTGGACGGGGGATTGGTCGAGCGATCGCCGTGAAACTGGCAGAACAGGGCATGGACGTCGCCCTTCACGTCCACCGGTCCGTCGTGGAGGCTCACGACGTCGTCGCTGCGATTACCGCGCTGGGGCGCCGCGCGGTCACCATCCAGGCGGACCTGCAGCGCCTCGACAACGTGCCCACTGTGGTTGATGAGACGCTCGCGTCCTTTGGCCAGCTTGACGTTCTTGTCAATAACGCGGGAGTCTACAACACGACGTCATTTGACAAAGTAACTCCGCAGCTTTGGGAATCGACGTTCGCGGTCAATCTGCGAGCGGTCTTCTTCCTCTGCCAGGCCGCGGTGCCCGCGCTTCGTGCCTCGGGCAATGGCACGATCGTCAATCTTGCGTCGGGCGGCGGGCTGAGCGCCCGCCCGGGGTTTCCGGTCTCTGTCCCCTACGCTGCCTCAAAAGCCGGGGTGGTCATGCTCACCCGGGTTCTCGCGCTCGAGCTCGCTCCGTCCATTCGGGTGAATGCCGTTGCTCCCGGAATCATCGCATCCAAGCCGAGAAAGATGTCGGCGGCAACGCGTGAAAAGTTCGCCGCCATCACCCCGCTGCGCCGCGTAGGCGAGCCGACGGACGTCGCCGATGCCGTCGCGTTCCTGGTATCCGACGAGGCTCGTTTCATCACCGGGCAGACTCTCTCGGTCGATGGCGGTCTCGTCATGCATTGATGCCGTCTCCGGGGAGATGTCTGCAACTACACCACCCTGAATGAGCCGTCCGACCCCGCATCACGGCAGGTTCTCATCGCGGACCGAGCGAGTACGGAGGTGCCTTTGGCCTTCGGCAGGGCGTGTGACCACCGGCGAACCGATCTGGCGTCGTTGCCACGAGGCAAGGTCGTCTGCCCGTTCTACCAATTGCCAATATTCCCTGTCGCTTTTCTTGCTAATTCCCGGAGTCGTGGTTAGGATAGGCGTACCGGGTAGGGTACAGAGGAGAGCAATGGCTTGGTATACACCAGATCTCGACGATCAGGATGTGCAGCAAGCAATCGAGCTGCGCCGGCGAAAGGTGACCGAGGAGCAGATGCGCAGGTTCGAGACGTACGTCGCCGAGATGTTCAGCGCCTTTGGTATGGACCTCTCGACACCCGCGACGAAAGATACCCCGCGGCGTTTCGTTCGCGCGCTGTACGACGTCACCGAGGGCTACGATGGCGATCCGAAGCTGCTGACCGCATTCCAGACCGAATGTCGTGGCGGCCCGGACTGCAGACTGAGTCAGATCATCGAAGGGCCGATCCAGTTTTTCGCGCTGTGCGAGCACCACGCCTTCCCGTTCCACGGTCGCGCCTACGTCGGCTACATCGCCCACGAGCACATCATCGGTATTTCGAAGCTCACACGCCTCGTCCGCCTGTTCTCCAAGAGATTCACCGTTCAAGAGAGGTTAGGGCGGCAGATCGCAGACACCCTGGAGGCCATGCTCGAGCCCCACGGCGTGGCGGTCTACCTCGAAGCTGCCCACCTCTGCACTCAGATGCGCGGGGTGCGCGAGACCGAGCCACGCACGCGTACGACCTTCTGGCGTGGCGAGTACGATAGCAATCCTTCTCTACGGACCGAATTCCTGAAGGCGTGTGGTCTGGGCGAATGATCGATCTGCTGCCACTCGAGACACTTTACGAAGCAGCGGGCGGAGTTGAAATCCCGCTGCCACCCGAGCTCGCGGCGAGATACGGTCGGCTGAGCTTCGTGCGACCGCCCGACGGTCCCTACGTCATTAGCAATTTCGTGACAACGCTCGACGGCGTGGTCTCGCTGAACATTCCTGGTCAATCTGGCGGTGGGGAGATCAGCGGGTTCAACCAGCACGACCGGATGGTCATGGGCATCCTTCGTGCGGTGGCCGACGCAGTCGTCGTCGGGGCCGGAACGCTGCGCGCCGTACCACGCCATCTGTGGACCGCAGAGTTTGTCTACCCTCCGCTCGCCGAAGCTTACCGGGAGCTGCGCGCGTCGACGGGGAGGACGGAACCTCCGCTCAACGTGATTGTCACCGCGCGCGGCGAGATCGACCTCGACCTTCCCGTGTTTCGCTCCCCGGAGGTGACACCGATGATCGTCACCACGCGGCACGGGGCTCGACGTTTACGGGAAGGATCGGTTCCTGCCCGCGCCATCGTCGTCAGTGACGACTCCGACGGCGCCATCGACGCTCGACAGGTCATCCGCGCAATTACCTCCGCGCGCCCAAGCCAGCTGATCCTCGTCGAAGGCGGACCGTCGCTGCTGGGCGATTTCCTCGCGGTTGGCTGCGTCGACGAGCTATTTCTCACCGTTGCGCCTCAGATTGCCGGGCGCGATCAGACAGGCGACCGCCCAGGTCTGGTCGCCGGACGTAGCTTTGCCCCGGAGCACGCGATCTGGGGAACGCTCATCGGCATCAAGCGAGGTGAGAGCCACCTCTTCCTCCGCTACCGTTTCTCGCGCTGAACGCAGGTTTGGCGGCGAAATCTGGTACAGGTTCTGCGACCCGCCCGGCACACGTGTCGTGAGCTGAGGAGGTAGAGGATGAGACTCGCGGGACAGGTCGCGGTTGTGACTGGCTCCTCGAGCGGGATCGGACGAGCGATCGCACTTCGTCTGGCGAAAGATGGCGCCGACATCTGCGTGAACTACCACGCCCACGCTGGTCCGGGGGAGGCTGTCAAGGACGAGATCCAGCAAATGGGCCGGCGAGCCATCGCCGTCGGCGCCGACGTGGGCAAGACCGACGAGGCGCGAAAGCTCATCGCCGAGACCGTCGCTCACCTCGGGCGCGTGGATATACTGGTCAACAATGCCGGGATCGAGTTCCGAGAGCCTTTTCTCGAAGTAACCGAAGAGCACTACGACGCGGTGATGGCGGTCAACCTGAAAGGTGCTTTCTTCTGCGCACAGGCTGCTGCACAGCAGATGATCCGTCAGGGCGGCGGTGGCCGTATCATCAACGTCTCGTCGGTCCACGAAGATCTTCCCTTGCCGCGGTACTCCCCGTACGCAGCCTCAAAGGGCGGAATGCGCATGATGATGCGAACGATCTGCCTCGAGCTTGCCCCGTACAAGATCACGGTCAATGACGTCGCGCCCGGCGCAATCGCGACGCCGATCAACGTTCAGGTCACCAGCAATCCCACGCTGCGGCAGCAGCTGCTGTCGGAGATTCCACTCAACCGAATCGGCCAGCCAGAGGAGGTTGCCGAGCTCGTGGCCTACCTTGCATCCCCGGAAGCATCCTACGTAACTGGCAGTACGTACGTGATCGATGGCGGGCTGATGCGCCACACCCTCTCTCTGTGACCGGTCCGAGGAACATCCACCTGGTCGCTTGACAAGAGGGGAGAGCCGTGTTAGAATGAGGCCTCACAAGTATTGCCGAGTGGTGTAACGGTAACACAGCAGACTTTGGATCTGTTGTTCCAGGTTCGAATCCTGGCTCGGCAGCCGGCCGGCCGTGCTGGTCGACCGTCACAACTTTGCGACGGTGAGTTCGACGATGAGCTCTTCTCCCCGGTCGTCACTCCTTGGAACGTAACCCTTCTCCGCATCTGCACCAGCTGGAAGCACGCATCCAGGATCTCGAGTCGGAGCTAATGGAGCGCCGCAAGCGGATCGAGGAGCTGGAGCAGCGCTGGGATCAGTGGCTGAAGGTCATCTCCCACGACCTACGCGGGCCCCTCACCCTGGTACTTGGCTATGTGCAGGCCGTGCTCCAACACCTCCCGCCTGGATCGTCCTTCGATCAGGACCGCCGCAACCTCACGGCCGCGATCAACGCGACCCAACGGCTCGATAAGATGGTGGGGCAGATCGTCGATGCCGCGCGCCTGGAAGCCCAAATCCTGACGCTGGCGCCGACCGAGGTCGACATCGTGCCGATTGTGCGCGAGCAGATCCGGAAGGCTCGCCGCCGGCACCCCGAGCGAACGATTCGGGCAAGCATCCCAGACGACGTGCCGATGGTGCTTGGCGATCCGCGTCGCATCGGCCAGATGCTCGGCTCTCTCCTCTCCAACGCGATTCTCTTCTCCCCGGAGACGTCGGACGTCTCCGTGTCGCTCAGCAGCAGCGACGACGTGGTAGAGATCGCGATTTCCGACCAGGGTATCGGTCTGACGGAATCCGAGAAGGAGCATATCTTCGAGAAGTTCTACCGTCCGGAGCGGGCACAGTCAGTCCGTCGCGAGGGCCTGGGACTGAGTCTGCTCGTCGTCGCGGGTATCGCTCGAATGCTGAACGGGCAGCTTCGGGTCGAAAGCCCGGGTCCTGAACGCGGGTCCACGTTCTACCTCAGCCTTCCGATCACGACCACGTCGCCATCCGCAGCTGACTGAGATCGGTATCTCTGCTTCTTCGATCTCCCCACGACCGGAGATCAGCACACGCGCCTCCTTCCAGTGCAGGACCACGGCAGGCGATTCCCCCACATCTCGCGTGCGACGATACGAGCGCGGCAGGTCTGTTTGGCCTGATCTTCCATAAAGTCGTGCCAGGGACCTGCTTGTGCGCTATAATGGCGTATGTCGGCTCCGCTGGTTCGACGCTGGGAAAGTGGTGGGGCCCTCGCTGACAATCACTCGGTCGTTCACGTCGCCTTTTCAACTCTCGGCCTATCGAGGCCAATCACGACGAAACCGCACGGGAAGGAGGAGTCTGCATCAATGTACGCTGACCGAACGTGGCTTGGCGGTGGTGCCATTTCGAACTGGCAGTCGCCGTGGCTGCTGAGTAAACGTTGGGATCTCACGTACATTAGCCTCAGCGCGATCCTGGTTCCCGTTCCTTTTCTTCTCTTTCAGCTTTTCAGCCAGTACGGCGTTCCCGGTGGGATCGTCGATCCTGCAGCGGCGGTCGACATCCTCGTCGCGCTCGTCGTCGGTGGTCCGCACATGTGCTCCACCTACACGCTCACCTTCATGGACCGCAACTTCACTCGGCAATATCCGGTCTACGTCGCGCTCGCGCTGTGCCTACCGGTCATCGTGACGATCCTCGGCCTCGTGAACCTTACCCTGCTACTCACGATCTTCATGATGTGGGCCTCGGTACACGTTCTTCACCAGATCGCCTATATCTCCGACTGCTATCGGGCGAAGGGTAACGAGTTTCGATCACACGTGAGCCGTGCCATCGACTATGCCGTCATCTTCACGAGCCTCTATCCGCTCGCCATGGTGAAGCTTGTTCAGAACCGCTTCATCATCGGCGGCATCCGGATCGAAATTCCATTCATCGTGGGCCAGGAGTGGGTGATCTACCTTGCGGGTGGCCTGTTCTTCTTCTGCCTGGCCCTCTATATCGGCAAGACACTCCTCGAGATCCAGCAACGTCGTGCAAACTTTCCAAAGACGCTTCTCATCATCATCACCGTCTGTCTTTCCTACATCATTCCGAGCGCCGATAACCTCGACGTGGCGTTCCAGGGAATGAATGTCTGGCATTCATTCCAGTATCTTGGATTGACCTGGTATCTGAATCGCCTCCGCCAAGAACGGGGAGAGATTACCAGTCCGGTCGTACAGAAGATCGCGGGCGAGCATCGGGGCCCAGCCTACTATTTCTTCAACGTCGGGCTGACCCTGGCCGCAGGAGTCATGGTGATCTTCTTGAACGTCGTGCTCCGCGTGCCCTGGATCCAGAGCTACTACATCGTGATCCTTTCGTGCTTGCTCATCCATTACTACTTCGATCACTTCATGTTCACGCGAGTAAGCGACCTGGTGCGAAGCCCGTAGCGGTGGCATCCAAATTGCCGCAGGGACGGTTGGAAGCTATGAGAAGGCGGATCGAGCCCATGGCGAGTGTTGCCACGGCGGAACAGCTTCAGTCCACTCTTCGTGCGATCGAGGCCGAGATCTCGAAGGTCATCGTCGGACACAAGGACATCATTCGCGGCGTTCTCATTACCATGCTCGCGGGTGGTCACGTCCTGCTGGAAGGCGTGCCTGGCCTCGGTAAGACGATCCTCGTGAGAGCGCTGGCTGACTCGCTGGACCTCCAGTACAGTCGAATCCAGTTCACCCCGGATCTGATGCCGGCCGATATCATCGGGACGAATGTGATCAGCCTCGACGACGCCGGCTCTCGATCCTTCCGTTTCGAGGCGGGCCCCATCTTCGCCAATATCGTGCTCGCAGATGAGATCAACCGGGCGACCCCGAAGACGCAGTCCGCGCTGCTCGAGGCGATGCAGGAGCAGACGGTCACCGTCAGCAAGACAATCCACCGTCTGCCGCAGCCGTTTTTCGTCCTCGCGACGCAGAACCCGGTGGAGATGGAAGGAACGTACCCCCTGCCCGAAGCCCAGCTCGACCGCTTCTTCTTCAAGCTCATCGTGCGCTATCCCTCGGATGCGGAGCTTGTCGAGATCATCGATCGGACCACCTCGGCAGTGCAGCCGCAGGTCGAGAAGGTCTGTGACGGCCCACAACTCCTGCGGATCTGCAGTCTGGCCCGTGACGTTCCAATCGCGAGCCACGTTCGTGACTACGCCGCTCGTCTGGTCCTTGCATCACACCCGCAGTCGCCCGATGCGCCGAAGGTCGTGCAACAGTTCGTTCAGCTCGGCCCCAGTCCACGTGGTGCCCAGGCGCTGGTGCTCGCCGGAAAGATCCGAGCGTTGCTCGAAGGTCGCTACAACGTGTCGTTCGAGGACATTCGCGCGGCAGCCCACCCCGCGTTGCGTCACCGAATCATCCTGAACTTCCAGGCTGAGATGGAGGGCGTCACCACCGACCGGATCATCGACGAGGTGCTCAAGAAGTTTCCGGGAGATTGACGAGCGCGGGCAGGCAAAGCTGCGACCAGGTTTCGAACGCGGCTGCCTGGACGGCAAGCTCCTCGGGAGGATCGAAGCGACCGTCCAGGAGGGTTGCATCTCGTAGACGCGCGTCGGGCCGTGGCAGATCGGCCAGCGCAACCAGGCCGAGGTGGACGCGTCCCACCTCGGTCGAGTCGTCGTTGATGATCCCCAGGTAGCGAATCGATGGCACGTCACCCAGCGCGACCTCTTCGTTCAGCTCGCGCTGGATGGCGCGTTGCAGCCCCTGCTGGTCCAGCGCCCCGTTCGCATCATCCGCGTTCAGGTGTCCTCCGACACCCAGCGAGCGACGTCCCGCCAGCCGTCGCTCTCCTGCTCCCGCTGACCGAAGGTAGTGGAAGATCAGTCCCCGGCTCCGCAAGATGACGTAACAGACAATCTGCTTGAAACGGGGATCTGCCTCGGCCACGGAGCGTGGCATAACCCTGGCGACGCGGGGCGCGAAGATGGCAGTGAGAATCGGCTCCGGCATGGGATCGAAGCCCTGCGCCAGATTGGCGGCGCGCAGATGGTGCACCGGGACGACGATAAGCCGCTCGTCGACCTGGCGCTCCGGGCTCATCCTGCCCCCTGCCGACGGGGAGAGTGAAACTCGCGGTGAAGCTCGCTCGCCCGAGGTCCCATCTGTCCCTGGTATTTGCTCCCGATCGAGGCATCACCGTACGGTTTCTCCGCGGGCGTCGTCATCCGACTGAAGGAGATCTGGGCGATCGGCATCCCAGGATAGAGAGCAATTGGAAGATTGGCGACATTGCTCAGCTCGAGTGTCAGTCGACCGACAAAGCCCGGATCCACGTACCCCGCCGTGGAGTGGATCATCAGCCCGCATCGTCCCAGCGAGCTCTTACCGTCAAGACGGCCGACTAGATCGACCGGGATTCCGACCACCTCGGCCGTACTTCCCAGGACGAACTCGCCGGGATGCAGGATGAATGCATCTCCGTTCTCGACGCGAATCAGCTCGGTCAGGTCATGCTGTGGCTCCCGGACGTCGATGAAGGGCCGCCGAGTGTTTCGAAACACGAGAAACTCGTCATACAGGTGCAGATCGACGCTGGAGGGCTGGATGCATCCCGAATCCAACGGTTCGATGCGGATCTTCCCCGCCTGGATCTCTTCGCGAATCGAGCGGTCGCTTAGAATCATCGCGGCTCGCGCTCCTTCCGACCGCAGCAGGGCAGGCAGCGCGCAGCTCGCGAGGCAGGTGTGCGCGGGCGAGCTGACACGCGGGTTACGTCCTGCGCAGTCATGGTAGTGGAACATAGCGGCTTTCCCGTGACCGAGCGAGGGGGAAACCCGCCAGCGTGTCGTCGCAGGTGTCCAGGCAGCCAGCCGGCGTGGCCGGCCCGTGACACTCTGGGCGATGAAGGCAGACCTGTGAAAGCCGCTATGTGCACACGAAGTGTACCACGCGACCAGTTAACCGGCGCAAAAAGGACCAGCGGAAAGGCTTGGAACGGTGTAAGAAGAAGAGCGCAGCGCGGAACTTTTCGGCAGCCGACGCCGTCCATGGAGTGATATGGGCGATAGCGGATCGGACCGAACGAGCCGAGCCCGCCTCGCTCCAGTGGATCTCTATCACTGCAGTCAGGGTACGTGATGAGGGAGGAAGGTCATGAAACTTGCAACCAGTACCGTGTCTTCGATCGCCGGGCTGACTCTCGGAGCACTCCTGCTCGCGAGCGCTGTCGGCGGATGCGCCTCGGATGGGCTCGCCCTGCACGCCGCGACCACGCCGACGCCGGTCGCGAGCGTGCCGGGCGGCGCAGTCATTGGAGCGCCTGCAGCGGGCGGGGGTGCAATTGCCCGAGGGCAGGTAGCTCCAGGTCAGTCCCTCGCGGGCGTGGCATCGAGCGCGCCAGCCGGCGTGAACACCTCCGCCGTGCTGTCACCTCCGCCACAGTCGTCGCCGGGAGCTACTCCCCGTGGTATCGCGGTCAGTGGCACCGGTCGAATCCAGGCACGTCCGGATGAGGCAATCGTTCAGGCCGGCGTCAGTACCCGGGCGCAAACGGCCCAGGAAGCCCAGGCCGAGAACAATCAGCAGATGCAAAACGTTCTGAACGCGATCAAGGCCCTCGGGATTCCAGACAAGGATATTCAGACAACCGGCGTCTCTCTCTTCCCGGTCATCACCGAGGGTAACACCGTCAACGGCTACAATGCGACGAACAACGTCCGGGTCACGGTCGAAAACATCGACCAGGCGGGCGCAGTCCTCGACGCCGCGGTCAAGGCCGGCGCCAACACCGCCAGTGGTATCAGCTTCACCTTCAAGGACGAGACGTCCCTACGGAATAAGGCCCTGGCAGCCGCCGCGGCCGACGCGCGGTCGAAGGCAGACGCCCTCGCCGCCGCGCTTGGCCTCCAGATCTCCGGCGTCCAGTCGGTCACCGAGAGTCAGGTCAGCATTCCGGTGCCCCTAGCCGTACCGCGTGCCGCTGCTGCACCCGCTGCCGCACCATCGGTACCCATCGAGCCCGGCCAGCAAACCGTCACCGCCGAGATCACGATCGTCTTCTCCTACTGAAGCGTTCACACTCCCCATCCAGCCTCACCCCGGCAGGGCTTGATCGCGAGCGGCGATCAAGCCCTGCTTTGCCATCGTCACAGCCAGCAACGAACGACGCGGACAGGTCAGAGCTGCTATCATGCGGGACCGGTAGTCGTGAGACAGGAGGCTTTTTCGATGCTGCTCGACAATAAGGTCGCGGTGATTACTGGGTCCAGTAAGGGCATTGGACGCGGTATTGCACACCGCTTCGCGCGGGAAGGGGCGAAGGTCGTGATCAATGGGCGGACGCCCGACGCCGTCGAACGTACCACCGCGGAGATCCGTGCGCTCGGCGCGGCGGTTCTCCCTGTCGTCGCGGACGTGACCGTGCGCAGCGACGTCGACCGGTTGTTCGACGAAACGATCAAGGCATTTGGCACCGTCGACATCCTCGTCAATAATGCACAGACGCCGGTCAATCGTGGCGAGCGTGGACCATTTCTGTCAATGACGCCAGACGGCTGGGATGCATACGTCGCCGCGAATATGGGTGCACTCTTCTACTGTACCTACCGTGCGGTCCACATCATGGCACCACGGCGACGTGGAGCGATCGTCAACATCAGCAGTAACGGCGCTTCTCGAGCCCATCGGTACAGCATTGCGTACGATTCGGTCAAGGGTGCCATGGATAGCTTCACCAAAGCCGTCGCGGTCGACCTGGCACCGTGGGGTATACGGGTCAACGCGATTCGCCCCGGCCTGATCGCGGTCGACGACTGGGAAACACTCAGCGAAGACGAGAAGAATCGCCGTCGTGCTGCGATTCCGCTCGGACGAGAGGGCTATCCATCGGACGTGGCCTGGGCCGCGGTCTTCCTGGCTGCAGATGACGCCGCCTACGTCACCGGTCAGCTCTTCGAGGTCGACGGAGGACTGCTGGTACAGGGGCGAGCTCCGTGCGCCGAGCTACGACCGGTCGTTACCCCGGAGACCTTCGGCCACTAAGCCTGGGCACCCGGTGCCCACCCGCAGCCTCCAATAGATGACAGCCGCCCTGGAAGCCGGCGAGGCTCTCGAGGGCACCGGGGAATTGGCTCATGCATCGCCCGCCATCCGCCCAGACGCGATCGCGGCGATCGACTCAGTCGGCACCGGGGGCGAGACGACGGCTTCCCTGGTTTGCTGCGATCCAGGCAACCGCCAGAACTGCACCCGCCAGAAGAACCGCCTGGGCAACCGTGGTCTGCCAGGTGGGGAAGATGCCGACGATGCTCAGAGAGGGAAGATAGTCAGCTGACGTCGTCGGGAGCGTGCCCGCGACCTGGAGCGCGTGGATACCGGTCCCAACGAACTTGAACGCGAGGTAGTACAGGAGCACACTCATAACGCGGAAGAAGGGCTTGATCGATAGTCTGATGCCGAATCCGAACAGGGCGATGCCGAGAATCGCGAGCCCGATCAAGCCAAGCCCCATTCCCAGGATCAGATCGCCGAGCGAGATCGAGGCAGCCATACCAGCGTACAGCACAATCGTCTCGGCGCCTTCGCGAAAGACTGCCAGGAAAGCAAGCGATGGCAAGATAAGCAGGTTTCCAGAAGCGATCGCCGCGCCAGTGCGGCTTGCCAGGAACTTTCGCCAGTCTGCCAGACTGCCTTGCTGATGCAGCCAGTAGGACACGTACAGCAGCATCGCCGCGGCGCCCAATCCGGTGACTCCCTCGAGCAGCTCGCGATTCAGTCCGATCGCGAGCCGGCTCAACACGACCTGAAGCAGTACTGCCACCGCGACGCTGGCCAGTACGCCAACGCCCGCGCCCGCCCAGACCTGCCAGCGCAGGTCGCGACGGCCGGAGCGCGTGACCAGCGCAAGCAGTGCTCCGATGATCAGCAGAGCCTCGAGACCCTCTCGCAGCAACGTGATCGCGGCGTCAAACGGGCCGTAGTGCTGCTCCTGACCCAGCAGCGACTGCATGGCTGCACTCATCTGCGTGGTGAGCTGGCGGGCCTGCGTCGTGTCCGCGGGCGAACTGTCGAGCGCCGTTGCCGCACGTGTCATCAGCGCCTCGATCTGGTGGTAGGTCGTGGGCGACTCCGCCGCGATCCGACCCTCGATCATCGGCCAGCTTTGCTGAAAGCGAGCAAACGACTCTCGCGCAGCGGTCACGTCTCCCCGGTCGAGGGCAACCTCGGTCGCCTGGAGAAGCCGAATCCCTTCTCCAATGCCGATCTGGTCAGTCTTGGCCTGTGGAGCAGAGGGATTTGCTTCAAGCTGCTCGCGCAGATCCACGAGTAAGCCACGAAGCTGATTCAAACGCGTGGCAGCATCCGTTGCCGGTGGGTTCGCCGCAAGAGCCTCGACCACCTGATCGACCGCCTGATCGATTTCTTCCTCGGCCCCGGGGTCCCGCTGTGCGACCAGGCTCTCGACGCGTTCCCACGAGATCGCGATGCTTTCGCCGTCGTCTCGGGCCGCGGCCGTGTTTCCAGCCGCGAGATGAGATTGAGCAGCGCTGGACTGCTCGATCATCGAGGAGATCGTCGGCAGCAGATCCGGGGAACTTCCATCGGCGAGCGCACGGGGCGTGAGAACCATGCTGGCAATGAGCACGGCGACGAAGCCGGCGAACGACCACCAAAGTCGGATCACGGGGGACCCTCCGCCAATTAGGTCATCCTAATGCCTGATTAATATACGCTAAAAGACGCAGGCAGTCAAACATTGACATCGCGGTCCAACGCGACTAGAATCAACATTGTTTAGGGTTGTTCTCAACTTAGAGAGACTCCAACAATGACCACGTCGATGCAACCGGAACTCCGGACTCAGCGCCAGGATGAGCTGGTCGCCCGTCTTCAGGCGGCGGGATATCGCCTGACTCCCCAGCGGTTGGCGCTGGTCAATCTCCTCGCCAATGACGATTCCCATCCCAGTGCCGATCAGATCTTCGCGCGTCTCCGCGCGGAATACCCGACAATCAGTCTTGCCACGGTCTACAACACGCTCGAGGTCCTTGTCGAGCTCGGCGAGGCGCTGACGCTAGACCTCAGCGAAGGCTGCACGCGCTACGACGTTCGTCGCCCCGCTGCTCACCCGCACGTCGTATGCCGGGCTTGCGGGCGTGTGTCCGACCTCGAGGTGGATGGCCTCGGCGCGTTCATTGCGGAAGCACGTGCTGCCAGCGATTTTGGCGACCTGCAGCCACGAATCTACTTCGATGGAATCTGCCCGGATTGCACCGGTCCCTCGCGTCGACCATCCGGGCCATAGCGCAGGCGATCACGAACGCCGCCAGGGAATCACCAGGCATGGTACATCTACCCACGAGCTTCCACCGAGTGTTCTCCACGTGCACGAGCGGGATCGCGTGATGGCTGACGGTCGAAATTTCGTTCGGAGTGGAGGCATCGTGAGGTCGGGGATGCTTCTGAATCCCAACCGGAACGCCGCGGCATCCCCGCGGGCTGCAGACGAGCTGGGGTCAGCCAGCGCGGGGCCACGGGAGTGGCCAGATCTGGCCATGGAGGCTAGGCGCCGGCATGCCACCTGCTCCGACCCCTCTTCCAGACACGTGCCGTGTGAGAATCATAGGTCTGGCGCCGCGCGCGAGCGAGTTGGATGAGCCTCTACGATACAGCACGCCTCTTCTGCGTGGTCGCCGGAATCGTCCTCGGGTACGGATTTGGACGGTTTCTCTGGGTTCGTCGCCGTATCGCGCTGTCGTTCTGGTCGGTCATCGTCGCGCTGGTTGTTCTCGGGCTCGTCACCGAGCGGCTCTTCACCGCCATCGGGCTGGACACGATCTGGCAGGCAGCATTCTTCCCGATCCTCGTCGGATTCGGTGCCGGTACTGCTGCGACGTCTGCGCGCCCACCCCGGCGTGCTGCCTGGTGGCAGGTCTGGAAAGTCTGACGGCGCTCTCCAGGCTCACCAGCCCAGTGCATAGCCGTCGCGGCGCGGGTCAGCAGCGCCGAAGAGGGCCCCGGTGGCCGGATCGACCTGAATCATCATCATGCTTCCCGTCGCGGCCCACGGTCCGATTGCCCGTACCGGATGCCCGAGATCCTTCAGTCCGGTCTGGACGTCCGTCGGGAAGCGATCCTCGAGTAAAAGCTCATCGTCACAGGCGTGTGGCACGGTCGATTCCGTTCCATTCTGCAGGTGGCGCCAGCGCGCCGCCTCGACTGCTTCGACCACGTTGTAGCCCGAGTCGAGCACGTGCGTCAGAACCTGCAGGTTGCTCTGCACCTGCGTATCAGCTCCGGGCGTTCCGAGCACGAGCACGAGCTGATCGCCACGCGTCACCATCACTGGATTCATCGTGTGCCGGACCCGCTTGCCCGGCGCGAGACAATCGACGTGATCCGGGTCGAGATGCCAGTAGGTCATCCGATTGTTGAGCAGGATACCCGTCCCGGGAACGACCAGGCCCGAACCAAAGCCCGATTGCAGGCTCTGAA
Source organism: Chloroflexota bacterium (assembly GCA_902810745.1). Classification (GTDB taxonomy): domain Bacteria; phylum Chloroflexota; class UBA6077; order FW602-bin22; family CADDYW01; genus CADDYW01. The sequence goes on along the minus strand of CADDYW010000002.1, from coordinate 152,441 downwards.
GCTGACACACGGCGTTCCCCTCGCGGTCGACGACGGCAAAGCAGGTGGTCTCGGCGCGGTCCGGATCCATCCGCAGGCTGCGCCTGGGGCTGCGTAACCCGGCGTAGGACCAGGGATTCCCTGGCGCGACCTCCCGTGCCGCGCGTCCGAGATCGATCGCACCCAGCCGCTCCCGCGCGTACTCCTTGGAGAGAAGTCCGTCGATCGGCACATCCACGAAATCGGGGTCAGCGAGGTAGGCTTCGCGGTCAGCGAAGGCAAGCTTCTTCGCCTCGACCATGAGATGTACGCTGGCCGTCGTATTGGGTCCAAGACCAGCGAGGTCGAATGGCTCGACCAGGTTGAGCATCTGCAGAAGAACGTGTCCGCTCGAGTTGGGTGGCGCCTCGAATACCGTGTACCCACGATAGTCGACCGAGATCGGCTCCTGCCAGCGGGCGCGATACCGTGCCAGGTCGTCACGTGTGATCAGACCGTCGTACTGCTCAGCGCAGCGATGAATCGCGTCGGCGATCCGCCCTCGATAAAACGCCTCCTCCCCTTCCTCGGCGATCAAGCTCAGCGAATCCGCCAGATCTTTCTGGAGCAACAGCTCACCCGCGTCGAGGGGCTTTCCCTCTCGCGTGAAGATCGCCCGCGACGACGGAAAGCTGCGGAAGGCAGCCTCATCTGCTATCGCGACGGCGAGCTTCCGGCTGATCGGGAACCCGTGCGCGGCCAGGTCGATGGCCGGAGTCAGCACCTCGCGCAGCGATAGACGTCCGAATCGCTCGTGAACTTGAAGCCAGCCACTGACCAGACCGGGCACCGAAACGCTCCGAATGCCCTTCATCGGAATGCCGTCGGCCAGGTAGGCGTCGCGAGTTGCTCGTTCCGGCGCGGGTCCCGTGGCATTCATCACCTGAATCTTCCCCGAGCTGGCGGTCCGGACCATGATGAACCCGTCGCCACCGATGCCCGACATATTCGGCTCGACGACGTTCAGTGCCGCCGCGACTGCGAGCGCGGCATCCGCCGCGTTTCCCCCCCTCCGCAGGATCGCGATCCCAGCCTCCGAAGCAAGCGGATGCCCCGAGCACACCATCCCGTTCCGGCCGGCGACGACCGGACGATGAGCTTCTGCCTTGGTCCCGTGTGGACCCAGTCCTCCCATGTGAGCCTCCCGGGCGGTTTTCGGTGAAGCCCTTATATCACAAAACCGGCTCTGGTGCGTAGTGCCCCGCCAACGGAAATATGAGGGGTAGCAATTTGGGAAAATTGGCCCTGCGTGCCAATTTTCCCAAATACCTCCACCCATCAATTTCTGCTTGACAGACACCAGTAGCGCGAGTGCGATCAAACCGACTCGCAGGGGGAGAAGGGACCTCGGTGGACAGAGGAACACGCGGATAAACGGGAGCGGGACCGGCTCGCCCGCGGACCGGTATCGCTCCCGTTCAGCGATGTAAACGAAACGCCTGGTTTGCCGGATCAGGCTACCGCAGCGGGCATCTGCCGCGGCCGTCGCAGAGCAGCTCTCCCATCGCGGCCCATCGGTCTGCTCCGCCGCTGGTCCGGGACGTCCTCACGCGTCGTAATACAGATAGAACTCGTACGGGTGAGGTCGCAATGCGACGGGATCGACCTCCCGCTCGCGCTTGTAGGCGATATACGTCTCGATCAGGTCTCGGGTGAACACGTCCCCACGAAGCAGGAACTCGTGATCCTGCTCGAGGGCGTCGAGCACCTCGGCCAGCGAGCCAGGCGTCGATTTGATCTTGACTGCCTCTTCCGGCTCGAGTTCGTAGAGATCCTTGTCAATCGGCGCGGGCGGCTCGATCCGGTTCTGGATTCCGTCCAGACCGGCCATCAGCAACGCCGCCATGGTGAGATAGGGATTGCAGGTCGGATCCGGGCACCGGAACTCGATACGCTTTGCCTTCGGGCTGTCCGAATACATCGGGATTCGAACCGCCGCGGAGCGGTTGCGTTGGGAATAGATCAGGTTCACGGGAGCCTCGTAACCGGGAACAAGTCGACGGTACGAGTTCGTCGTCGGCGCGGCGAAGGCAAGCAAGGCCGGCGCGTGCTTCAAGAGCCCACCAATGTAGTAGCGGGCCGTGTCGCTGAGCAAGGCATAGCCGTCACGATCGAAGAACAGGTTCGTCTCGTCTTTCCAGAGGCTCTGGTGCACGTGCATGCCAGAGCCATTGTCCTGGAAGAGCGGCTTGGGCATGAACGTGGCCGTCATCCCGTGGGCGATCGCGACGTTCTTGATGATGTACTTGTACAGCAGAAGCTGGTCGCCCATCTTCGTCAGGGTCTGGAACCGCATGTCGATCTCGGCCTGGCCAGCGGTGCCGACCTCGTGGTGGTGAACCTCGACGTCAATTCCAGCCTCGATCATCTTCAGGACCATCTCGGAACGGAGATCCTGCAGCCGGTCCATCGGAGGCACCGGGAAGTACCCTTCCTTGTATCGAGGTCGATACCCCAGATTCGGCTTCCCATTCGACGTGCCGCTGTTCCAGATCCCTTCATCGGCGTCGATGAAGTAGTAGCCGCTGTGGGTCGTCTGATCGAAGCGAATGTCGTTGAAGATGAAGAACTCCGCCTCTGGCCCCCAGAAGCTCGTCGTGGCGATGCCCGTCGACACCAGATACTGCTCGGCCTTCTGAGCGACGTGACGCGGATCGCGCGAGTATAACTCCCCGCTGACCGGATCCTTTACGTTGCACACCAGACTCAACGTCGGGATCAATGCCACCGGATCGACGATCGCCGTCGTCGGGTCGGGGATCAGGAGCATATCGCTCTCGTGAATCTTCTGGAACCCACGAATGCTCGATCCGTCGAATCCCAGCCCCCTCTCGAAAGCATCCTCGTCGAGCTGCGAGATCGGGCTGGAAAAGTGCTGCCAGGTTCCGGGAAGATCCACGAACTTGAAGTCGACGAACTTTACTCCTCGCTCCCGCGCGAAGGCGATGACCTCCTGCGGGCTGGTCAACGTCTTTGCGCCGGTCACGTCGATGGCCATGTTCTGACTATCCTCCTCAAAGTGCACGACACTCGCCATGCAGCAGTATCTAACCTGGAATTAACTCTATCCGAGAGGATGTTCACGGGTCTACGTGAAGAGGAACCGGAAATCCCGAGGCTCATTTGTGCATTGAGCACAAATTGACTACGGCGGCGCGGCCGGAGTAGGATCGGACGGCCTTCCTGGCGCACAGACAATCTTCACCCGCGGTCGGCCGAGCTTCAGTCCCATGCGACTTACGCTCTCACGCACGACCTGCTCGATCTCCTGTGCCTTGGCCGGCACGTCAACGTCGGCATCGACGCGGACTTCGAGCTGAACGTCGACCACTCCACCCCGAGCGAGAATGATCGGTGTTGCTTGCTGGACCTGGGGTACGGCCTCGACGTCGGCACGGATGCGACCGGCCACCGATTCCGTGGCCAGCTCGGCCGACTTACTGTTTCCCCCCGCGATCTGGACCGACCGCGGTCGTTGCCGCCTCCACTCCAGATTGAGCAGCAGAACGCAGACTGCAATAAGAAAGCAGCACGCGACGATGATCACGAGGTGCGTGATCGAGATCGGATCGACGTGGACGCGATCGAGCTGAAACGAGAAGAACTCGGCGGTTCCTTGCGGCGTAACCGCGATCGGGATCAGCAGCAGGATACACAGAAGGAGCAGGACAGAGACGATCAGCCGATTTATCACGTTTAGCATTTGAAAAGTACGATAGTCCCCGGGCAGGTACCTGTCAAGCATGATTGCACGACTTTCTTGAGCGTGCGATACTTAGATGCCGGGGGTAGCTGACTCGTGCGCGTTGCCGTGATCTCCGACGTTCACGCTAACCTCGCGGCGTTCGAGGCCGTCATCGCCGACTGGGGAGCCGTCGACGCCGTCTGGCACCTCGGGGATATTGTCGGCTACGGACCGGATCCGGTTGAGTGTATCGATCGATTGCGAAGTCTCCCCAGCGTGAGCATTGCTGGGAATCACGACTGGGCGGCGATCGGCCGGATCGATACAGCCACTTTCAACCCGGTGGCCGCCGCAGCAGTCTACTGGACGGCCAGCCACCTGACCCCAGACGCCATTGCCTACCTGGAAGGGCTCCCCTGCGTCGTCCAGGAAGGGGACTTCACCCTCGCACACGGAAGCCCGCGCGATCCGATCTGGGAATACGTCCTGGACATCCAGGCTGCCCGCGAAAACTTTGCTGCATTTAGCGGGTCGGTGTGCTTTATCGGGCACAGCCACGTGCCGCTGGCATTCAGCGCTGGACCGAGCGGTGCGGCCATGCCCAGTGACGTGCGGTCGGAGCCAGTCACCTACGGGGAGGTCGCCCTCGGCGAACGGCGACACCTCATCAACGTAGGGAGTGTCGGGCAGCCACGCGATCTCGATCCGGCCGCCCGCTACGTTCTGCTCGACACGGATCGTCGAGTCTACTGGCGTCGACGGGTCGAGTACCCGATCACGCGGACTCAGCAACGCATGCGAGACGCAGGCTTACCATCTGTCCTCTGGAGGCGCCTGGAACTTGGGCGATAGTGGAACTGGACGAGGCGGCCGATTGGGCAGAGCTCCTGCTCGGACGCGACGACCACGATTTGGTATAATGAAGACTGACAGCGATTCAACGGCGAGGGCGCCCACCGACTGGTGGGCGCCCTCTCATTTGTCGGGGATCGGGGAGTGAGGCTCGAGATATGCCGAAGTACATTTTCGTGACCGGAGGGGTTGTTTCGTCGGTTGGGAAGGGGGTAACCGTCGCATCGATCGGACGCCTGCTCAAAAGCCGTGGGATCAGCGTCGCGGCAATGAAACTGGATCCGTACCTCAACGTCGATCCGGGGACGATGAACCCATACCAGCACGGAGAATGCTTCGTCACCGACGACGGAGCCGAGACGGATCTGGATCTCGGCCACTACGAGCGCTTCATCGACACGAATCTCTCACACGATTCAAACGTCACCACCGGCCAGGTCTACTCCGCGATCATCGCAAACGAGCGTCACGGAGATTATCTGGGTGGGACAATCCAGGTCATTCCGCACGTTACGAATGAGATCAAATCGCGCATCCGTCGCGTTGCCGAGGCGGATGGGGCCGAAACGATCATCGCCGAGGTCGGCGGGGTCGTCGGCGACATCGAGGGCCAGCCCTTCCTGGAAGCGATTCGGCAGCTCCATCGAGAGATTGGCTCGGATAACGCTCTCTACATTCACGTCACCCTCCTGCCATACATCAATGCCACGCACGAGCTGAAGACCAAGCCGACCCAGCACAGTGTTCGTGACCTGCGCAGCATCGGCATTCACCCCGATGTCGTCGTCTGTCGATCCGATTACCCAGTCAGCGACGATCTGAAGGAGAAGATCGCCCTCTTTTGTGACGTCGATCGGCGCGCCGTGATCCCACTACTGACCGTCGACACCATCTATGAGATTCCCTTGATCCTCGAAGCAGCAGGTCTCGGCGATTACCTGATCGAGCGTCTGGGATTACCAGCTCGACGACCGGGTTGGGGCGACTGGGAAGATCTGATCCAGCGGATTCGCAAACCAAAGCCCGCGCTCAACATCGGTGTCGTCGGAAAGTACGTCGAGCTGCACGACGCGTATCTCTCGGTCCGCGAAGCACTCACTCACGCGGCCCTCTACCACGAGCGCGAGCTGAGGCTGTCGTGGATCGACTCGGAGCAGCTCACCCCGGACACCGCCGAAACCCTGCTCGCGCCGTTGAACGGAATTCTCGTACCCGGAGGCTTCGGGCCACGTGGCATCGAGGGAAAGGTCCTCGCGGCGAAGTTCGCGCGCGAGCGGCGCATCCCGTACCTGGGCCTTTGCCTGGGGCTCCAGGTGATGGTGATGGAGTACGCCCGAAACGTCGTCGGCTTGCCAGGCGCAAACAGTACCGAGTTCGATCCGACGACGGCTCACCCGGTCATCGACCTGATGGCGAGCCAGCGAGACGTCACCGATAAAGGCGGCACGATGCGCCTCGGCGCCTACCCGTGTCGCCTGATCCCGAACAGCCACGCGGGACGGGCCTATGGCGAGACATTGATCTCCGAGCGGCACCGTCACCGCTGGGAGTTCAATAACCGTTACCGCGACGTGCTCGAAGCGGCCGGCCTGGCCGTTACCGGCGAGTCGCCGGACGGACGACTGGTCGAGATTGTGGAGGTGCGTGACCACCCATGGATGGTGGGCTGCCAGTTCCATCCCGAGTTCAAGTCGCGACCCACGCGTCCGCATCCGCTCTTCCGCGACTTCGTGGGGGCCGCGGCAAGAGTATTGCGCGAAGGAGATCAGCCAGCACTGCCGATTGACCAGAACGTCCCAGTCGGCGTGGGCGGACTCTCGGGCACCTGAGACGGGGTCTTCGCGTCACGTCGAGCCCGGATCCGTGGATATCTCTCCGAGAGGCGGTGGCCCGAGTGTCAGAGAACGCGACCGAGCGTACCAGGCGCTCGGGTCCCGTCAGGTGGCGCAGGGTGTCAGGGTGTTGACGACGAGGACGTATGCATGGTAATATCAAAGTGGACAGGTAGAGCAACGCGGTCAACAGGGCTGTATCGACAAGCGTTTTCGGAATTCTCCCCAGTCGACGCGATTGCCGTTTGGTTGCGTCTCCGTTTGGCTGCAGTCGTTCGAGCTACTCCAGGGCATCGGAGCGAGTAGCACACTCAAAACCCCTGCCTCCGTGTCCATCAGCGGTGGCAGCGTGACGCAATGATTGACCTTCTTCCTCACTTCCTCTTAAGTTGGAGCACCAGGTGAATATCGCGGAGCTAGAGGCAAAGACCCGTGACGAGCTGCAAGACATTGCAAAGGAGCTTGGCGTCACTGGGTACAGTGCCCTGAAGAAACAAGATCTCATTTTTCGTATTCTCCAAGCTCAGACCGAGCAACAAGGCTATCTCTTCGGCGGTGGAATCCTCGAGATCGTCGAGGATGGATACGGCTTCCTGCGCAAAGATGGCTTCCTGCCGGGAGCGGCCGATGTCTACGTTTCCCAGACCCAGATTCGACGATTTGGCCTGCGTACCGGCGACATGGTCACCGGCCAGGTCCGTCCACCGAAGGACAATGAAAAGTATTACGGACTGCTGCGAGTCGAGGCGGTCAATGGGCTCGATCCCGAGGTCGCGAAGCGCCGACCTCACTTCGAGCAGCTCACGCCAATCTTCCCCCGCGAGATGTACAATCTCGAGACCGTCCCGTCCAATCTTACCCAGCGGGTCATCAACCTGATTGCACCGATCGGGCGGGGTCAGCGTGGCTTGATCGTGTCGCCTCCCAAGGCTGGCAAGACCACGATCCTCAAGCACATCGCCAATGGCATCACGACGAACTACAACGACGTCCACCTCATGGTCCTGATGATCGGCGAGCGCCCCGAAGAAGTGACCGACGTGAAGCGATCGGTCAAAGGAGAGGTGGTCAGCTCGACCTTCGATGAACCGGTTGAAGACCATCGCATTGTCGCCGAGATGGCTCTCGAGCGGGCAAAGCGCCTGGTCGAAGGTGGCCGCGACGTCGTCATTCTTCTCGACAGCATTACACGTCTCACCCGTGCCTACAACCTGATCGTGCCGCCCAGCGGACGGACTCTCTCGGGAGGCGTCGATCCGGCGGCGCTGTATCCGCCAAAGCGGTTCTTCGGCGCGGCTCGCAAGCAAGAGGAGGGCGGCAGCCTGACGATCATCGCGACGTGCCTCGTCGACACCGGAAGCCGCATGGACGACGTGATCTACGAAGAGTTCAAAGGCACCGGTAACATGGAGATCATGCTTGACCGGAAGCTCAGCGAGAAGCGGATCTTCCCGGCCATCGACATCCCTCGTTCGGGTACCCGCCGCGAGGAGCTGCTCCTCGACGAGCAAACCCTGAAGCACGTCGTCACGCTCCGACGGATGATCTCCGCCATCGGTGGTACCGAGGGGATCGAGGCCATGCTCACACGAATGGCCCGTACCAGCAGCAATCGAGAGTTTCTTGCTACCCTCACGAAAGATATTCTGTAATCAGTGCCTCGCGCCACATCCGGAGCCCGGACGGCGACTGTCGTCCGGGCTCTGACCATACGGAACGTGGTGGCGCTCTCCACCCCCTACCGCGGCTCGAGCACAATCACACGCATCGCCTCTGGCAGACTGCCCTTGGTCACCACCGCGCGTTGCTCGGGCTCGGCGTTCGTGACGCCCATCTCGCGCAGAAACTTATCGACCGGATCAAGGTGAGCATCGAGGTCTCCGATCCGATAATGCATCGGGATGACGATGCGCGGATCGATCATGCTGATCACCTCGACTGCCTGGGCCGCGTCAATTGTCCCGTCGCCGCCGACCGGTACGAGCAGGACGTCGACGTTGTCGCCAATCTGGTCAACCTGTTCCGCCGACAGCACCTGCCCGAGATCGCCAAGGTGGCAGACGACCAGATCATCCATCTCGATCAGGTAGGTGGTGTTCTTTCCTCGCTTCGTTCCACGCTCTGCATCGTGGTAGGTCTGAATGCCGGTGATGATGATTCCCTTGACCTCGTATTCTCCCGGGCCGGTGAGCACCTTCGGCTGACCAGAAACCACACTCAGCTGGCTGTGTCCCGGATGCGGATGACTGATCGTACACACGTCGGCAGTCGTCCGCGCCGACGAGCCGGCTCCCCGGCGGACGGTCGGATCGGTCACAACGACACCCTCCCGTCCCTTCAAGCGAAAGTATGCGTGTCCGTACCAGACGATTTCCATGGATATCCGATACCCTTCTGCAACGTTAGACAAAGATTCTAACACGTTCCCAGAGCCCGCCGCGACGAGACAGGTGCCCCGTCATCGCTGCGTCGGGCCCCTTCATCCCCCGTCGATGCGCCGCGCGGCGGGATCGATCGGTGCCTCCGGCAGCCGTTGGTCCTCGCGCGACTCTCCTTTGACGGCAGGCAGACTAGCGCCGTACAATTTGACCGGACGGCTCGATTGACCGTCCTCGAGAAGCCCCATTTCAGTTGGGCGCAAAGACGCGCCAGGAGGTCATCGTGGACTTCGACCTCAGTGAGTCGCACCTCGCCCTGCAGCAACGCGTTCGGAGCTTCGCGCAGCACGAGATCTCACCGTACGCTGCGAGCTGGGACGAGACTGGCACCTTTCCAACGGACGTCATCCGGAAAATTGGCGAGCTCGGCATCTTCGGCCTCCCGTTCCCCGTCAAGTACGGGGGACAAGGCAAAGACTTCCTGAGCGTGGTTCTGGCGGTCGAGGAGCTTGCACGCGCCGACGTTTCCGTCGCCGTCACGACTGCCGTTGCGATTGCGCTCGCGGGCATGCCCATCGATCGGTTCGGAACCGAGGAGCAGAAAGAGCAGTGGCTGGTTCCACTGGCAAGCGGAACGTGTGTGGGAGCCTTTGGACTGACTGAGCCAGAAGCCGGCTCGGACGCGGCGAACTGTCTAACGACCGCCCGACTCGACGGCGATAGCTGGGTCATCAATGGCCAGAAGATCTTCACGTCGAGCGCGGGAAACGATCTGAGCGCCTTCGTCATCCTCACCGCCACCACCGGTATTCGGCCAGACGGCCACAAGGAGATCTCGAACTTCATCGTCCCTCGCGGAGCTCCTGGCTACCGCTTTAGCGCTCCGTTCAAGAAGATGGGATGGCGCGCTTCCGACACCCGCCTTCTCACCTTCCACGACTGTCGGGTACCGGCGAGCCACCTGCTTGGCGAACGCGGCGCTGGATTTCGCCAGTTCATGGCAACGCTCGATCACGGCCGAATCACGGTGGCCGCCATCAGTGTTGGCGTTGCGCAGGCAGCACTGGATCTTTCGCTCGCCTACGCGAAGAAGCGAGTGACCTTCGGCCAGCCGATTGCCCACCACCAGGCGATCCAGTTCAAGCTCGCCGACATGGCCACCGAGATCGAGCTGGCACGGCTGATGACGTACAAAGCTGCCGTTCTCCGCGACCGAGGCCAACCGTTTGCCCACGTGGCATCGATGGCGAAACTTTTCGCGTCGGAGACTGCCGTTCGCGCTGCTGATGCCGGGGTCCAAATCCACGGTGGATACGGCTATCTGGACGAGTACCCGATCTCCCGCATCTTCCGCGACGCGCGCGTCCTCACCATCGCGGAGGGCACGTCCGAGATCCAGCGAACCGTCATCGCGAGACGACTGCTGAGCGACGCGGGACACCCGGCCGAGTCAACCTCGGTGGGGAAGCAAAGCGCCGACCGAGCGAGCTAGTCTCCCTCGCGACCCGGGCTCCCGAACGCGAAGTTCGACGAAGCCCTCGACGAGGTGGGCCCGCCCGGCGGCACTAGCCAGCAGGCGTCGACGTAGGGGTCCCGCCCGTCGGGACGGCCGGCGTCCCCTGTCCCGGGCTCGGTGTGGCTGGAACCAGCGTCGGCAGCGGTGTCGGCGTGGGCACCGCCTTGGGTGGCTGCGTCAGCGCATTCTTCAGGTCGTCACCCAGGGGAGAGTTGACCAGGTAGACGTTCTTATCATTCGGGACCTGAGCGTAGTAATCGTTGCCATCGGGCGTCTTATCGCCGAGCATCAGCTTGGCGCTCTTCCCCGCGGGCAGGCTTACCTCGACGTTAAGCTTGGGCTGACTGAGGCCATATTCGCTCAGGTCTTTGGCGCCGTCGACGACCTGGTCGGCGGTCAGGTTGCCAAGCTGGTCGAGCCATCCCTCGACCCGCGTGGCATCGGCCGGCGTCTGGACCGGCTTCACGAGCTGCCAGCTCGCGCCCGAACGCTCGATTTCGGTCGTCTGCCCGGTCCCCGAGATGACGAGCCTGGTGGCATCACTGGCGTTGAAAGTCAAGATCTGTGGGTTCTTGGCCTTGTTTGCTACCTCCTGCGGCGAGGGCTGTTGGGACAGGTAGTAAACGACGCCTGCCAGGACGATCAGAACGCCCAGCAGGATACCAGTGACACGGTAATTCAGCTCCTACCTCCGGTTCCACCAGACCACCGCTCCAGCCAGCAGCACGACCAGAGGGAGGAAGACTGCACTGCCAAGCAGCAGGATATTCACCTGGGTGCTGCTCAGAATCAACGACTGATCTGCAGGTGGCTTGGCCTGGATCTGAATCAAATCCTCGTTCGATGTCAGCCAGTTGATCGAGTTCGTCAGAAGGCTCTTGTTCCCCAGCGGCAGGTCTCCTCCGCCAATCTGTGCCATTCCGTTCATCATGAAGACGACGTCGCCGACGAATACGACCCGCATCGCCGACGGGCCGGTGTCCGAGCTGCTACCATTTGAGGTCTTGGAGACGCTGACGGCGACGTCGAGAGGCCCTTTCGGATCCTTTCCCGGATCATACTGCGCGACGCGCGGATCGGTCTCGAGCCAGCTCTGCGCGGTCGTCTGGGCCAGTGGCTGCACCTGCAATCCGGCTGGCAACGTCTTCTCTGGCGTCACGGACGTCGCGGAGGGAAAGATGAGTGTCGGCAGATCCTTTGTGATCGGGCTGAACTGGTACTGACCAATCAGCGGAGTCAGGGGATCGTTTGCGACACTCAGGCCAGGATCGACGACGATTCCGTTTCCCACGTCCACGCCGTAATGCTGGGCAATCGGTCCGAGGATCGTCGCTTGCCGCTTGTCGATCAGGAAGAGTCCCTTGCCTCCATCGTCCAGGTATTTCTCGAGCGCGGTGACCTCCTGGGGCAAGAGTGGCTGCGTTGGTCCGGCGACGATGACCGCCGCGGCGTCGGACGGTACCTTGCCCGTCGCGACGAGGTTGAGCGGCTTGACCGCGTAGTTGTCGGCCTCGAGCGCGGCCTTTGCCATTGATCCGCCGTCCTGGGCGGTGCTGGTAAAGTCGACCTCGCCGTGTCCCGTCAAATAGTAGATGACCGGCGACTTCGTGCGCTCGAGCTTGAGCAGCGCCGAGGTTACCGCGCCCTCGTCGCTCCCGGTAATGGATTGCTGTTTCGTTCCGCTCACCAGCACCGTCGTCCCATCGAACTGGACGTTGTACTGGCGCGCGAGCCCGGGCTGGCTGACCGGGTCGACGAATTCGTACGAGATCAGGTTTGACTCCCGCGCATATTCCTTGAGGAGGGGCTCGAACGACTCGCGGCCAGCGTTTCCGTTCCGGTAGAACGCGATGATTTTGACGGGCTGCTTCAGCTCATGAACGATCTGCACCGAGAGCGGTGCCAGCGTGTACACGTGGTTCTCGGTGAGATCGAATCGATCGCTGTACCGATTGGCCAGGACATTGATCAGCGCAAGGATTCCAATAAAGGCCAGGCTCATGACGAGCGTATTCGAGCCGTAGCGGACATCGCGCGAGGACAGCGCCTCCAGTGTCCGCTCTGGCTGCTCAAGTACAGCGTAGACCCACAGCCCAAGCCCCACCGCGAAGAGCAGGATGACCCACCGGTCAAGTCTTCCGAGCACCAGGTAGCCACCGAGCGCGGCAATGATCGCGATACTTCCGAGAATCGCGAAGGTAGGTGACAGGTGGCCGAGGATAGATCGCAGGGTCATCGCCAGCGCCTCGTCTCCACGGATCGCGCGGTCAGAAACAGCGCGGCCGAGATCACTGACAGGAAATAGATCACATCCTTCGTATCGATGACGCCCTGGGTCATATCCGAGAAGTGTGTGTAGACGGCAAGGTAGCTCGCCACCGAGCCGAGAGTGCCGCCGAAGAGACTGCTGAGCGCGTCGATGACCCACAGAACCAGCAGGATCGCGAACGATAGGACTGCTGAAACGATCTGGTTCGCGGTGAGCGACGAGGTAAACAGACCGATCGCCACGGCAGCTCCTCCGAAGAGCAGCCCGCCGAGGTATCCACCGATCAGACCGGCGCGGTCAGGCGGTCCGTAGAACGAAAGCAGAAGCGGATAAAATCCCGTCAGCAGGAGCATCGACACGAGAAGCCCTAGGCCTGCCAGGAACTTTCCGATGACCAGCTCGCTGTCACGCACTGGCGAAGTCAGCACCAGCTCGATCGTTCCGGTCCGCTGCTCCTCCGAGAGCAGGCGCATTGTGAGCAGCGGTGCGATCAGAAGCAGAATCGTGTAGATCGTCGGGAATACCTGCGAGACCTGCGACGATCGGCTGAACGCCACGCTGACCGCGAAGAAGTATCCAGTGATGACCAGGAACGCAGCGGTCACGGCATAGAACAGGAACGATTTGTAGTATGACATCAGCTCACGCCGTGCAATTGCGATCGTATTGGTCATTGGGTCGAGTCCTCTTCCCGAGTGATTAGCTTGAGGAACACCTCTTCCAGGCTCATCCCGAGGGGCCGGAGCTCGAGCAGCCCCCAGCCATTTCCAACGATCGCCGCGGCGAGATCCTCTCGAACGTCCTGGCCAACGGCACAATCCACGAGAAACCGCGGCCGTCCGTCCGATGGGGCAACCGTGACGTTCAGAACGTTCGGGATACGCGCGAGCGTTGTCCGGATCTGATCCGCGGGCCCGCGGACCTCGAGAGAGATACGCTCAGCGCCGCGCAGGCGACGCGTGAGGTTCTCGGGTGTATCCTCGGCCACAACCCGCCCGTCGTTGATGATCACTACGCGATTGCAGATCATACTGACCTCGGGCAGGATGTGCGTGCTCAGCAGAATTGTGTGCGACCGTCCGAGGCTCTTGATCAGCTGACGGGTATCGGTGATCTGCTTTGGATCGAGGCCGACAGTAGGTTCGTCGAGGATCAGGACTGGCGGATCGTGCACGAGAGCCTGAGCAATTCCCACGCGCTGCCGATATCCTCGTGACAGGCGCCCGATCAGCTTGGAGCGAACGTCGTCGACGTGGCACAGCTTCATGACGTGATCGACCCGAGCCTTCCGTTCCGAACGCGGAACGCCGCGAATCTGCCCCATGAAGTGGAGGTAATCTTCAACCGTCATCTCCGGGTAGAGCGGGACCGACTCGGGCAGGTAGCCGATCTTCCGTCGAGCCTGAAGGGACTCCTTGAAGACGTCGTGACCGCCGACAATCGCGGTTCCCGACGAGGGGGGCATGTAGCCACAGAGGATGCGCATCGTCGTCGTCTTGCCCGCTCCGTTGGGCCCCAGGAATCCCAGGATCTCGCCGGGCTTCACGTCGAAGGTAACGTCCGAGATGGCGACTTTCGGTCCGTAGCTCTTGCACAGGTTGGTTACCTGGATCACCCGCGCTACTCCTTGCGCTCACGCCAGCACACGACGTTGCAAACACAACGGTGTGAGATCTTGCTGCCTCGTGCGGTAGAGGGACGCATTGTAGACATATCGACAGGCCGACTCAAATCTAGCATAGGCCAAAATGGGTGTCAAAATACTCTGCCGTGAGCGGGGCCCGGACCGACTGTCTGGCTGATAGACGGTACGTATCTTGCGCCGTCACCGGCCGCGCGATCCTGGCCTTGGCGTGGAGTTCGCCTCGTGTACTGCCCTACACGCAGGCGGGCAAGAGAACGTCGTATCGGTCAAGCGTGTGTCGCGACCGCGCAGTCAGCTGCGCGCTTGGTGTCGGTCATGCTTCAGACATAGAGTGCCGAGCCGCCACTCCGTCACTCGAACAAGGAGACTGCCATGAACGGCCCCGGAGATATGGCCCTGCTGTCTTCGACCGATCGCCAGCACCTGAGTGAGATGTTTCTGAGACGTCTGCGTCGCGCTCTCCTGCTTCGCTTCTTTGCGGGCGGCCTCCTTTCTGACGGAGACCGCCGCCTCCTCGATTGGGTTATCTACTCGACATTCTGCGATTGCCAGGCACTTGACGACACCTCCGAGGCACGCCGACTGCTGAACGAAGCCCGAACCGGAGCCGGGCTCTTCGCGCGGCCCTTGACCCGACGTGGAGGGATGAAAGAATGGTCTACTTGAAGTCGTGTCCGCGATGCCGAGGAGACCTGTTCATCGAGCGGGATCACCGCGACCGCTACATCACCTGCCTGCAATGCGGACACACGCTCACGGTGACCGAGGAGATGGCCCTGCAGTTTCGAACTGGAACCTGGTCCAGGATTGCAGCTCCACTGGACATCAACAGCGACTGACCGGTCGAAGAGCGTGGTGGCGTCAAGGTGGCTGGCCGAATGCCCTTGCCGTCGTGGAGCTTGGCAGATATGATGTCCCTGGAGGCGAAGCAGATTGAGACGATTGCGGGACTTCGCTAGAACAAGGACAAAGCTGCGATGACGGTACGAAATGTCGTGATTCTGGGATCTGGGCCAGCCGGGCTCACCGCGGCGATCTATGCTGCGCGCGCGGATCTACAGCCCCTGGTCATCGCTGGCCGCCAGGCCGGCGGACAGCTCATGCTCACCTCGGAGGTCGAGAACTTTCCAGGTTTTCCCGAGGGGATCATGGGTCCCGAGCTGATGGATCGGATGCGACGGCAGGCGGAGCGATTTGGAGCCGAGTTTGTCGACGAGGACGCGACCGCGGTCGACTTTCGAGGTGCCCCGCTGGCGGTGATGACCGAGGGAGCACGACACGAGGCTCGAGCCGTGATCGTCGCGACCGGCGCGTCGGCACGCTGGCTGGGCTTGCCGTCCGAAGCGCGGCTCATGGGGCGCGGCGTGTCGAGCTGCGCGACCTGTGATGGTTTCTTCTTTCGGGGAAAGGATGTAGCGGTGGTCGGCGGCGGCGACACCGCGATGGAGGAAGCTCTCTTCCTGACCAAATTCGCCACGTCGGTGACCGTGATCCATCGTCGGCACGAGCTGCGCGCCAGCAAGATCATGCAGGATCGCGCGTTACAGCACCCGAAGATTCGCTTCGTCTGGGACTCGGTCGTTCGCGACGTGCTCGGAGCTGACCACGTCGAAGGCGTTGTAACCGAGAATCTCAAGACGAAAGAGCGCTCCGAGATTCCGGTTCAGGGGCTGTTCGTGGCCATCGGGTACAACCCGAATACGGAAATCTTCCGTGGACAGCTAGAGCTCGACGAGAGAGGGTACGTCAAGATCTACGACGGGTCACGTACCAACGTCGAGGGAGTGTTCGTCGCGGGCGACGTCGAGGATTATCACTACCGTCAGGCGATCACCGCCGCCGGGGCAGGATGTCGAGCCGCGATGGACGCGGAGGTCTTCCTCGAAGGCGTCGCCTGACCGGAACCGTTCGTCCTCGAACCCAGATTCACACCGAATCCTAATGCCCCCGGCCTGTTGTGCCGGGGGCATCTGCGTTAGGATGTTCGTCGGCCACTCGCGACGGCACCACTCGTCGGCCACCGCTCACCCATCCGCCTCGATCCGAAGGTCTGGAAGGTGAGGGCTGCTGGTGCGTCGTCACCGAGTTCGGCTAGCACGAACATCGCAGTCGACACGGCTGGCTTCACCGGAGTACTCTTCGATCACGACGTCGTCGGACCGAGCGCAGTACGGTCCTCGGTTGTCCTCATTCCACGAACACCTGGCACCCTGGCTGGCCTGACGCCTGGCAAGAATGCTGCACGTACGAGGGGGAACATCTGTCCATTTATGGGGTATGGGGTTCACACCGCGTGGGTACGGATCCGCCGCGGCATCGGCATCGTGTCGTTACTCGCTCTCTCCATGTCTCTCGGCGCTTGTACAGCGGGAGAACCGGTCTCAGCGCTGATCTCGCCTTCGCCCGCGATCGATCGTTCGGTCTCTGCGACGCCTTCGTCTCTGCCGTCGACGCCTCGGCCCACGCCGACGACCGTCGCACCCACCGCCACGGCCGTCCCGACTCGCGTTGTCCCCACTCAGGCGCCGGTACCGGTTCCAACCACTGGCCACACGCCAACCGCAAGCGAGTTTGCCCGTATTCAGCCCAACGAACTCGGGGAGATCCCCATTTTGGAGTACCACCTGATCACGAACCAGGAGGATCGCTGGTCGCGTAGCTGGGAGAACTTCCGGGGCGACCTGGAGCGTCTCTATGCACTGCGATACCGTACCGTGCGGCTGCAGGACGTGATTGACGACCGGATCGACGTCCCCGCTGGTTTCAGCCCGGTGGTCCTGACGTTCGATGACAGCAGCCCGGGTCAGTTTACCTTTATCGATCAGGACGGTACACTAGTGCCGGATCCACATTCGGCAGTCGGCGTTCTAGAGGCCTTCTATCACGAGCATCCCGATTTTGGTCGACACGCGACGTTCTTCGTGCTACCAGCAGCGGATCCGCCGCACAACCTATTCGGGCAGAATGAGTATCAGGCGCAGAAGCTCCAGTACCTGGTCGCGCACGGCATGGACATCGGGAATCATACCTACTGGCATCAGAATCTCAGCACAGTCGGCGATGAGGAGGTCCGGCGCCAGATTGGCCAGGCAGCTCAGGTGATCACGAGCATGGTTCCCGGCTACGACGTGGACCTTTTCGCGCTACCGGAGGGGGCGTGGCCGGCCCACCGCGAGCTCGCCATCCGCGGAACCTGGCACGGGGTCACGTATTCCAATCGGGCTATCGTCCTCGTGGGCGCGCAGCCGGCTCCGTCGCCAGATCGCGTGGACTTCAACCCTCTCGCGCTGCCGAGGATTCAGGCGACGTCAGATCAGCTGGACCTCTGGCTGACCACCCTGGCCAGGGTGCCCGGTCGTCGGTACGTGAGCGATGGCGATCCGGATCGACTCACGTTTCCGGCGATCCTCGCAGATAAACACAAGAAGAGACCAGGCGAGAGACAGCTTGCATCTTTTAGTCCTGACTACGAGGTCTTTCAGCTCCGATGAACCGACAGGATCATCGCACGGCGGATCAGGTCCGCGCGGTTCGCTTCGTCCCCGGCTTCCTGCCCTACGCGGAAGGCTCTGTCCTGATCGAGCTCGGCAATACACGAGTCGTCTGCGCGGTTTCGCTCGACGAGAGCGTGCCGCCGTTCCTCCGTGGGCAGGGCGTGGGCTGGGTGACCGCCGAGTACCGTATGCTCCCGCGCGCAACCCAGACCCGCACCCCGCGCGATAGCGGCGGCCGGGTCGACGGTCGAAGCACCGAGATCCAGCGCCTGATCGGACGCTCGCTGCGAGCGGCGATCGATCGGACGTTGCTCGGCGAGCGTACGCTTATTGTCGACTGCGACGTCCTGACGGCCGACGGAGGAACTCGAACCGCGGCGATCACCGGTGGATTCGTCGCGCTGGTGCTGGCGTGCCAGCGCTTGCGGGCCGGTGGCATGATCTCGGAGATGCCACTGCGGCGACAGGTCGCGGCGATCAGCGCGGGGATTGTCGGTGGCATCCCCATGCTGGATCTCGCTTACGCCGAGGACTCGATCGCCGACGTCGACTGCAACGCCGTCTATACCCACCGCTGGGAGACTGTCGAGTTCCAGCTATCTGCGGAGCACGGCCTGCCCGGCGATGATTACGTCGAGGAGATTCGTCGGCTCGTCCGATTCGGCGTCGCCGAGATGCTGGCTGCTCAGCGGGCCTGCCTGGCCGAAGTCGCACCCGGCGTTCTGGACGAACTCACAACATAGGATGAAACGTTGCTAGGATCGATTGAGACTGTCCTGATTGCGTTCTTCGAGCAGCTGTACAGCACTGTGGGCTACCCGGGCGTCGTCGTCGCGATGGCCATCGAGAGCGCCTGCATTCCGCTCCCGAGCGAGATTATCCTGCCAATGGCCGGTTGGATGGTGTCGCGAGAGATCTTCACTCTCTGGGGTGCTACCCTGGCGGGAACTGTTGGTTGCGTGCTCGGGTCGGCCATCGCGTACTGGGTGGGCGCTCTCGGCGGCCGCCCGCTTCTCGATCGCTACGGTCGCTACGTACTGATCTCGCCGCACGACCTCGAGATTGCCGATCGCTGGTTTGCGCGCTACGGTCAGAGCGCCATCTTCTTCTCGCGTCTGCTGCCCGTCGTTCGGACGTTCATCTCATTACCAGCCGGAATCGCACGGATGCCTTTCGGCCTGTTCATCCTGTACACCGCGCTGGGATCGCTGCCCTGGTCCTTCGCGCTCGTCTACGCCGGAAAATCCCTCGGCGACAACTGGGAGACGGTGCGGACAGTTCTGCAGAAGTTCGACGTCGTGGTCATCGCTGTGATTATCGTGGCGCTCGCCTACTACATCTACCGACACGTTGCCGGTGCGGTCACGGCGGTGAGTAAAACGCCAGAACCCTTCAGTGGGAAGGATGAGTGACGAGGAAATGCCACCGGTCGCCTCCCTCATCACCCATCACAAGGGGAGAATCAGGCTGCTCTACATGAGGCCTGGAATCTTCAGACCGCCGGTCACCTGCCCCATGCGCTTCGTCACCAGCTCCTGGGATTTCTGAACCGCCTCGTTGACCGCCGCGGTGATCAGGTCCTCCAGCATTCCGACGTCATTGGGGTCGACGGCTTCCGGAGCGATCTTCACCGAGACGACTTTTTGGTGACCGGTCATGACCACAGTGACCACGCCACCGCCCGCGCTTGCCTCGACCGTTTCGTTTCCTAGCTCCTCCTGAACCTTGGCAAGCTGCTTCTGAGCCTTCTCGAGCTGCTTCATCATGTCCCAGTTGGGTCGCATTACTTCTCCTCCAGATTGTCTTCCTTCACTCGGCGAACGCGTGCGCCCATGGATACGGCAGCACGGACGAGCGGATCATCGAGCGCTGCCTGGGTCGAATCGCTCGGAGGAAGTGCCTCGGGATTTATCAGCGAGCACCGAATGCGAACGCGGGTGCCACAGACACGCGCGATGGCTTCCTCGACAATAGCTCGATTCTTCTGATCCTCGATCCGCTCCCGATGAAACGGGTACTTGAACCCGAGCACGACGGCGTCCCCATCGGCTCCGATCGGTCGCCCAGCACTGAGCAGAGCCTGTACCGAGCGACTCATCGCGCCGCACACGTCAAGTACCTCGGTCCACCGTCGGGCAACGTCGCCCCAAAGTATACCAGGACTGGCGGAGGCCTGCTGTTGCGCAGCGGCACGAGCTGTAACCGTCGGAGCCGGGGAGGTGGCGGCCTCGGAATCGGAACGGCTCGGCGCCGCCGACGGACGACTCGAACCAGTTCCCGACCTCGGGGATCCTCGTGCCGGAGCCGGCACCTCGCCGGGCGCCTGTGGCGCTATGATCTCCGGACGATCGGCCACTCCCACGGGTGCAGCCGACACCGTCGGCGCTCCCGGAGCCTGCGACACATCACGCAGAGCTCGCGCTGCCTCGACAATGCTCATCTCCAGAGGTAGCTGCGGGCGGAGGCCAGTCCGCGACGACGGAACGGGAGTGAAGATCCGGATCAACTCGACAAGCTGGCGCGGGGCAAGCTTCTGTGCAATCTGGCGCAGCTCGGATATGGCTTCTTGTCCCTCGTCGATGAGATCGACAAGGGTCTCGGACGTTCGGAGGAGAAGGATATTGCGCAGGCAGCCCACCACCTCGAGCGAGACCTGGCGTGGATCGACGCCTTGATCGACAAGATCATTGACGGTACGAATCGCATCAGCCACGCGGTCGTCGGTGATCTTCACCAGCAGGTCGCGCGCCGCGTCTGGTCCGGCAGCGCCAAGCACTGAACGGGCGGCAGCTAACGTTGGTTGTGGCCCGGCATACGCAACAATCTGGTCGAGCATCACCTCGGCGTCACGCAGGCTTCCAGCAGCGGTCCGTGCCAGTAGCTCCAGAACGCCCGCTTCGGGCGTGATCCCTTCCTGCTGACAAACGTACGCGAGGCGTGAGATGGCATCAGGAACACTGATTCGGCGGAAGTCGAGTCGCTGGCACCGCGAGAGCACTGTCTCCGGGAGCCGCTGAGCCTCGGTAGTCACGAGGACGAAGACGGTATTCGCTGGGGGCTCCTCCAGTGTCTTCAGCAGCGCGTTAAAGGCATCGACGGTCAGCATATGGGCTTCGTCGAGGATGTAGAACTTGTATCGAGCCGAGGCCGGCGCGAGCCCGACCTTCTCGCGGATACCCCGGATCTCGTCGATGCCCCGATTCGATGCCGCGTCAATCTCCATGACGTCGATCGCGGTCCCATCCTGGATCGCGCGGCACATCTCGCACACTGCGCACGGCTCGCCGTCGACAGCGTCCAGGCAGTTCACCGCCTTGGCAAGTATGCGCGCTGCCGACGTCTTCCCAACGCCTCGCGGGCCACAGAAGAGATACGCGTGGGCGATACGATTCGTTCGCGCCGCGTTACGGAGCGTCCGCGCAACCGGCTCCTGGCCGATCAGGTCCGCGAAACGCTGTGAGCGCCATTTTCGATAGAGTGCCTGCGATGCCACGTTATCCTCGTAGTGAATCGGCTGGACCGGAGTATCGCGGATCGTCGATCGTCGCGAGCAGCTTCTCAACCTCAGCCCGGGATGGAAGCGATGGCTGCGCTCCCAGGCGGGTCGTCGCCAGTGCGCCCGCAGCACTTGCATACCGCAGCGCCCGTCGAGGTGACTCTCCTCGCGCCAGGGCGACTGCCAGGGCCGCGCTGAACGCATCTCCCGCGGCCGTGCTGTCTACTGCCTCGACGGGTAAGGACGGGATCTCGACGATGCCCGTGCTCGTCGCCCACACTGCTCCGCGGCTTCCCAGCGTGACCACGACGTTTGAGACGCCACGGTCGAGAAGCCCCATAGCGGCACGTGATGCGCTGGGCAGGTCGACGACGTTCACTCCGGTCAGCGCGGCGGCCTCGACCTCATTTGGGGTCAGCCAATCCACCATGTGCAGGAGTGAATCGGGAACGGCTCGGGCGGGGGCAGGATTCACGAGCGTCGTCACGCCGAGAGCTCGGGCCATCTCGACCGCCGCCTCTACCGTTTCGAGCGGAATCTCGAGCTGAACGAGTAGAGCGCGGGCACTGTCGAAAGCAGCGCGCGATCTGTGTACGTCGCCGGGAGAGAGACGGAGGTTTGCCCCGGACGCAACGCTGATCAGGTTCTGGCCGCGTGCATCAACCAGAATGAGCGCGACGCCCGTCGGGGCGGAAGGATCGGTGGAGATCCAGGTCGTTCGGAGCCCTTCGTCGCGGAAGCGACGAAGCGATGTTTCCCCGGGGCCATCTCGTCCAACACGTGCGATGAACCGGACATCGGCTCCCAGCCGATGAGCAGCCAGTGCCTGGTTCGCACCCTTTCCTCCCCCTGCTTCGACGAACTCGCCCCCGACGACCGTTTCGCCCGGGCGAGGCAATCGCTCCGAACGGACGATCATGTCCACGTTGACCGATCCCACCACCACAACCGCCGCCAAATCCTGGTCCACGTCACGATCCTTGCTTACGAACAGCCGGCGCGCCTCCACTGATCGTGCAGGTCCAGCGTGCCTCCAGACAAACCTTCGCAACGTCTGTCGTCACGCACCGACTCTGCGAACCGCGACCAAGCGTTGACGCCAATTGTACACCCGCGCCGCCAGCGCAGGCAACCAAGGAATCAGTCGTCGAAGCGAATTCGCTCCGGGTAGGTGTACACGTTGAACCGACCCTGGCGGAGCAGCCCGATCAGCGTCAGATGACTAGCTGCTGCCATTTCGATCGCGAGGGACGAAGGTGCACCCACGGCTGCGAGGATCGGGACGCCCGCGATAGCTGCCTTCTGAACCAGCTCAAATGACGCTCGTCCACTGACCATCAGAATCCGATCACGGAGAGGCAGTCGTCGTTCCAGAAGCATCTGGCCCAGTACCTTGTCCACGGCGTTGTGACGCCCAACATCCTCGTGAGCAACAATCAAAGTGCCCGCGGCGTCGAAGAGTCCGGCCGCGTGCAATCCACCTGTCCGCGAGAAGATCGACTGGTACGCCCGAATCTTTGTCTCCAGGCCCACCAGGACATCCGGAGACGTGACACTCCCAACGGGCAAGGGATCGATGCGAACCCTCACCGCCTCGACGCTCGACGTTCCACAGAGACCGCAGCTCGACGAGACGTAAAACTCGCGACGACGGAGCGTCTGCGCGCGCTCGATCGCAGGGCGCAGCCGAACGTCGAGGACGTTCGGCTGAGGGAAGCCATCTCGGTCCAGGCCCAGGCCGACGGAGGCGACAGCATCAGCATCGCGAATAATGCCCTCGCTCATCAAGAAACCCGCAGCGAGGAACTCGTCGTGGCCGGGCGTACGCATGATGACCGCGAGGGTCTGACCGTCGACCTGGATCTCGAGGGGCTCCTCTGCCGCGACCTCGTCGTTTGCCTGGCTCACCTGACCAAGGGCGTAGCGATGGATCACCACGTCCCGGACACGGTCCGGATCCTCGCCCGCGGGCCATGGATGCGACAGGGGTGCAGACGACTGCGTCATCGGATCTCGAGCTCTTTCACCGGTCGTCCTTCCATTCGGGGATGTCCGTATGCCAGAATGTCACGGCAGGATCCTGCGCCGAGAGCCGCCCGCCCTCGACGATCGCATAGCGCAGAAAGATACTGCCGGCCAGCGCCGCAAGCGACGCGAGCACGGACGACGGTCGTCGTTTCGACCCGGCGAGAATCGCGCACAACGGCACGGCCAATCCCAGTCCGATTGCGCCAGCCACGAAGTGCCGCCCGTATTGCTCTGGCGCGGTGATCGGTTTCGCGGCGCGTCCGGTCGTACGCAGATAGCCGATCAACGCCAGGACCTCGCCGACGATCGCCGCGAGCTTTGCACGATTGAGCTTGTCCCGCGAGGACGGCGCATCACGACCGGCCGCGACGAGCGCGAGGGAGATTGCCGACAGGCTCGACGACCACGCCGACGCCAGAAAGATCGGTCCAAGCAGCCGACTGCGCGACCAGAGCGGTACGCTGGTCACCGACAGCAGTATACCCGTATAACCACCGAGAAACGTTCCGAGGCCAGTTCCCGTCACCGCGACGATCCGGGCCGGGATCTTGCGTGCCAGGGAACCAAGCAGCGTCTCACTGGATCCAAGGAGATCGCGACAGGCGGCAAGTCCAGAACACGCCGAGAACCCGATCAGCCCCCAGACGCCCATCGACATCGGTGACCCGGGCTTGAACACGCGCAGCATATTGAGGAACCGCGCGGGACGCCCCAAATCCTTGATCAAGAGAGGCGGACACCCAAGGATCGCGGCGAACGAGATCAGGTAGCCGCAACGAGTGATTCCTCGGTCGTCCTCCTCACCGAAAAGTCGCGCGAGACTCGCCACGATGAAGCTTCCTGCCGCCAGGCCGCCAAGGACGAAGTAGCTCCAGATCTCCCAGCGCCAGACCGGCGTCTTGAGCACTGGCAGGGCGTGGTAGCCACGCTCGGGACGGTCGTGATCGGCGCCTGGACCTGGTTTCAGATCGTTAGCCATCGTCGACAGCCTTGCGGACGCGGAAAGTACTGATTCGTACCACGCAACATCACCGTTTTCCACGCGCTGAAAAAGCCAGGACGCCCGCCAGGAGAAGACCGGCGGCCATCGCCAGCGTGTTCAGGTAGCCCGGAGCAGCATTCTTCACCGGACGCCGCGGATGAGCTGGCAGGTTGTAGACATCCGGGCGATCGACCAGCAAAAAGAAGGCATGCAGGCCACCTTCCAGGATTCGCTCGTCATCTCCGTACAGATACGCACCGCTCTCCCCGCGCTCACGCAGCTCGGCAACGCGACGGCGCGCGCGCACACGTAGCTCCTCCAGGTCTCCAAACTGGATCGACTCGGTAGGACACGCCTTCGCACACGCGGGCTGCCCGCCATCTCTCAGACGGTCGTAGCAAAACGTGCACTTGTGGGCACCGCCGTCGTGCGGATTGCGCTCGATCACGCCAAATGGACAGGCGGCGACGCAGTAGCC
The DNA here is from genome assembly GCA_902810745.1 of Chloroflexota bacterium. GTDB lineage: Bacteria > Chloroflexota > UBA6077 > FW602-bin22 > CADDYW01 > CADDYW01. The sequence continues at coordinate 127,768 of CADDYW010000002.1, read as the reverse complement.
ACACCCATTGCAGATATCCTGCTGAACGTAGACCGTATCGAACTCGGTTCGAATGATCGAGCCCGTGGGGCAGACCTCCTGACAGGGCGCATGGTGGCAGTGCTTGCACACGTCACTCAGAAGCAGCCAGCGCGGGGAAAGTTGGGCATCGGGCATCTGCTCGACGAAGAGGACGTGCCGCCAGGTCGTCGCCGAGAGCGCACCCGTGTTGTCATAACTATTGCCAGTCCAGCGGAGCGGCTCGGCCGGTAGCTGGTTCCACTCCTTGCAGGCAACTTCGCAGGCCTTGCAGCCGATGCACAGGGTCGCGTCGGTGAAGAAGCCTTTAGCCGGACGTGAGGCAGGTCGATCCACCTTTTCCAGCGCGGAGAGCAAGGTCTTCCATGGAGCGGTCATGGCCCACGGGCTCCGGGCGGGGTCAGATTCCCCGTTGGTGATTCCACTTGGCACCCGACGTGGCGGACTGCGCCCTCCACGCGCGCCCCTCGAGCGAACCGCGACGCGACGACGAGATCGTCCCGGTCGCGAGCGGTCTCGCGGCCGTGAGCGGTCGGGCGAGACAGAGTATAGAAACGGGGGAGAGAAACGTCAATCAATCGTCACGCTATCTCTGGTACGTTCTCTGCTCTTTGCCAGCCAGCAAGACATGCCCTCGGAGCACAAGCATCCCGGTGCGAAGCACCAGCGTGGGGCGTGGGGTTGGAGGAAAGATCGGAGCGATGCGTAGGATCATCCTGGGAATCTGCTTGATGGTCGTAGCGGGCGCGCTGACGAGCTGCAGCTTTGGATCATCTCCGACACCAGTCGCGAACCTCGTCGTCCGCGCGCCGACTCGCGTGCCGTCACCAACACGAATCACCCGGGCAACTCCAATCGTGCCAACGACGCCCGGCGTCGCGACGCCATCTATCTCCACCACGCCGTCCGTTATCCTTTCGCCGACGATCACCCCGACGCCGGGTCCTCCAACGGCGACCTTCACCCCGGCGCCGGGGGAGCAGACACTGGAAGCAGCAGAGAACGTCGATCAGGCTCTCGTCGCCTTCGCCCAGGCGCAGGCGAGTGGCGACACCCAGGCCTTGCTACAGGCGCAGCAGAAACTTCTCGACGCTGCTAACGCCGCTGCATCCGTTGCCGCCCTGGATCAGACGGATTACGGGCATAAGCTGCAGTCTGCGCTGGACGCGGTCCAGGGAGCATCGACCGGTAACTTCGACAAGCTCAATGATGCACACAGGACGCTGCTGCAGATCGAGGGCTCGGCGGCCACGCCAGTTGTGCTTCCTCGTCCGATGGCTACGACCCAGCAGAGCCTGAGCGACGTTGCGCAGAACCTGCGCGGTGCCGTCCAGCAGTACAGCCAGGCGCTAAGCAATGGCAATCGCGATGATCTTCTGACTGCCCAGCGGAACCTCCTCGCAGCGATCGCGAGCGCTGAGGCTGCCACCAAGAACGTGCACACGCCCGCCGCGCAGCAGATTCAAGCTGCTCTCACCGCGATTCACGACGGCCTGGCGGGCGACACCGGGAAGTTCGGTGACGCGGCGAACGCCCTGGCGAACCTCCCCTCGCAAGCCGGTAGCACGGCGACGCCAAGCCCCTCGGCAACGCCAAGTCCCACCTTTACCCCCACTCCATCGGCGACGGCGACGCCCTCGAGCACGGCCACCCCATCGCCGACGAGCAGCGCGAATACCACGGCAACCTCGACACCTGCCAGCCAGCACGTGGACCTGCAGCCACTGCAAAATGCAGTCGACAACAGTCTCCAGGCGCTGCAGAACGAGGTGAACGACCCGAACAAGGAGAACGTCCAGCGCGCCGAGAACGATCTTCAGCAGGCCATCCAGCGAGCATTCGATGCTCTGGCCGACGATCACTCGCCCGCGGCCGATCGCTTTCGGTCTGCGCTCAGCACCGCGCAGAACGCGGCGTCCGGGGATTTCTCCAAAATACAGCAGGCCCGTGATCAGCTCAAAGCAGCGCTAGGCAGCTAGATCACGGCGGCGTCGCGCGGGCAGCGTTACGCGGTCAGCGCTGGTCGGCACGCTCGCATCGTCGCGATCGCCGCCTCTGGTCCGGGCCGCGAGGGGACGACCCGCACGATCGCGACGTCGAGCCCGCGGGCCAGCTCGCGGAACGCCGCCGCGGCATCAGACGCCGGCCCGTAATAGCCGACCTTGCGCAGCAGATCACGAGGAAACGCGTCGATGAGCTCCGCCTCGCTGGCACCACGGTCGCGCCGTGCCTCGAGATCATTCAGTGCGTCGTCGAAGCCCATCCGTGCGAAGTGACCGCGATAGCTCAGCTCCTTCTTCGCCCCGGGGCGGGCCAGGGCATAGCCGAGAACAGCACGAGTAAGCGCACGACGTGCCGCATCCTCGTCGTCGTCCACGCAGACGCGAATATATTCGACCACCCGAATGTCGGCCGGGTCTCGACCCGCGGCCCGTGCTCCCTCGGCGACCACAGTGCGACTCCAGGCAACCTGCTCGGGTGAGCACCAGTTGAGCAGGACGCCATCGGATTCCTCTCCCGCCAGCCGGACCATCCGTGGACCAAGTGCTCCCAGGTAGATCGGTACACGCGGTGGCTGGAAACCAATGCGCGCGCCGTGCAACGTGACCGCAGTTCCCGCGTACTCGACTGCCTGGCCCGCGAGGAGGCCCCGCAGCGCCACGAGATAGTCGCGCATCATGGTCACTGGTGGATAGGCCGGAATGCCATATCGACGGCGCTGTTCGTCGTCGTGAACCGCGCCCGAGCCGATACCAAGGATGAAGCGTCCACGGGTCAGCACTCCGAGAGTGCCAGCAGTCGCGGCGAGCTGCGGAGCGGTCCAGAAGGGGACTGGCACGACGCTGATTCCGGTGACCAGTCCGCCACTGACGACCTCGGAGCTTGCGCTCCACCATTGCGCGCAGACCTGGAACGCATCGATGCCGAGTCCAGCTGGCGTCCACATGCTTGAATAGCCCAATCGCGCGGCTTCGCGCGCCATCTCGCGTTGCTGATCGAAGGTAAGGCCCAGGGTGGCATCCAGGCCGATACCAATCTCCATCGCGTCCCCTCTCTCCGACTGACGGGCCACGGAACCGAAGTGCGACCCGGATGCAGCGATGATAGTATGCCCGAGCCGCGGTGTACAGGCCCACGGCCGCGGACGGGCGGAAGCATCGCGAGGATGCGCTCACGTATAATCTCGGAGAGGGGGTCCATCGATGTTACCGTTGAGTGACAGTCCACGGGTGCGGCGAACGCCCTGGATCAATCTTTCGCTGATTCTGATCAACGTCTGCATCTTCCTCTACGAGCTCGGGCTTGGAGACAGCCTCGAACCTTTCATCGAGCGCTGGGGCGTCGTACCGTCGCGTATCACCGCGGCCCTGGCCGGCGCGCCGGGCGCGGATCCATTCGTCCTGATCACCCTGATCACCGCTATGTTCCTCCACGGTGGCTTGCTGCACATTGGCGGAAACATGCTCTTTCTGTGGATCTTCGGCGATAACGTCGAGGATCGGCTCGGTCACACCCGTTACCTGCTCTTCTACCTGCTCTGCGGAGTCGTGGCGAACCTGGCGCAGGTCTTCGTCGCGCCCCATTCGCGCATCCCGGCAATCGGGGCAAGTGGCGCGATCGCGGGGGTTCTCGGCGCTTACTTCATTACGTATCCCGGAGCGACGGTGTCCGTGGTACTCCCGCTCTTCTTCCTGTTCACGGTCGTCGATGTTCCGGCGCTGATCGTGATCGGCCTCTGGTTCATCACCCAGTTCTTCAGTGGAATCACGTCGCTTGCCGACGCGGGAGAGCAGGCAGGTGGCGTTGCCTGGTGGGCACACGTCGGAGGGTTCCTGTTCGGGATGCTGCTGATGGCAGTCCTTCCGAAGCAGCCGCTTCCATCGCTGAATAACTGGTCGGTGAGCTTCGAGCGACGCGCTCGCGAGGACACCGGGCTCGTGGGCTTCCTTATCGGAACGATCTCGATGATCAGCCAGCTCATTCAGCTCGTGATCCTGGTACGGCTGGTCGTGGTCTTCCTGGGAGTCAGGATTCTGGCCGAGGTTGTGCCGCTGGTCGGCGCGCTTATCGTTTTCACGACGCCGCTGGTTCGACCGTTTGCCCTGTTCGTGCCGCCGCTGCGTCTCGACGGGCACGTGCTCGAGCTGTACAGTATCGTGGCGATCTGTGCGTACTACCTGGTCGGGACCGCGCTGATCTGGATCATCGCCGCGGTTGCTTACCATCCGCCCCGTCGGTACGGCCGACCACGCTACCGGGCGATGATCGATTAGCAGCGGATCATCGGCGTAGACAGGACGATCGCGGCATCGCCTTCCGGAGCTGGAAGGTCGCTTTCTTTCCCGCGGGCATCACTTCGATAATCCAGCTGTCGGAGGACGTCGGCGTGACCCGTTCCCCTGGGTTCGTATCGTGGTCCCGCCGCTCGTGCCCGCTGGCGTCCCGATCCTGATCGCGGATTTTGCCATGAATCACGCTCCGTCCCCGGGCGCTGCGCCCGTGCAGGTGACGACGTTCGGGGCGACCCACGTCCACAGCGTGCGGCTCGGCGGCTGGTTCCAAGTCATGGGTACGGTGATGGCGAGCATCTTCGCGTTGTGCGTGGTCGTCGCGGCCGGGTCTGCAACGCGCCTGCCGGGTCTGCTCACGCTCTTCGGCATCACGGTCCTCGTGACAATCGGACTGGCCGAGATGACCGGGTATGGACTCGTCACACGTGGGGACCCGGCGGTAGTGAATGTTGGAGCACAGTTCATCACGGCCGTGCAGCGCGGGTACACCTTGGTCGCGGCTCCGCTGCTCTTCGTTCCGCTTGGCTCCGTGATCCTGAGAACCAATTTACTCAGTCGTGCGCTCGGGTGGACCGCCGTGATCCTCGGGGGGATCTTCTTTGTCTTCGGATTTCTGAGTTTCGTTGCCGCGGTACCGGGGAACGTGGATGTGCGGGGTGCAGCGCAAGGCATTCGGTGGCTCGCGGCAGGCATCAACCGGATCAGGCGCGCGGGACAAGAATCACGTCCCCTGGCGGTGGAGCCGTGCTCCAGCGCCTCACTCGACGACACCCTGGCTTCGGGGTGGATCGAGTCTTCCGTCACGTGTAGCGGCGCGGTGGCCACCGCTCACCCGCGGGAAGGATTCAGGCGGCGGTACTGGAGCTCGGGCTTCCCGCCACCCGCGCGACCAGCTTGGTCGGGAAGATGGCCTGTTGTATCCGTCACCGTGTACTCTGGCTCACAACAGCCAGAGGCGCTCTGGTCGCCCACCGCCGTGCCCGCTCGCGGCGAATGATCGCGGACGGCACACGCGTCTGCCCGAAGCAGATCACCGACCACGCTACCGTGACAGCCGCGTGGCGGTGTCGTGGCGAGTTTCCACCGGGCAGTATCCCCCTGCTCGACGGTCGCCTCCCCATCACGTGCGACGCGGGAGCGGTGACTGTCTTTGCAACAAAAAAGCCTCGCGGGCGGGAATCTCAGAAAATCCCGTGCTCCGCGAGGCGTTCGTGGTCGGGGTGGCCCGATTCGAACGGGCGACCACCTGCACCCCATACAGGTGCGCTACCAGACTGCGCCACACCCCGGTGCAGTTAATTCTAGCACGCCCTGGCCACCAAGAGCAACCGGTGTGCGCGACGCGATATAATGAGTATGGGTAACACTACGATCAAAGGTATCTCGATTTCTTGGTGAGCAGTATCCAGACAGATCCGAAGCCGCGACCGCCGATTGTGGCCATCGTTGGACCGACCGCGGTCGGCAAGAGCGCTCTCGCACTGCGCCTCGCCGAGTTTCTTCCGATCGAAATCATCTCGGCTGACTCGCGACAGGTATACCGCGGCCTCGATATCGGCACGGCGAAGCCGACGATCGACGAGCAGCGTATCGTCGCGCATCACGTGATCGACGTCGTCGACCCGGAAGATGATTTCTCGCTTGCCCAGTTCCAGGACCTGGCGATCGGCGCCATCGAGGGGTGCCTTGCGCGGGGCCGTCTCCCCTTACTGGTCGGCGGAACCGGCCTCTATGTCAAGGCAATCGTTGACGGTGTGCAGCTGCCGCGCGTGCCCCCTGATCCCACGCTGCGCGCTAGTCTCGAGCAGCTGGCCCGTGAACGCGGGGCTGACGCGCTCCATCGTCAGCTCGCCGCCCTGGACCCGGACGCTGCGCGTCGAATCGATCCGCGGAATGTTCGACGCGTGATCCGCGCGATCGAGGTGATCGAGAAGTCGGGACGTCGGTTCTCGGATTTTCGCGAGTGGCGGCCGCGCTATGACGTGCTGTCGATCGGGCTGACGACACCGCGCGATGTGCTTTACGAGCGTATCGATCGGCGGGTCGAGCAGCAGATCGACGATGGGCTGATCGACGAAACCCGCCGTGTCCTCCTGCGGGGCTGCCCACCATCTCGGCCAGCGCTTAATGGCCTTGGCTACCGCGAGATCGTCTCCTATCTCGACGGCCGTCTGGGCCTGTCGGCGGCGATCGAGCGAATCAAATTCGAGACGCACCGGTTTGCTCGACAGCAGTATACTTGGTTTCGACTCGACGACCCGACGATTCACTGGCTGACCGCCGATGGCTCACATCTGGATCGGGCGCTGGAGCTCATTCGGTCTCACGCCCGCCGTGCTGCCTCGACGGTCCAGGAGGTAGCGTGATCCGGTTCACCAAGATGCACGGCACCGGCAACGATTTCGTGCTCGTCGATGCGCGCGACGGTAACGAACGGGACTGGCCCGCGTTCGCACGCAGGGCTTGCGACCGACATTTCGGGATCGGAGCTGACGGCGTCCTGCTGATTCGTCCATCGGCCATCGCGGATTATCGCATGGTGATGTACAACCCGGACGGATCCGAAGCCGAGATGTGCGGAAACGGGATTCGCTGTTTCGCCAAGTATCTGTACGACGCGGGCGAGCTTCACCCGCGCTCCCTGACGATCGAGACAGGCGCCGGCATCAAGCAGATCGAGATCGAAGCCCGAGACGGTCGAGCGCAGCGGGTGGTCGTCGACATGGGGATACCGACGTTCGTTCCCGAGAAGATTCCAGTGCTCGCCGATGGATCGGACGTCGTGGATCTGCGGAAAACCATCGACGGTCTCGAGCTCACGCTGGCAGCAGTCTCGATGGGGAATCCGCACGCAGTCCACTTTCTTGACGGGGATGTGGAAGCGTTTCCCCTGGAGCGCATCGGTCCGCTGGTTGAGCACGATCCCCTCTTCCCACGGCGCGTCAACTTCGAGATCGCGCGCGTGCGATCGTCCGAACAGATTGACGTAAGAGTGTGGGAGCGTGGCGCGGGGATCACTCTCGCGTGTGGGACCGGCGCGTGCGCGGTATTCGCCGTCGCTCGGCGAAAGGGCTTGATCGGAGACCGCGCGTGTCTTCGGCTCCCCGGCGGAGAGCTCGAAATGCGGGTCGGACGCTCCGGCGAGATCCTCATGGCCGGTCCGGCTACGCTCGTCTTTACCGGCGAGTGGCCAGACTAGCACCGGCACCAGCCCCGGCTGACGAACAGATGGTAGCTCGCCATCGCGGCGACGTAACCACGGGGGATTGCCCCGCACGCTTCACGCCTTCTGCCAGCGCACCTTCCCGCGGCCACACAGTATTCAATCCTGATCTGAGGAGAAGCCTACGAACCAGGCACTACCGACGAACAGTCGGCATCTAAGCATCACACGACCGGAACCGCCACGAGCAGTTCTGGTAGGGGTCGAGCTCGACTCCGCTCCCGTCCTGTGGTCGATCGAGGACTCGCTTAGCGAGCTCGCCATTCTCGTGCGTACCGTCGGCATCGAGGTCGTCGGGACCGCGCGCCAGCGGCTCCGAACCCCACATCCGGCGACCCTGGTCGGTCGGGGGAAGATCGAGCAGATTCGCGAGCTTGCGCTCGATCAGCGAGCGGATCTGGTCATCTTCGACGACGAGCTTTCGCCGAGCCAGCAACGCAATCTGGAGGAAGCGCTGAAGCTCGCCGTGATCGATCGGTCGCAAGTGATCCTCGACGTGTTCGCGCAGCGCGCGCGGACACGTGAAGGGCGTCTTCAGGTCGAGCTTGCCGAGTACGAATACCTCCTGCCACGGCTCGCTGGCGCCTGGACCCACCTTTCCCGCCAGTACGGGCGAGGAGCGACCCGAGGAGGTCCGGGTGAAACGCAGCTGGAGATTGATCGACGTCAGGTGCGCCAGCGCATCGGCGACCTGAAGCGGCAGATCGAGCGGATCCGCGGACAGCGGCAGCTTCATCGCGACCATCGGCGCGAGCACGGCTTCAAAGTCGTCGCTCTGGTGGGCTACACCAATGCGGGCAAGTCAACGCTTTTCAATGCGCTTGTCCGCGCGGGCGTCTCCGCCGAGGATCGGCCATTCGATACGCTCGATCCCACGACGCGTCGCCTGAGCCTTCCCGGTGGGCAGGTGGTCCTGCTGAGCGACACCGTCGGCTTTATCCAAAAGCTGCCCGTGACGTTGATCGCTGCGTTTCGAGCGACGCTCGAAGAGCTCGAGTCGGCCGACGTGCTGGTGCACGTCCTCGACGTAACCCATCCACGCGGCTATGAGCAGGGACAGGAGGTCGAGCAGATCCTTCGGGATCTCGGCGTCGCGGACAAGCCCGTGGTGACCGCGCTGAATAAGATTGACCAGCTCCACGGCGTGCAGCAATATGCAGATGCGACCACGGGCGAGATTGGCGACATGCTCCGCGAGCTCGGCGCGCATTACCCGCACGCGGTCGCCACGTCGGCTCGCAATCAATGGGGCCTGGACGCGCTTCTGGGCGAGATCCGTGAGATCCTGGCTGGAGTGGGTGCGAGTTTATAAGAAAGATGGCTTATATATCTAAATATCATTGACAACTGCACGCTCTCCTGGTACACTGAGCGTCGAGCGAGCGCTCGTATCTACCGCGATGCTGCGGTAGCCCGAGGGGGCAGCTCAGAGAGCGCTCCTTGAAGGGAGGGAGACACCGATGCAGCTCGTTGGCGACGTCAAGTGCTACTATTGCGGATTCGTTTCCGGAGAGCTGGTCAGCTCTGATGGCCAGTCATTGAAGAATGGGACATTCCGTCCCGCGCCTGGTGTGAACAGTGCCCTGGCCGCGAAAGGGACGTTGCGCTGCGCACGCTGCGGAGGTCCAGTCTTCATCGACGACGTGCGGACCGAGCGTCCGCGTCCGGCGGCGATCACCTTCGAGCGCGAGCGGCCAGGACGGCCGCGCCGAGCACGTCCGCATCCGACCGAAAGCGCCGGAGCAGGCGTGCCGTAAACTCGTCTGCCGTCACTATTGACGGCTTGAGCAATGGTCTGCTAGCATTCGGACAAGAGTCAAGTTCGTGACGCTGAGTCACTCGCGACGGGTCCTGGCAGTCACTAACTCGACGGACTGGGGCAATTAGGCGTGCAACGAACCCGCAAGCTCATCCTGGAGTTCCTGAAGCGGAAGGGGACAGCTACCCTGGACCAGCTGGCACAGGAAGTCGGGGTCGTGCCGATGACCGTTCGTGCCCACCTGGCTGTCCTTGAGCGCGATGGGCTCGTCACCTACGAAGAGGAGCGGGGGAAGATCGGACGCCCCCGCTTCGTTTATTTCCTCACTCAGCGGGCCCAGGATGAGTTCCCCAAGAGCTACGACACCCTCTGCAACCGGATCCTCGATGCCCTGACTGAGCCTCCGGCCGTTCTCAGCGCCCCCCAGATCGCCGAAAAGGTCGCCGAGACCTGGGCAGGGGAGCGAACCGAGCTCATGAAAGGGAAATCTCTCGAAGAGCGCGTTCGCATCATGGCCAGCATTCGCACCGACGAAGGGGCCATGGCGTCATACGCTAAGACCCCGGACGGTTTCATCCTCGATCAATGCCACTGCCCGGCGAGCTGTGTTGCCCAGCGTCACCCCGATATCGTCTGCGCTGCCGAGATGAGCTATATTCAGCGCTTGCTGGGAGTTCCGGTCGAGCGGGTAAGCTGGAGACTCGAGGGCGGCAAGACCTGCAGCTATCGCGTTCGCCACTCCGCTGAGCCAGCTGATTCCCGCGATACCTGATCTCCCACGACCAAACCCTGGAATAACGCTCATCCTTGCCCGTCACGGAGCCCGACCCTGACAAACTGGACCCGCCGCACCAAGATTGTCTGCACCATTGGGCCGGCAACCCGCTCGCGTGAGCTGCTGCGCGCGCTGATCGCAGCGGGGATGAACGTCGCTCGGCTCAACTTCTCCCACGGTACCCCCGAAGAACATCGCACCACGCTCGAAACAATTCGCTCCCTTTCGGACGAGATGGGGATCCCGGTCGCAGTTCTTCAGGATCTCCAGGGGCCGAAGATCCGAACCGGTCCGGTCCAGAATCCCCCGGTCTACCTCAACGAGGGAGCGCCGTTCACCATCACGACACTCTCGTACCCCGGTACGAACCGCATGGTCTCGACAACCTATTCACAGCTCCCCGGCGACGTGCACCCCGGCGATCGCATTCTTCTGAGCGACGGGACCGTCGAGCTCGTCGTCACGGAAACGACCCCAACGGAGGTCCGATGCAGGATCATCCGCGGTGGCTCCATTGGCAGCCATACTGGGATCAATCTTCCCGGCGTCGCCATCAGCGCTCCCTCGCTGACCGAGAAAGACGAGCGCGACCTCCGATTCGGGCTGGCGATCGGTGTCGACTTCGTTGCCCTCTCGTTCGTTCGCCAAGCCGCCGACATCGAGCGGGCGCGGAGGATCATCGCGGAGTCTGGAGCGAGTACGCCCCTGATCGCAAAGCTCGAAAAACCGCAGGCGATCGAGCACCTCGACGAGATCCTGGCTGCCGCCGACGGCATCATGGTCGCCCGGGGCGACCTGGGCGTCGAAATGCCCGCCACGGAAGTTCCGCTCATCCAGAAGCGGGTCATTGAAGCCGCAAATCGGCACGCCCTGCCCGTCATCACCGCGACGCAGATGCTGGAGTCGATGGTCCACAGCCCGAGACCAACGCGCGCCGAGGCGTCCGACGTCGCCAACGCGATCTTCGACGGCACCGATGCGACGATGCTCTCGGCGGAAACCGCGATTGGCAGCTACCCGGTGGAAGCGGTCACGACGATGGCTCAGATCGCCGCCACCGCCGACGCGAGCTACGAGGAGTTTGGAACCTTCACTCCACCGTCACCCGAGCCGCTGGTGCCCTCCAAAGTGATCGCCGAGGCGACCAACACCGCGGCTCGCCGCCTCCGGGCGACGGCGATCGCCGCCCGAACGGTTACCGGCTTTACCGCGCGCCTGGTCTCGAAGTATCGCCCGCCGATGCCCATCCTCGCGCTGACCCGCGACCCGGTCGCCGCGCGACGCGCCGTGCTGCTCTGGGGCGTCACCCCAATCGTCGTGCCAGACATGGGCAATCTCGATGATCTCGTCGCAAGGATCGACGCCGGGCAGATCGCCCCGGATCTCCTCACGCCCGGACGGACCGTCGTACTCACCGGCAGCACAACCGCGCCGCGGCCAGCCGGCAGTGGACGAACCAATGTTCTCCAGATTCACGAGGTCAGCGGCCGCTGAGACGAACCCTTCCAAGCTCTACCTCGTTGGTGGGGGGCCGACCCGGACCGAAGGTAGCGTCCAGTCTCTGCATCGTCTCCAGGCGATAGAGACCGGCGACGATCCGATACTCTCCCGACGGCACATTCGGTGGTAGGGCCAGGGAGTAGCGATCCCACACGAGATCCCCCGGATGCCAGGCCGTGGTTGGCATGCTTCCCGCCGTGGGCTGCCGATCGATCTGCGCGACGGTATGGTTCGCGCCATCCCGCACGTGAATGAACACAGTGTAGTCGAACGGCTGCGGCTGCAGGTCGAGCCACTCGATCGTGACGCCCAGCTGCTGTCCGGATGCGGCGGATCCGGGCACGATCGACGCTCCGACCAGAGCTATGCCGCCGTCGAACGTGGCGAGGCGCGACGTCGGAATCGACGGGAGCGAGCTTCGTCGGACCTCGAGTGTCGTCAACAGGGGGAAACGTCCGGATGGATCCCGCACTGTCGTCGTCACGTGTTCGACCGGAAGCTCTCGCGAGACAAGCGCCACCTCCTCCTGATCCGACGCCGGAAAGACGTAGCGCACATCGCGCGAACGATCGGTCGGAACCACCAGCGAAGCACCCAGGTCGAAGGACTGAACTGCCGATCCGCGGCTGAGGAAACGGATCGTGTTGTCCTGCGCGTAGAGTGGCGCGAGGAACACACGCTCATCGCTCGCCCACCGCCGGAGGTAGGTAGCCGCATCGACCTTGTCGCCCATCATCCAGTGATACGCGGTGTCGCTCGGACCCCAGATCCAGAAGTAATCGCGGACGGTCCAGACCGTCGAGACCACGAGCGCAGCCGCCAGGAGCGCCCCGACACGCCACCGTGATCTTCCTGCTCCAACGAGCCTGTCCCAGATGGATCCGAAGCCGACTCCGACGACGATCGCAACCGCGGGGAGTGTCCCGGTCATTCGGATAAAGCCTGGAGGCGATACGGCCAGTGCCGAGGGCAACGATTGAGTGATGATCCAGACGGCCAGGAAAGACGCGGTCGCCAGGCGTTGCCATTGGAGCTTCTCTTCGGGCCGCGCGTCGGCACGGGAATCCTGATGCGGCGTGGCCCCGTCAGTAGGCGACTGGCTGCGGAACCCCTCGATCAGGAGTGTCCCAAGACCCAGGACGAAGAGCACGCTCAGCAGCGGATCGAGGATTGGGCGGCCGGGCAGGTTCTGGTCGGCGCCCCCGCTGCCCGCGAACGTAAACGCCGCGAGCGTCGCCACGATACCGTGTGCCACCGCACCGATCGGATCACCGTGATTGTTGACCGGATTCAAGATCGAAACGTCATCCGTGTGGCCCAGAACGTCTCCCGGATGCCGAAGTGTATAGACGCCAAGGGGAATGCTCACCGCCAGCCAGATCAGCCCGACGAACGCAACCTGCCAGAACGGACGCCACGACCGTCGAGGCAGACCGAGCGCCAGCGGCAGGACGAGCAAGGGCAAAGGAGCGATGCGAGCCGAGATGTAGGTATAGAGGCTGCCACCTCCGGAGACTCCAGCCCCGACCAGCGCCCACCAGGAGCCCTGGCGCAGGCCCCGAAAGAGCAGCCCGTAGCTCAGCGCGAGGAACAGGGGCAGCGAGATCGATCGCAGGCCAATTCGGCTGTAGTGGAGGTGAGTGTAGGTGATGCTCAGGACAAACGCCGCGACGAGGGCGACTCGGTCCGTCCAGCGGCGATCATCGCTCCAGCCACGCAGCATTTCGCGGGCGCAGAGGAACGTGGCCGCGACCGTCAGCGTTCCCGCCATCGCTGCCGCCAGGCGAATCGCATAGGGCGTGGGGCCCCACGCGCTCGCGAAGAGGCTTGCCCAGTAGAAGAAGAACGGTTCTCGCCCATTGTTACGAGGAAAGTAGATCGGATGAGCCCCGTTCAGCACGTCCGATACGTCAAAGAGGTTGGCGGCTTCGTCGAAGAAGAGGCCCGGCGGAATCGAATGCAGACGCGCGACGCGGAGTGCTGCCGCAAACAGAACGACGAGAGCGAGGCCGACTGTCACCCACGGATCCAGGGCACGCGAAGGCGCCGCGAGAACGTCGTTCTCGGGCTTCTTGACGTCTCGCCCCGGAGGGGTCTCCACGTGACTGACCGACGAGCGCTTATCCATCGACGTGCAGGCGCGCCACGATGATGCGGTCCCCCAACGGCGTCTGGCCCGAGAAGACCGGTAAGCGCTTCCCATCTCCAGCGTTGTACATGCCGACCTCGACTGGATACTCACCCGGAGCGAGGTTGGCTGGCAACGTAAGGGTATAGCGGTCGAGAATCTCATCGCCAGGGAACCACGAGGAGGTTGGTCGTCTACCGTCAGCTGGCTGCTGGTCGCGCTGCGCGACAACCTTCTCGGAGGCATCGAGGACGTGAACGAAAACGGTATAGTCGACGTCGACGTTCCGAAGATCTCCCCAGTGCAGCGCAAGGTTGATTGCCGATCCAGGACGCACCTGCGTCGAATCGAGATCGAACCCGTCCAGCGCAATCGCGTCACCCAGGGTGAACGCCAGGGGATGCTGCGGCGTCGCGACGACAGCTGGCTCGTGGCCAGGTTTCACCACCAGCGAACCGATCGTGGAGGTCTGACCCGTCCCCATAAGCGGCTCGATCGTCAGCCGATAGCTGCCAGGCCGAAGGTGCGCGGCAATCGGAAGCCGATACTGCTCGCGAAGGATGTCTCCCGCGTTCCAGCGCGCGGGCGGGTAATCGGCCGTGGCGAGTGGCAGCTCGCGGCGCTCGGCCACGGATCCATCGGCCGCGATCAGCTGGATCCGCACCTGAGAAACGGGAGGGCGTGGGATCAGTGCTCTCCAGACCAGCGTCAGGTAGCCGGACTCACCGGCTGTCACCTCCTCGCTGCCCGCGTAACCGAGCAACGCCAGTGCTCCGCCAAACGTCGTCGACGTGGGGTGAAAGCCGGCGATACCGTCCAGCCAGGCGCTCTGCGACGCCGCGTCGACGCGAATGGTTGCGAGCACGACACCCGCGGGCGCGACCTCGAGCCCGTTGCCCGAGGGTGGGAGAGGATCGGGATGGTCGGAGCTGTACACGTTGCGAAGGAGGCGATAGGTGCCGGGCGGCGTGCCGGGCAGAATCATCAGACCGTGGTGATCGTCCAGGGTCTGGCCCTCCGGCCAATAGCCAGCCGGGAGGTAGCCTCCGCCGACGCTCTGGTCGTTCTGGACCCAGGTGAGTCCGGCAGCGTCGACGAGACGGAGGGCCACGCGAGGCTGAGAAAGCTTCGCCCCGAGCCAGCGCCAGGTCAGGTCGACGGGAATAGTATCGCCCGCGGCATACGCCGTATCACGCCAGGCATACCGCTGCAACAGCAGAGAGTTTCCAAAGGCAACTCCTCCTTGACGAACGGTCATCGAGTCAGGTCGTGCGAATCGGTAATACTGCAGTCTGCCGTTGACCTCCCAGACATCAAAGGCGCGGAACGCGTTCACCGTGAGCCAGCGCGGGATGAAGTAGCCCGGGTCGTAGTCCGGCGTCGCGTACAGAAAGACCCACGCTCCCTCGTGTTCCTGGCTGATGCGAGCGAGAGACACGGCGGTCGCCGCTTCGTCGAGTGGCACGTGATCTGGTAGCGGGTACGTGGGATACGGTTTGGTGAGATAGTATTCGTAGAGTGGCAGCTGTGACGTACCATCGAGGATCACCGCGTCGCCGGCTCGCGCAAGCGCGTTCACCATTCTCTCATGTGCGTGTTGTAAGCGCTTTTGAGGTAACGGCCCTGCCAGACGTTGACGAGGGCCGGAAGGCTCAGCCCGAGCGCAAGCACGGCCACGACCACCGCGAGTACCCCGCGCGGGTAGGCCGCCGCGGCGAATCGCGTCTTCACGATCGTCCCCAGCTCGAGTGCCCCACGAGATGCCCGGTCGCCCGCGACACTCAGACGCGGCACCATCTTGACCGCAAGGCTCACGACTGCGCGGGCCATCAGGAGCGATACGGCGAGCGAGCTGACGACGAAGTAGCGCTCGGCATAGACCGGGCGTACCAGCGAGAACAGATATCCCGCGACAAAGGGTGTGAACAGCCAGCAGGCTAGCACGACACGTACAAATCGATCCGTCTCGGACGCCGACCAGACGGCCAGGCCGGTGACGACGAATGCGGTCACCAGCGCCGCGATCTCCATCGCGTGCGTCCAGCTTAGCGACCAGCCTGCCGCCAGCCGCACCCAGCCGTTGAGCGCAACGCTCGGGAGATCGACTGTACCGGGGCGAGCGCCATAGTAGCTTGTGAAGACGTGCAACGCGACTACCACCCACGGCACGTAGAGGAGCACGGCGATTCCGACGGCCCGGAACCAGCGCGCGACCAGATCCCGCCGGCGACGGGCAAACGGCGCAATCGCGAGCCCGTGGGCGAGCGGCACGAAGAGGCCGTAGTAATGGCTCCCGGCGGACCCAAGGATGGCGAGCGTGTACAACGTTCCGCTCCGGCGCTGATTGCTCCACAAGCGGAGCAGCGCCAGCGTAGCGAGGCCGGCGAAGAAGCTGACCTGCGCGTACATGCGAGCTTCCTGGGAGTACCAGACCTGAATCGGGCTCAGTGCGACCAGAAGACCAGCCACGACTGACGCGAGCGTCGCTCCTCGGCCATCAGTATCCGTGGCGAAGCGACGCGCGATTGCTGCGACGACCGGAACGCTGGCGATGCCGACGAAGGCCGATGGCAGTCGTGCAACGAACTCGCTGTGCCCGAAGGCACGGAGCCAGGCGACCAGAAGGAACGGGTAGAGTGGCGGGTGCGGCTCACCCGTCGAGAGCATACTCCAGAGGTGGCTTACGGGTCCGAGTGAGGCCATGACGCTGAACGCCTCATCACCCCAGAGATCGGTATTGCCGAGGCCGAGCAGCCGAACGCCCGCTGCCAGGAGTATGATTGGCGCCAGTAGCAGCGTCGACGTGGCTCGTGCGCGGCAGTCGCTCACGTCGGACCCCCTACCCAGAACGTCCCGATCGTCACGTGATCCGATCGGCCACCGTCGGCGAGCGCAACCGGCACCCGCGCGCCCGTCCTGGCATCGTAGAGGCCGACTTCGATCTGATACTCCCCCGCCGGTGCGTCGGCGTCGAGCCGTGGTCGATAATCGTCGGTGAGATACTCTCCCGCCACCCAGCCATCCGTTGGACGAGACCCATCCATCGGCACCTGATCGACCTGGCCGCGAATCTTCCCGTTCGGGTCGAGGAGGTGAACAAACGCGCTGTAGCTCCGGTCGGCAGTCCCGCGTGCCTCCCAAACTAACGTCACCTGGATCGAATCGCCAGGACGGGCTCGAGTCGGCACCACGCCGTCACCCAGGAGGGTTGCAAACGAACCGAATCGAGCCGCGATCGGATGCGAAAACGGTGGACGGGTGAAGCTTCGGTTTGGGCCCGAGATGACGACGTCGCCGAGGTCAGCCGTCGTCCCGCCTGCCCCGACGGACAGCACCAGGTGATAGGTTCCGCTCAGCGTGGTGGGGGGAACTTGAAGCTGGATCCGATCGGCGAGCATCTGGCCGCGTGACCAGCGCGAGGTCGGGTAGGCCGGCAGGATTGGGCCCCTCAGCACAACGGTGTCGTGTCCCTGTCGATCGCGCAGCGTCAGCGTACGCTCGAGCGCTGGAAGGCCAGGCCGATCTGAGCGCCAAAGCAGTCGAAAGGAGAGCCAGCCACCGGCCGGACGAGGCCCCCCGAGAGGGTCGTGTCCGAGGAGCGAGATACCAGCCTGGAAGGTGACGGGCGTCGACAGTTTCACGTCCGCCTCGGACGGCGGAACGGGACGCTCGCGTGCGCCCACCTCCACCCAGCCGAGCACGAGGGCCCCATCCTGGACCAGGCTAGCGGTCGATAGGGCAAGAGGAGCGCCCGAATCGGGCCGATACAGCACAATCGCCAGCGCGTACCTGCCCGGTGGCGTCACCGGTGGGACGAGAAGTCCAGCACGCGTGAGAATCTCGCCCGGCTCGACACCGTCGTCGGAGACGAGTGGGACATCTGACTGGACAATCGGCGTGCCGGACGCGTCAAGCAGGCGGAGTGACAACTTCGGAGTCGCCACCGCCGCCGTGACCCGCCAGCGAAGCTCGGCCGCCGCGGCTGCGCCTGGCTCGACGACCCCTCCGGTCACAGACGCGGACTCCAGCTGGATGCGATCATCCCAGGTTGCCCGGACCGGCGACGCGGTGGTCAGCCGCCGGGGCGACGCGTAGTACAGGGCGCGGGTGTTGACGAACCAACGCTCCGCCGCGGGTGCAGCCACCTGGGACAGAACGCGCAGCGCGGTTTCGTCGGCCGCGTTATGCCAGTACGGAAGAAGCCAGAGCCCATCGTGGTCTCGCAGGAGCGACGGCAACGTCGACGCGAGATCTGCTGGCTGATCGATCACCCGCGCCTGACGGGAACCGCCAGCATAGTAGCCAAACAGCTCGGCCTGGCCAAAGCCGGTGGCGACAATCGGATCGTCTGGCTCGCCGTCCGTTGCGATCCAGGCTGCCATGGCCCGATAGTCGGCTCGGTCGGTCAGCATTTCCTGGTACGTTCGAGGTAGAGCAGGGGCGAAAAGAATCAGCGCGCCGACGAGCCCCAGTACTCCGATCGGCCAGGCCATCCGGAGCAGACCGTCGAGCCCGGCTGCAAGAACCAGAAGATAGCCCGGCGCCAGGACGATCAGGTAGCGCTCGTCGAACATGGGGCGAACGATGAAGAGCAGGCTGACCGTCGCGATCGGGAGGAGCGAGTATAGGCCAAGAAAGAGAGCCGTTCGCGTCTTCCGGGCAACCAGCCAGCATCCACCGATCACCGCCAGCGCGAACGCGGGCAGTGCCTGTCGGATCGACGCCGCGTCGCCGAGGGTGAAGGTTGCCAAGGACCGAGCCAGCACACGCTCGACGCCGACCCGCTCCGGAAAGTACCCGTGGTAGGCGCGCAGTGCCGGAAGCGCGTACAGCAGCCACGCGACGAGCAAAACGACGACGGTGCCGGTCGTGAGCAGCCAGCCGCGCGGGCAGATCAGCCCGCTCGCCTGCACGCGGTCACGCCCGATCAGCCAGCCCAGCCGCAGCCGTCGAGGCGAAATAACGGATTCGCCAGCGGCACCAGCCGGTACCGGGGACGACGTGACCGCTGGTGATGAGCCAGGCCCCAGCCGTGTGCGCCAGACGACCACCGCGTAGACGACGTGCACGAGCAGCACGAGGGCAGCTTCCAGGTGCGTGTTCAGCGCGAGGACCATCGCCAGGCCATAAGCAATCCAATCACGCGGGTGCGAGCGCTTCAAGGCTCGGACAAAGAGTAGCGAGGCAAGTGCGCTGAGGGACACGACCATCGCGTAGTTGCGGGCATTCTGTGACTCGACGATCTGATAGGGGTTCAGCGCCACCAACGCTCCCGCGATCAGCCCGGCCCATCGATCGACCAGGGCTCGCCCCAGCCCGATGACCACGGTCACCAGCAGAACGCCAAAAACCACTGACGGAAAGCGCATCGCAACCTCGGACCGTCCCGCGACCTCGATCCAGCCGGCCAGACCCAGATAGTAGAGCAGCGGATGCGGCTCGAAGGTATGTGCCTGGTGGATGATCCAGAGCGGGCCCTGGTCGTGATTGCGGAGCATGAACCATTCGTCGTTCGTCAGGTTCGGCACGCCAAGGTGATAGACCCGAAGACCGAACGCGAAGGCGGCGAGCGTCACGCCGAGAACCCACCACGCCACGGTCTGGAAACGATGCGCGGTCAACGAGCACTCTCCAGACGGTGCCGCCAGGACCAGCCGAGGACAGCGAGCACGCCGCCGACCGTGATGAGCGAAATCAATGCTCCAAGGTAGAACGACCACGGTTGGTACACGATCTCGAAGTGGTGCTTCCCGGGCGGCAGCTCAAAGGCCATCGCGAGGTAGTTAGCCTGAAACGTAGGGATCGGCTGGCCGTCGCGATAGGCTCGCCAGTCAGGATAATACTGCTGCGCAAGCACAAGCATCGCAGCGCCGCTGGCATCGGCATCGATGGCAATGCGCTGTGGATCGAGGTGAGTGATGCGGACGTCAGGTCGGGGTCCGGGCACGAACGGCCCGATGGACGGCGGGCGCTCCAGCACGACGACGTTGCCCGGATGGTAGCCGGGCGCGAGGATAAGCTGCCTTGCCTGATCGGGATTTTGCGCGACCTCGACCGCGCGCACGGCCCAGGCACGTGGCAGCGAGTCCGTCATGAAGTACGTCTTCAGCCCACCATCCTGGAAGACGAGATTCAGGCCGGCGAGCGGTCCACCGTCGCTGATGAAGAACTTCACATTCAAAATCTGCCAGACCCGCCAGTCAGCATCGGCGGCCAGCATGTCGCGCATGCGCCGAATCTGGAACGGGGTATCGCCACCGATGGTGGGGAGCCCAAGTACCGTTCCGTAATCCGATGGAAAAACCTTCTCGCTGATCCCTCTCACGCGGAATGGCTCCGGGAACTTCCGGATGAAATCCGCCGTCTTCTGAAGGCGGGGCACGGGATTGGGAGAGACCGGAGACAGGTTGTTCCCCAGGTTGATCGAGAGCAGCTCCGCGGCAACCAGCCCCACCAGGCCAACGCCGACGATGACAGGCACCATGACCGGTTCAGGATGACCTCCAGCACGGTGGCGCGACGCAGCCGAGCGGCCAGGACGCGATCGGACCAACGAAAGTGGGCCTGACCAGATCCAGCGTGCCAGTCCTGCCCATCGCGCTCGGGCGAAGAGAAGGAGTGCCATCAGGGCCAGTACCGTCGCATTCAGCGCGACGTTGCCACGCAGCGCGTCGGTGAACCCGAGGGCGGGTCCCGTCGCATAAAGAACGGCGAAGATGATCGCCGCCCCGGACGGCAGGAGCGCAAAGCGCTCGACACGGCCATCCCGGCGCTGAAGCTCGGCAGCTCCCCTGCCCGCGAGTAACGACGCGGCGAACGAGAAGATGTAGATCACCCGCTCCTGATCGCGAAACAGATTCCAGCCCGGAGCAACGTGATACAGCACCCAGAACAGCGGAGTTGCACCGCCGACAGAGAGCGGAATCGCGACCAGTCCCGCTACCGTCCAGTAGCCCAATGCCTCGCGACGGCTGGCCCAGGCGCCGAGCACGGCCAGCGCGAGCGCCACGACGCCGATCGAGAGCGCCTTCTCGCCGTGCGCGAGAGGGACCAGTATCTCCCACAGTGCTGACGGTAGATAGCCCCAGGCTGCCTCGGCGTAGCGCATCTGATCCCGCGTGCTGTACGGAAGAAACTCGAGTGTCGGCAGAATCTGCACCGCTGCTACGCCGACGGCGACGAAGAAATAGAGCGCCGCCGCGGCGATCGTCCACCACCAGCGCAGCGCGGCGCGCCAGAGCCGCCACACGATAAAGCCACCGGTTGCGTAGGCGATAAAGAGATCCGTCTGTGGGTGTCCAGCAAGGATCGCGACGCCGAAAGTCAGACCCGCGGCCATGATCCAGGGCCAGCGCACCGCTGACCTGGTCTCGCCAGCGGATACGTTCGCGCCCGCGGCGGCCGGAGCATCGAGCGACTCCGAGATCGGCGCGGCACTCTCGGATCTCCACGGGGGGAAATCGTCTGACCGCGACCGCGGAGCAGCCATCTCGAGGAAGAGCACGATCAGCGGAAGCCAGATAGCCGTCTCCAGGAGCGGCAGCTGCTCCGCCGGGTAGGTTGTGATAAATCCGCCGAACGCGAACGCGATGCCCGCGACGAGCGCACCGAGCCGTGAACCCGTGAGATACCGCGCGAGCCAGTAGGTGAAAACACCTGCCAGGAAGGTGTGGACGATGACCTCGGCCTCGAGCGCGACGAAGGGGAATCCTCGTCTCCCGAAGAGGATCGCGTTGACCAGTGCCGGTGGATAGAACACCGCGGTCTGAACGTCGGCCTGGAAGGGATGGCCGGCAAACATATCCGGATTCCACAGCGGGATTCGGAGATGCCACCACTCACGCGCCTCGAAGACCCGGAAGGGATAGAACTGCCGACTGAAATCGCCCTCTGCCATGTACCAGCGCCCGCCGAACGGTCGAATCATCTTCCAGAAGAACGTCAGCGTGGCCACGAGCAGGGCAATGTGTGCTGCGAAGTCGCCACGCGTCAGACCCGGGCGCGCCCAGGTCAGCCAGCGTGGGGAGATTCCTGCAGGGCGGGGCGCAGCTTCTACGGGCAACGTCATCGCCTTCATCATCCGGTCGGTCGCTCAGGGATTGTAGCACTCGGCACAGCAGCCGACAATTTGAGTAGCACGTGGGGACGCGATTCCGATCCTGCGCGTTGCTCGAGGGGCCCCGGCGATTCCCAGCAATCGACGTGATATACTGGTCGGGTATGGAGAATGCTCTCAAGACGTCGCGTCTCCACCCGCGCCTAGTCCCTGCCTGGCTGCTCCATCCGCCAGGTGAGCTCGGTGTCGCGGCGGTCGGACTGCTTGTCGGGGCTGCCCTCGGAATCGTCGTCGCGGCGGCTTCGCCTCTCTATACGGTCGCCGGCCTCGTGGGCATCGTTGTGCTCGCGTGTGTCTTTATCGACGCGCGCGTTGCCCTCTTCGGCTTCATCGCCGTCGCCACGCTGCTGCCGTTCGGAACGATCCCAATCGCGCTCGGGCCAGTGACTCCAACGCTCGTCGACGCCTGCCTGGTCTCACTGCTGCTCGTCTGGATACTCCGTCTCCTCGCCGACCATCGGGAGCATCTGCGGACGAGCGGTGCCGATCTCCCGATTCTCCTTTTCATTGGCGCTTGCTTCACCTCCTTTGTCCTGGGAACCGCCTATCAAACGACGACGACGGATCTGCGCCACTTCGCCGAGCTCCTCAACGCCATCATCTTGTTCTTTGGCGTCGTCAACAGCGTGCGGGACACGTCGACCTTGCGACGTCTCATGCAGGCACTCGTCGTGGGAGGAGCAGCTGCGGGCAGCATCGGAATCGTTCTGTACTACCTGCCCGCCGCAACGTCGACCGCACTCCTGGCTTCGCTCGCACGCATCGGATATCCCGCGTCGAACATCCTCCAGTACAATCCAGGGACGACGATCCAGCGGGCGATCGGTACGTCGATCGATCCAAACATACTCGGCGCAACGCTCATGATGACCGGGACCATCGCGGTCGCTCTCCTGTTCGCATCGCCAGGTCGTTGGCAAAAGGTTGCGCTCCTCGCGGCGCTGGTGCCCATAATGATCGCGTTGCTCCTGACGTACTCTCGCGGGTCGCTGATCGGTTTTCTCGCTGGCTGCGCACTCATTGCAACATTGCGCTACCGGCGCCTCTGGCTGCTCGCCGGGATCATCGGCATCGCGATCGCCCTGTCGCCGCAGCTCGCCCAGAGCACCTTTCTGACACATCTGCAATCCGGGATCGAGGTGCAGGATCAGGCCGCGGCCATGCGGCTCGGCGAGTACAAAGATGCGCTGCGGCTGATCTCGCAGTACCCGTGGTTCGGCGTTGGGTTCGGCGCGGCGCCGGATGTCGATCTGTACGTTGGCGTTTCCAGTATCTACCTGCTGCTCGCCGAGCAGGTTGGACTGGTCGGCCTTGCTCTCTGGATCTGGGCCATGGCCGTGGTTGTTATTCGTGGCACCCTGGGCTGCATTCGAAGACGGGACGAGGCGTCGTCTCTCGCCCTCGCGTGCCTGTCGGCGCTGATCTCGGCTCTCGTCGCCGGAATCTTCGACCACCACTTCGTCGACTTTCCACACGTCTCTGCGATGGTATGGATGATCGCGGGCCTGCTGATGGTTGCTTTGAAGCTTGATCACAATGCCCCCGCGTGGCGCGGCGCGGATGATGACTCTCGGTCCGAGGTAGGCTAGCCGCGTTGCTCCGATTCGGAAGTCGGGTGTATACTCGTTCAGATACCGTGATGAAATGCGGTTATCCTCGGTCTCCTCGAGGTAGGAGCACGAGCTCGAGCAACGGTGATACCGGGAGCCGAGCTCAGGAGCCTCCTTGCCGTCCCCGGGTTTTCACGGATCTTGCGCAGGGCCGAGGCTGGGGTCAGGGCAATGGAGCCACGGGAGAAGATAAGTGAAGCTAGAGAAGCTTTTGGTCGCGGTGACGGGTGCCTCGACCGATCGCGACGTCCTGCTGCTGGCGACGACTCTCGCGCGTCGCCTGAACGCCACGATCTACGCGATCTACGTGATCGAGGTCAAGCGCTCGCTTCCGATCAACGCGGAGATCCGATCCGAGATGGAACGGGGAGAAGGACTCCTGGACTGGGTTGAACAGGTGTGTGAAGAAGCTCAGGTACCGGTCGAGACCGAGCTTCTCCAGGCCCGTGAGATCGGACCAGCGATCGTCGACGAGGCGGTCGAGCGAGGGGTCGACGCCATATGCATCGGTATCTCGCACCGTCGCCGTGCCGACGAGGGTGAGCTGGGCGCTGCGGCCGTGTACGTGGTGAAAAATGCCCCGTGTCGCGTCTGGCTCTGCCGAGAGCCCTTTCCGTCGAACGGCACCGCCGCCCGTTGACCGACCGTCGTATCGTGCGGTCGGTAGCACTCGGGAGACACGGCGCGACGCGACCCGCTGGGGGCAGGATACCGAGGTAGACCGCGCACGTCGCAAGCAGGCTGCGAGATGTTGGAGGTACAATCTGCTCCGACGTCGCAAACACGACTGCCAACTGTCAGAAGGATGGCAAAGCTAAAAGAATGCTCGTGCTGATCTTAGGATGTGGTCGAGTGGGCGCGCATCTGGCGAATGTGCTTGACGCAGAAGGACACGATGTGAGGGTGATCGATATCAACACCGAGTCGTTTCGGCGTCTCGCCCCGGAGTTTCGAGGAGTCACCGTCGTCGGACACGGAATCGACGACGACGTCCTTCGACGCGCAGGAATCGAGAGGGCAGATGTCTTCGCGGCCGTAACCAACGACGACAACACGAATATCATGGCATCGCAGATCGCCAAGGTGATCCACAACGTTCCCAAGGTGATCACGCGCATCTACGATCCGAGCCGTGAGGAAACCTATCACACGCTCGGCCTGGAGACCGTATGTCCAACCGCGCTCGGAGCGCAGCTGATCGAAGAGATGCTTGAGGCATACGAATCAGAGCGCATCGCCAAGGCTGATCCTGCGCCCGGACAAGAAGTGAGGAGCTAAGCATGTACGTCGTCGTCGCGGGCGGCGGCAAAGTTGGATTCTACCTTGCTAAGACGCTGATCAACGAGGGTCACGAGGTCCTGGTCATCGAGCGCGACCGCAAGAAATCCGACCTGATCAATGAGGAGCTGGGAAGTGTCGTCCTGCGCGGCGACGCCTGCGAGGCAAGCATCCTGAGCGATGCAGGGGTGAACCGAGCCGACGTGGTCGTCGCGGTCACCGGGGATGACGAGGACAACCTGGTAATCTGCCAGATGGCAAAAAAGAAGTTCAACGTCCCCCGTACGATTGCACGCATCAATAACCCGAAGAACGAGCAGATCTTCCGTCTGCTCGGCATCGACGCGACGGTGTCGAGTACGGACGTGATCATGCAGCAGATCGAGCAAGAATTGCCGGCCCAGGCACTGGTTCACCTGCGCGTTCTCCGGGATGCAGATCTCGAGCTGGTCGAGGCAGACGTATCCCCGAACTCGACCGTGGCCGGAAAGCGTCTGCAGGAAATCACGCTTCCCGCGGATACGCTGGTGCTGGTCGTGATCCGCGATGGCAAGACGAGCGTCGCCACGCCCGACATCACGCTGAAGGCTGGCGACAAGCTGATCGCGCTGACGAGATCGCAGAAGGAAGGAGAGCTACGCTCGCTGCTGCTCGCGTGAGACGGCCGTATTATAGTGGGAAGGGGGTAGGACCTGTGTCCTACCCCCTCCGTGCGTCGACAGGAAAGATTGGGTCGCGGTCCTAGCTTGCGTGGGCCATGAGCGGCGCAAGCTCCCACTCCGGGATGAACTTTTGCCACTCGGTATAGGACTGCAGGTACTGATTGAGCACGTAGTAGGGCGAGACCTTCGGCTGCGATGGCGGTCGACGGAGCGCCATCTTCGCTTCCTCGAGCGTCTTTCCGCCCTTTCGATGGTTGCAGGCCCGGCAGGCGCTCACCAGGTTCTCCCAGGTGTGCTTGCCGCCGCGATGCCGAGGGATGACGTGATCGATGGTGAGATCCTTGCCGCGCGCGCCGCAGTACTGGCAGGTGAAATTGTCGCGGAGAAAGACTTCACGCCGCGTCAGACGCGCCTTCGGTCGGGGCCGTCGGATCAGGTACATGAGCCGGATCACCGACGGGCGCGCATAATTCTGCGATGGCGTGCGAATGTGCCCCTTACCGTGCTCGAGAACTTCCGCCTTGCCACGGTTGATGAGGACAATTGCCCGTCTTTCGTTGCACACATTGAGGGGCTCATAGTTCTGATTGAGAACGAGTACAGCGGCGCTCACCGTCCCCCCTGCCTCCCTCCGATTGGCTCTTCTCGGATATTGTAGCATCGAGGCCCGGCGCTTTCAACATATTGTGCAACCCGCCATCCGCTCGACATAACGCTCGAATCGCGACGGGCACAGAGCCGGCGCATTATCCGTGCCGAGATAGGCGCTCTGGCGAAGCAGGCCCGTGCACGCCTTCACGTCCGCGCTGGCCAGTTTCTTGCTTTCATCTGCCAGGACGAGCCGTTACTTCTGTTATACTCCAGTGGAAGCACCCGCGCGATGGGGCAAGCGATCGGGCAGGAACTGGCGCGGAGGGGCTGGCAGGCGCCACTGGGCGCGACGTGCTGACTGCCAGGATTCGCCGCGGAAGCGACTCGGCGATCCCGCTCGCGACCACGAGAGGTGTCGTGCCGAGCGTGGAGGTCCCATCTGGGCGACGGTCGCCCGCGCGCCCTGGGGCTGGTGGGAGTCAACGAGGTACCGGGGGTCAAGGCGTGAGCGTCAATACGCTTGACGGGCAGCATGGGATTGTACGCCATCCAACTGGGGTCGATGTCCGTCTGTCCGCCGCTATCGCCGTCGGGAAGATCGCCTCGCTGACCAGTCGTCGCCTCGGCATTGGCGCCGGGACGACGCTGCCCGGTCTTCTCGCGGCGCGCGTCGAGCCACGCGTGCTGCACAAGCTCGTCGGTCAGCTTCCGCGTGGCGTCGCGATCGTCACCGGGACGAACGGGAAGACGACGACGAGCCGCTTACTCGCGTCCATGCTGCAATGCGCGGGCTGGCATCCGGTCCACAACCGAACGGGTTCCAACCTGCCCAGCGGTTTGGCTACCGCGCTGGTAGACCGCGGTGATCTCCTGGGCCACGTGAGGGGCGACAGCGCTCTCTTCGAAACCGACGAGGCAGTGATGCCGCGCATCCTCGCCGACGTCCAGCCACGCGTCATCGTGCTGACAAATCTGTTTCGGGATCAGCTTGACCGCTACGGCGAGGTCGACTACGTCGCCGGTATCTGGCGCGACGCCGTGCGGGATCTGAGCCCCGAGGTCACCCTGATACTGAATGCCGACGACCCGGGAGTCGCCGCTCTCGGTCAGGTTTCGCGCGCCCGAGTTCGATACTTCGGCCTGAATGCTCCCCCGCTGGAGCAGAGCACGTCGAATCACCTCGCCGACTCCAAGAACTGCCCGGTTTGTGGCACCCAGCTGCGTTATGATGTCATTCGTTATGCCCACGTCGGCAGCTACTCGTGCCCGACGGGTGATTTCTCCCGACCGGCCCTCGACGTAGCTGCTCGCGAGGTGACCCTCCACGGCGTCAATGCGAGCGAGCTGGAGGTCACCGGGCCGTTCGGGATCAGACGGTGGCGATTCAATCTGCCCGGCCTGTACAACGTTTACAACCTCCTGGCCGCGGTGACGGCGGCACTTGCCCTCGACATCCCGACCGACGCCGTAGAGCGCGGGCTGGAGCAATTCACCGCGGCGTTCGGTCGGTTCGAACGGATCCCGGTGAGCGACCGGACGCTGGTTTTTGCACTGATCAAGAATCCGGTCGGATTCACCCAGGTCCTGCAGATGATACTGGGAGAGCCAGGACCGAAAGACGTGATCATCGTCATCAACGATAATCTTGCCGACGGAACCGACGTTTCGTGGTTGTGGGACGCCGACGTCGAGCCGCTCGCCGGGCGCTGTGATCGAGTGATCGTCAGCGGTACACGCGCAGGCGACATGGCCGTGCGTCTGAAGTACGCGGGCGTGCAGCTCGATCGGATCCTCGAGATCGGGTCGCTCGAGCGGGCACTGGATGAAGGTCTCGAGAGAGTTCCACCCGGCGGCACACTTTACGTTCTTCCCACCTACACGGCGATGCTCGAGCTACGGAGGCTCGTCGGTCGGCGCGGCTATGCCAGCCATTACTGGGAAACGTGAATGGAGCTATCGATCTGCTATCTGTACGCGTCGGGCATGAATGTCTACGGCGATCGGGGCAACGTACTGACCCTGGTCCAGCGCTGTCGCTGGCGCGACATTCGTGTGAACGTGATCGAGCGCGGCGTGGGTGAGACCGGGTCCCTCGAACCGTGCGATATCTTCGTCGCCGGGGGCGGTCAGGACCGCGATCAGGTCGCGGTCAGCCGGGATCTGCAGGGCGATACCGGTCGAGCGCTCGCCGAGGCAATTCAGAATGACGCCGTGCTGCTTTCGATCTGCGGCACCTACCAGCTATTCGGACATTATTTCAAGACCGGGAGCGGCGAAACGTTGCCGGGCATCGGCATTTTCGACGCTTGGACTGTCGCCGGTCCGCGCCGTTTCATTGGCGACGCGATTGTCCGGTGCGCCGTCGGGGGCCGGGAGATCGACCTGGTCGGATTCGAGAATCACAGTGGGCAGACGTTCCTCGGCCCGGGGGCCCGCCCCATGGGGCGAACCGTGGTGGGAGCCGGCAACAACGGGCAGGATGGGCAGGAAGGCGCACGCTACCGGAACGCGTTCGGCTGCTATCTTCACGGCCCATTGCTTCCCAAGAATCCCGAGTTCGCCGACTATCTCATCAAGCTCGCGCTGCGCCGTCGCTACCACGACGAGATCCCGCTGGCTCCGCTCGACGACACCATCGAGATCAGCGCACGTCGGGCGGTGGTGGAGCGAATCCAGCGACGCGGGCGAGTGAGAGCGGGAGTACGGTGATGGTCCCGGTGGAACAGACGCGGAAGCTGGCCGGCGCCGCGGCCATCGTCATGGCGGCGTACGTCAGCAGTCGACTCACCGGTCTCCTGCGGGACGTCGCGATCAGCTACCACTTCGGCACCGGACCGCAGCTCGATGCCTACAACGCGGCCATCGCCGTTCCCGACCTCATCTTCCAGGTCGTCGCGGGCGCGGCCGTCGCCAGTGCCTTTATTCCAGTCTACAGCGCGTACGTCGCGCGCGACGCCCAGGATGAAGCCTGGGCAATGCTCAGTAGCTTCTTCACGCTCTCGGTGGTGATCCTGACGCCCCTCGTCGTGGCGACGATGGTCGTCGCGCCGCTGGTGATGCGCGTTCTCGTTCCCGACTTCCGGCCCGAGTACCAGCTGCTGGCGGCAAACCTCGCCCGAATTGTCCTGCTGGCTCCCGTGTTCTTCACCCTTGGCTGCTTCACGACCAGCGTTCTCAACGCTCACAAGCGATTCTTCCTGGCAGCGATTGCTCCGACCTGCTATAACCTCGGAATCATTACCGGCGCCGTTGTGTTCAGCCGATTTCTTGGCATCTACGGCCTGGCCCTCGGCGCACTGGTCGGATCGATGCTCTTCCTGGTAGTACAGCTGCCCGGACTGCGTCAGATCGGCTTGGTCTTTCGGCCGCGCCTGGCTCCGCGCCATCCCGGGGTGGTCGCCGTCGCTCGCCTGATGGGTCCGCGCGCAATTGGGCTGGCGGTCTCGCAGATCAACTTTCTGGTGACCATCTATCTCGCATCCGGCATCGGCGGTGGAATCTCCTCACTGAGGTACGCCTGGCAGCTCACGCTCTTGCCGCTTGGCGTCTTTGCGATGGCCATTTCCACGGCGGTCTTCCCCTCGCTAGCGGAGCAGAGCGCGACGGCGAGCTACGACGAGCTTCGACGTACCCTGATCAACGCGATGCGCTTCATCCTCTACCTGACGATCCCGGCCAGCATTGGTCTGATCGTTCTCGGTCACCCGATCGTTCGGCTGCTTTACGAGCGGGGACAGTTCACGGCGGAGTCGACGGCGATCACCGGCGGCGCACTACGGCTCTACGCGCTCGGGCTGTTTGGAATGGCGACAACCGAGATCGTCACCCGTGCGTTCTATGCGCTGCACGATACCATCACGCCGGTCAAGGTCGCGACGCTGGCAATGATCGTGAATCTCGGGCTCGCGCTGCTCCTGATCCATCCGATGGGCGAAAATGGCCTGGCACTGGCCACGGCGGCGGCGAGCACAGTCGAAGCGTCCGTTCTCTTCGTAAGCGCCCAGCGGCGCATACCCGGCCTGCAGACGCGCGAGCTGGCGAGCTCCGCGCTCAAGAGCACCGTGGCAGCCGGGCTCATGGGTGCAGTGGTCATTGCCTTCGGGGTTGTCGCCGCGCCGATCGGCAGGCTTCTGGACGGTGCGATCCTTGTCGGCAGCTCGATCGTGCTCGGGAGCCTCGTCTATCTGGCGGCAACGCTGGTGCTCCGATCGGACGAGGTCGGGCAGCTACGCCGCCTGGCCCAGCTCGCCGCGCGCTAGGGCAGGCGCAGGGGAGTGGATGGGGCTCGGCTCGCAACCATCGGCCGTGCCAAGACGCTCCAGCATCGGGCAGAAAGGTTGAGCTGCCGGGGAGGCGGCTATCGTCCTCTGGGAGAGAGCCGGGGTGAGGGTGTGAATCTGCGGCGCCGCACGCGACCTCCAGCCCTCACTCTCCCGGTGGGAGATAGGATGGGACGGCTGCCGGCTTATTCACACCACCCGGTGCTCTACGTGGTCGGGGGTCGGCGCTCGAGGTAGTTCATGCTTCGCTCGTACCACGTCGGCGTGATCAAGCCGGACTCGTAGTAGAAGGTAAGCATCGTCTTCAGCCGCAGGATCGAAATCACGTTGTAGCCGTGCTGCCGAAGATTCTCCACGCCCCCTTCCTCGCGATCGATTAAGACGACGGCGTCACGGACGCGGATTCCGAATTCTTCCAGGATGCGGGCGTTCTGCAGGACACTTCCACCACCGGTCATCAGGTCGTCAATGAGCAGCGCGGTCTGGCCGGGCTCGTGATGTCCTTCGATCACGTGGTCCTTTCCTCCCGCCCCGGCCGGACGAACGTAGCACATCGGGACCTCGCTCACGAGGCTGTAGGCGAGGGCAATGTGAAGCCCGCCGAAAGGCACGCCGGCCACGAGGCTGAACGGCGACAGGCGCGGTCGTCGTCGACCCTGTCCTGCCTTGATCTCGGCATCGAGGTAGCTTGCGATGTTGCGAAGCAGCACCGGTTCGCTGAGAATCTTTCTCGGATTGACATAAACAGGAGAATGAACGGCAGTTCGGCCAAGCGTAAAGTCGCCGAAGGTGACGGCGCCCAGGTCGAATAGATCTTTCGCCAGTGAGAGAGGCGTATAATCCCGGCCCGAGGTCGTGTTCACTGTCTGGCTCCTAAAGTACAATGTGTCCATTCTACCATGGATCAAGGACCGGCGATGGACGTCGGAGCCCCGAGGGAGGTACGACAGCTCAAGGAGGGGACATCACCCGCGCCCGCCGATGGACCGAAACGCTTCCTCCTCGCGCCCGCGCGATCAGCTCGACACCCTGCCCCCACACCTTCACGCCAAGCTGACACGCGCGTGTGCTGCGTTTGACGCGGAGCTTGCCAGTACGTATACTTAACAGGATACTCATGGAACAGCGAAACATCCGGAACTTCTCAATCATTGCCCATATCGACCACGGCAAGACAACCCTTAGTGACCGTCTCCTCGAACGCACCGGCACCGTTAGCTCTCGTGAGATGGCTGAGCAGCTCCTCGACTCGATGGACCTGGAGCGAGAGAAGGGGATCACGATCAAGGCGCGGGCCGTGCGCATGACCTACCGGGCGTCCGACGGCCAGTCCTATGAGCTGAATCTGATCGACACGCCGGGGCACGTCGACTTCAATTACGAGGTCAGTCGCAGTCTGGCCGCGTGCGAGGGGGCGCTGCTCGTCGTCGACGCCGTCCAGGGGATCGAAGCGCAGACGCTTGCCAACACCTACCTCGCACTCGAGCACGATCTCGAGATTGTGCCGGTCATCAACAAGATCGATCTGCCGAACGCCGCGCCCGATAAGGTCGCGCGCGAGATCGAGGACGTCATTGGCATCCCCGCCGACCAGGTCCTGCGCGTATCGGCAAAAGAGGGAGTCGGGATCGACGAGGTCCTCGAGGCGATCGTGCGACGGATCCCCGCCCCGCGTGGCGATCCAGCTGCACCACTGCGCGCGCTGATCTTCGACTCGCACTATGACGTCTACAAGGGCGTCATTGCCTACGTCCGCGTTGTTGACGGGTCGATTCCCAGTCAGGCGCGACTGGTTATGCACTCGACCGGCAAGGAGACCGAGGCGCTCGAGATTGGCTGCTTCACGCCGGAGATGGTCGCGGTCGATTCTCTCGAAACCGGCGAGGTGGGATACGTCGCAACCGGTCTGAAGAACGTCGCCGACTGCCACGTCGGTGATACGATCATGCTCGCCGATAACCGGGCTGCCGAGCCGCTTCCAGGCTACCGTCCTGCCAAGCCGATGGTCTTTGCCGGGCTCTATCCAGTCGAGAGTAACGACTATCAGTACCTGCGCGATGCGCTGGAGAAGCTGAAGCTGAACGACGCCGCGCTCTCGTTTGAGCCAGAGAGCTCGGCCGCGCTGGGCTTCGGGTTCCGCTGCGGATTCCTGGGCTTGCTGCACATGGAGATCGTCCAGGAGCGGATCGAACGCGAATACAAGCTGAACATCCTGACGACATCGCCAAGTGTCGAGTATCAGGTGACGACGACGAAGGGGGTAACGCTCACGATCGACAATCCATCGGATCTGCCGCCCCCGAACGAGATTTCGGAGATCGCCGAGCCGTGGGTCAAGATCAGCGTCGTCACGCCCAGCCGCTACATCGGCGCGATCATGGAGCTGGTGAGCCAGCGACGCGGCGTGTTCGACAAGATGGAATACCTCGACGAGCAGAGGGTCCTGCTGACCTACGACGTCCCATTCAGCGAGATCCTGGTCGAGTTCTACGATCAGCTCAAATCGCGCACGCAGGGCTACGCCTCGCTCGACTATACGTTTGAAGGGTACCGGACCGAAAGGCTGGTCAAGCTCGAGATCCTGGTCAATGGGCAGCCGGTCGACGCGCTCTCGATGATCACTCACGTCGATCACGCCTACCCGCGCGGCAAGGAGCTGGTAGAAAAGCTGCGGAAGCTCATCCCGCGACAGCTCTTCGAGGTGCCGATTCAAGCGGCCATTGGCAGCCGCGTCATCGCACGCGAGACGATCCCGGCGATGCGCAAGAACGTCCTGGCAAAGTGCTACGGCGGCGACGTGACGCGCAAGCGAAAGCTGCTCGAGAAGCAAGCCGAGGGCAAGAAGCGCATGAAGCGCGTTGGCAACGTCGAGATCCCCCAGGAAGCCTTCATGGCAGTGCTAAAGCTGGGCGAGTGAGAAGGCGGGGAGGCGAGCTGGTATCCCTGCCGTCCACGCGTTCGCGTTCGTGGCTCAGAGAGTCGGGACTGGAAACCTGGCTGCTGGATCGCCCAGAATTGACGCGGCAGCACGTGCGTGTGTAAAATCAGCGACAAAGAATCAGAGACCCGGGCTCATGGTCGTGGGCCCGGGCGCGGAGGCACGTCGTTGGCACTGCAAACTGGGCCGAGTGGCTCGCAGGTTTCCACGTCGACGTCGCCGGCAGAGGAAGCCTTCATCATCTGCGACAACCTCGTCAAGATCTACAAGGTTGCCGACCTCGAGGCCGTTGCCCTCCAGGGCCTCGATCTACAGGTCCAGCGCGGCGAGCTGATGGCCATCATCGGAAACAGTGGGAGCGGCAAATCGACCCTCATGAATATCCTCGGCGGACTGGACCGACCGTCGGCCGGCCGCGTGTTCGTCGGGGGACGCGATCTGCTCAAGATGACCGAGGCACAGCTCGTTCGCTACAAGCGTGACGTCGTCGGATTCGTCTGGCAGAACACCGCGCGCAATATGCTGCCATACCTGACCGCCATTGAGAACGTCGAGCTTCCGATGGTGATCGCCGGACGGTATGGTCCGAAGGAACGTCAATGGGCCCGCGAGCTGCTCGAGGTGGTCGGACTGAGTGGACGCGCGAAGCACAAGCTCTCGGAGCTTTCGGGCGGCGAGCAGCAGCGCGTGGCCATTGCGATTGGCCTGGCCAACCGACCGCCACTCCTCCTGGCAGACGAGCCAACCGGATCCGTCGATACCCGCACGGCCGCGACGATCTTCGATATGTTCCGCCAGATTCGCGATCAATATGGCACGACCATCGTCATCGTCACGCACGACCCGAAGGTCATGTCAAAGGTCGATCGGGTCGTGGCCATTCGCGATGGGAAGACGTCGACCGAGACGATCCGTCGTGTCGCCATCGACATGGCCGACTTCGCGGCGGGCAGCATCGTCCTCGGCGAGACCCACGACGAGTTCGTCGTTCTCGACGGAGCCGGGCGGCTGCAGATTCCACGCGAGTATCTCGAGAAGCTCTCGATCAAGAAGAAGGTTCGACTCGACCTCGAAGGCGATCAGATCATCATTCGTCCGATTCCGTCGGAGGAAGCCGACGATAAAGATCAAGACTCGCGCCATCGGCGGTGGGGGTTCCGGTGAGATTGAAGCGCCAGAGTGAGACGCGGATACGCACGGAGGAGCCGCTGGCTCCGGGCCAGGAGATCGTCCGTGTCGTCGACGTCAAGAGAGTGTACCCGCTCGGCCACGAGGAGGTCATGGCGCTCAAGGGCATCAACTTGAGCGTGAGCACCGGCCAGATGGTCGGCTTGATGGGACGTTCCGGATCGGGCAAGACGACGCTCCTCAATATCATCGGGGGGCTAGACAAGCCGACCGCGGGCAAGGTTTTCATCAAGGGTAAAGACATCACTCAGCTGCCGGATGCAGAGCTTACCGCGCTGCGGCGCGATCTGATTGGCTACGTATTCCAGTCGTTCGCCCTCATCCCGGTTCTCTCGGCCCTGGAGAACGTCGAGCTACCGATGCACATCGCCGGCCTCCCGCGCTCCGAGCGCCATCGTCGAGCGACCGAGCTACTCCAGCTCGTCGGGCTGAGCAAGCGGATGAACCACCGCCCGTTCGAGCTGAGCGGCGGTGAGCAGCAGCGCGTCGCAATTGCCCGCGCCCTCTCGAACCGGCCGGCCCTGATCCTCGCCGACGAGCCAACTGGCGAGCTGGACAGTACCACCGGGCTCCAGATCATGTCTCTCTTCCGCTACATCGCGACGACCGAGAACGTCGCCGTGATCGTCGTCACGCATGACCCGACGATCACCCAGATCGCGCACCTCACCTACGAGATCAGCGATGGGGTGGTCAATCAGCTCCCGGCGCCAACTGCCGTGAGCTAGTGCTTCTCGGATGCCGGGACGAAAACCGACGATCGCGAGACCGACCGCGGGCAACGATGGCGTGCGGATCTCGCTCCTCCGTCCTGGCAGGTTAGGCTGCCTCCAGACAGATGGTACAATGACAGGTGGGGACAGCAGTCCTCATGGCACAGCTACCCGTGCCCTGGGAAGGAACCAGAGCTGATGCGCGTGATCGTCTTCGGCTGCGGCCGATTCGGAGCCAAGGTCGCAGAGGTTCTCGATCGCCACGGCCATTCAGTGACCGTCATCTCCAGCGATCCCGAGGCGTTTGGGCGGCTACCGCCGACCTTTCGCGGAAAGGTCGCCGTCGGCAAGGGCATCGACGTCGATGTGCTCCGAAATAGTGGCGTCGAGGGAGCCGACGCGTTCATTGCCCTCAGCGACGGGGACAATACCAACGTCGTCGCTTCACAGATCGCCAAGTATATTCTGCACGTTCCGATCGTGATCAGCCAGATCAAAGATCCAATTCGCGAGGATACGTACCAGACGCTTGGGATTCAAACCATCTGCCCAACGCGTCTCGGCGCCGATCGAATTCGCGAGGTCATCGCAGCCGATCAGAAGCAGTAGGGCCAATCCCGCCCAGGGAGAGCCTGGAGCTCGTCGAACGGGCCGCCGCTCCGATAGAAAAATCCCCTCTCCAATCCACCGCTGGAGAGGGGAATGCTCAAGCAGACACTTCACATCGCCGAACAGGCTAGTCGGGCGGCTCGGCAAGGACCTGCACCGCGTCTTCGACAATGCGTATGCAAGACGACACGTCGAAAACGCGCCACATGGCCGGTGCGGTAATCCGACTACGCAGCCCTTCGCCGCGGATACCTATCGCCCGGCACTCGCCCTTTCGCGCGCTACAGGTTCGCACCGATCTTTTGTAAGATCTGATTCTTGGGCATATAGCCGATCAGCCGATTCACCTCGCGACCGCCCTTGAAAACGAGCAGAGTTGGAATGCTCATCACTCCATATTTCTGGGCGGTTTCCGGGTTCTCATCGACGTCGAGCTTGACGATTTTGAGTGCACCATCCTTCTCCCGGGCGATCTCCTCCAGCACCGGTGCGATCATCTTGCACGGACCGCACCAGGCCGCCCAGAAATCGACGAGGACGGGGGTTGGCGACTTGAGAACCTCCTCGTCAAAGGTCTTATCGGTTACCGGTACAGGCTTTGACGCCACGCTGGATCCTCCCTACGATCCTAGTTGAGAGAGCGAGCAGGCCGATTGGCCGTTTCCTCATCGGGCCGCTCACAATGCAATAAGACACGTGTCATAGAGACGGCTGAAAAACCGTTCCCACACCTGGCCGCCAGAGTCACGATCGACGGCGCGAAACTCCGCTTCCAGCTCGTGTGGCATCAGCGGAGTAATCAGAATCGAAGCGCGCTGGCTTTGCAGGCGCTCGGCAATAATCTGATCCAGGTAGCCGAGCTCGTGCGGGTACGACGGGCGAACGCCAGACAGAACGAACAGGTCGCAGTAGCGCATCTGATAGTACATATCCTGCGACACGCGGCCGGCGATGGCGTACTCGTGCTGCTGACGGGGATCGGACGGAAGGTTCGACGCCGACTGAGCACCGGAGGCGAGCTCTACCTTGAGCACGTACGCGTTCAGCGCAAAATCCCGCCACGGAACGATGTAGAACGACATCAGCGGGCGGTACTCCCGCATCCGGTCGCCGATGAATCGTCCAATCCTGCCAGTTCGCTCGCGATCCGCATTGAAGATCAGCCAGCCCTGGCCCTCGCGGAGCCGGAGATCGATGTTGTCGAAGTAAGCGTTCAGACGCCCCAAAAGATCCCGATCCTGGACGGAGACACTCTCAATCATCCGTGACCTCCAGTCGAGCTTCCCCCACCAATCTGTCGTCGCCCTTCAGGTACACGGGCATCTTCACTGATATTGTACCACAGGCAAGGGACCGTGACCCATTATCAGGTCGGCCCCGCAGCGCTGCCTGCCCGTCAACTTCCGTAGCGTTGTGCGCTGTCCAGCCGCAGCCAACCGTCCGCGAGCCCGTGCAAGACGGCGGTGAGACCTTCGCCCACGAGTCTTTCCAACCCACCGAGCGCTGGTGCACTTCGGCACAGCAATGGACTGCTTGCCTGCATCCTCAATTTCGACCTCTGGCCGCCGAGCCGCGGCAGTCGGCGTCCTCAGCTCCGCTCGCGTTCTGAGCACCCCTGGGCGACCCGCAAATCCTGTAAAATAATCGTGCCTGACCAGCGCCGCGAGATCTGATCACGAGAGCCCTCGTGACCCGGCGTGATGAGCTGATGGGAGAATACGTATGACGAAGCTGCTGCGAGGACTCGGATTTCTCGTGCTGTCCCTGATAATTGGCGAAGTCATCAAACGGGCGCTGACGAGCGGTCCGGGGCGCGGGCTGCTCGGCCGTGTTGGTCACCCAGAGCTCGCGACACTCGAAGGCGCAGATGCCGCGAGCAAGAAGATCAAACAGGGCATCGAGTTTGTGCGCTCGCTCGCGTCCCCGAAGCAGCAGGAGGTGGCTCCGCGGGAGCGTCCGCCCGCCGGTCCGCGCTGGCTGCGCGTGGTCAGCGATGCATCCGAGATGCTTCTGGCCACGGGCGGTGTCTTGAAGGCCGTGACCGACTTCATCCGCGAAGACGAGCGTCTACGCAAGCAGTTCGAGCGCCTGGGTGCTCGCCTGGACTAGCGGTGGCGCGGATGGTCTCTCGAGGACCGGCGCTGACCACGCGCAGACCTCTCACTCCCGTGTCTCCCCTTGCAGCGGTCTTCGCCGCCTCTGGCCTCGTGGCTCTGTCGTCCACGGCGAACGTGCCCCGCGACAGGTCGCAACCAGCCGAGGCGCGTTGACCCGGCCGCGTGGTCCCACGGCAACTGCTGGCGTCGTCAGCACCGTCGGGCCTACGATCCTGAAAGCCGGGTCCAATGGCGACGGAGTCCCGGGGGTGGGTCTGCGCCGGGAACGCCAGCCTGATTCAGCACGCGCACCGTGAACCCGGTGCATTCTAGCTTGCTTGCATAGATCACGATACGGTGGAGGAGCAGAGATGTCCGCTCTCTCGGAGATGCTCGATGCAAATGCTCGATACGCTGCGACGTTCAACCTGGGCGATCTGTCAGCCTTCCCGAGACGCAAGGTGGCAGTCCTCACGTGTATGGATGCACGGCTCGACCCGGCAAAGTTTCTCGGTTTGCAGGAGGGGGACGCCCACGTCATTCGCAACGCAGGAGGACGGGCTGACCAGGATGCCATCCGTTCGCTCGTCATCTCCTACAAGCTCCTCGGCACACGCGAATTCCTGGTGATCCACCACGAAGGTTGCGGCATGCTGGGGCTCAGCAACGAGGACCTTCGGAGAAGGCTGCACGAGGACCTCGGCGCAGACGCGTCGAACGTCGACTTTCTGCCGTTCGATGATCTCGACCAGAGCGTCCGAGATGACGTCGCGACGTTACGCGCCTCACCCCTGATTCCACAGGACATCGCCATCCTGGGGTTTGTCTACGACGTTCGCACCGGTCGCCTGCGCGAAGTCCGGTAGACCCGGACGCGCGGGCATTCGCAGCGCGATGGCGCGGCGATGTGATCGGCTCCCACGTCAGCAGCCGCGGGAGACCGAGGGAAACGCTTTGGCGGGAGTGCGTGGGAGTCGAACCCACCCAGGAACGCGCGGGCGCCCCCGCGCCGGTTTTGAAGACCGAGAGGACCACCGGGCCCCATCCACTCCCAGGGTACGGCCACCGTCATTATACCGGCGAGGTGTCGCACGTTCAAACCGCGCGGTCACTGCGGGAACAACACTCCCGCGGCAGTACTGGCGGCCTGGATAAATGGTCCGGGAACGATCCCCGTGAGGAGAACCGCCACCACGGCTATGATCATCGCCGCCGCGAGCGGAGGGTCTGACCCGATCGACTTCTCTACCGGCGGCGCTTTCAGATACATCGCGTGCACGATCTTGAGATAGTAGTAGGCAGCCAGAGCGCTGTTCAGCAAGCCCAGCACCACCAGCCAGGCCAGTCCCACGTCGAACACCGCGAGGAACAGATACACCTTGCTCCAGAAGCCAACCGTCAGGGGAAGGCCGATCAGAGAGAAAAGACAGATGGCCAGGCCAAGCGCCATGATTGGCGAGCGTCGTGACAGACCGTCGTAGGCGTCGAGGTCATCACTCCCAAGAAGATTCGAAACGTAGACGATTCCGATGAAGACACCAAGATTCGTGATCGCGTAGGCGATGAGGAAGAAGAGCAGGCCAGTCGTCGTCGTGTGGCTCGCATAGGCCAGACCAGTCAGAGCGTAGCCGGCCTGGCCGATGCTCGAATATCCCATCAGGCGCTTGATGTTCGTCTGGCGCAGCGCGGCCACGTTGCCGACCGTCATCGTCAGCGCTGCCAGGCCGCCGAACAGCCCCGGCCAGACCTGATCCAGGGGTTGCAGACCGAAACCAAACACACGCAGGACAATCGAAAAGGCAGCAATCTTCGACGCCACCGAGATGAACGCGGTGACCGGCGTTGGCGCTCCCTGGTAGACGTCAGGCACGTACATCTGGAACGGAACGACGACCAGCTTGAAGCCAAAGCCCGCAATCAGCAGCGAGATACCCAGGAGCACCAGCGGTGATGGCTGCCCGCCCGCAAGCGCTTCACGGATGCCAGTCAAGGTGGTCACACCGGTCGCGCCGTAGACCAGGGCGAGCCCATATAGCAGGACCGCCGACGACAGCGCTCCCAGCACCAGGTACTTGAGACCGGCTTCGCTCGACTCCGTGCTGTCCTTCAGATAACCCGCCAGGATGAACTGGCTGATGCTCATCAGCTCGAGGGCGACGTACAGCGTGATCAGCTCGGTACTGCTGGCCAGGAACATCGCTCCCAGCGTCGCAAAAACGATCAGCGCGTAGAACTCGCCCTGATAGCGCGAGCGGCGTCGAGTGTAGTCGACGGCCGAAAGGGTCACCAACGCCGCGCTCAGTAGAAAGATCTCGTCGAACAGGACGCTCAGCGGATCGACCGTGAGCGTTCCGAAGAATGATTGCCCCGGAGTCTGCCCGACCAGCGCGACGAGGATGGCGGTGATCCCGAGGCCGATCACCGTCACGTAGGCGAGGCGCTCCTTCGCCTTTTCCCAGACGACAAGGTCCAGGCTGATCAGAACAATCGCCAGGAGAGCCAGTGCGATGCCGGGCAGGAGCAGGTAGAAGTTCACGGCAGTCTCCAGGGCATACTAACACTCGCCAGGCTTCCAGTGAGCCCGGTGGCGACATTGTGCGGGACGAGCGCGCTGACGCCCACGCTGACAACGCCGGTGAGGATCTCCGGATAGACGCCGACGAGAACAATGACCGCCATCAGCGTGACCAGGGGAACCACTTCGAGCCCCCGCACATCCGTCAGGCCGTCCCAGCGCGGATTCAAGGGACCAAAGTAGGCTCGCTGGAGCATCCACAGGATGTATCCGGCGGTGATCACGATACCGGCCGCGGCCAGGATGGTAAAGACCGGCAGCGTGGCGTAAGAACCGATGAAGACCGTGAACTCCGCGATAAAGCCAGCCAGCGATGGAAGCCCAAGCGATGCAAGTCCCCCCATCACGAAAAGTGTTGCGAGCAACGGCTGGCGCTTGGCTATACCCCCGAAGTCCGCAATCTGACGCGTGTGCGCCTTGTCGTAGAGTGCTCCCACGAGTAGGAACAGGAGGCCGGTGATGATCCCGTGCGTGAAAAGCTGAATTGCCGCGCCGCTCAGACTGATTGCCGTGAACGCGGCGACCCCCACGACGACGTAGCCCATGTGGCTGATCGACGAGTAGGCGACCATGGCCTTCAGGTCGCGCTGCACCATCGATACGCAGGCGCCGTAGAGCACGCTGATGACTGCCAGCACCGCCAGGGGAATCGCCCAGTGACGTGTCGCATCAGGAAGCATTCCCACCAGCACACGCAGCATTCCGTACCCCCCCATCTTCAGGAGGATGCCAGCGAGCAGCACGCTCACCGCGGTCGGCGCTTCCACGTGCGCATCGGGGAGCCAGGTGTGAAAAGGGAAGAGCGGCAGTTTGACCGCGAAACCAGCGAAAAGGGCCCAAAAGACGAGAAGACCGAACGCGGGCTCGTACGTCTGGTGGGCCAGAACGGTCATGTCGAAGGTGTGCGGATTCGCGTGGAGGTACAGAGCGAGGATTCCAGCCAGCATCAGGGCCGAGCCAGCCAGCGTGTAGACGACGAATTTCATCGCCGCGTATTCGCGCCGTGGCCCACCCCAGATACCGATCAGGAGATACATCGGGATTAGCTCGACCTCCCAGAACAGGAAGAACAGAAAGAAATCCTGCGCGGCGAAGACC
This sequence comes from Chloroflexota bacterium, assembly GCA_902810745.1. Lineage (GTDB taxonomy): Bacteria > Chloroflexota > UBA6077 > FW602-bin22 > CADDYW01 > CADDYW01. Next base: position 86,319 of record CADDYW010000002.1, on the reverse strand, counting down.
CCGGTGACGCCCGTCTGGAGGATCATGAGCAGAAGAAAGTACTCCTTTGGCCGAACGGTGATGTTGAAGGACGCGAGCACCGCGACGACGGTCAGGAGACCGGTCAGCAGAACCAGCGGAAGGCTCAACCCGTCCACGCCAAGAAAGTAGCTCACGCCGACGCTGGGCAGTGCAACCCAGCTCGTCTTCTCGACGAACTGGAGACCGGCATCCCGGTAGTTGAAGCCGGCATACAGCAAAATACTCAGGGCCAGGGGGATGGCCGAGAACACGACTGCCAGCCATCGAATGACCGCGACGCGCTGCGAGGGCACGAGCCCGATCACCAGCGCGCCCAGCAGCGGAATGAAGACGATCGCCGATAGCATTGTGTCCTACCGTCCCATCGCCGCGCCGACGACGAAGCTGGCAAGAATGACGACGCCGACAAAGAAGCCGAGAGCGTAATTCGGCAGGCGGCCACTCACGGTACGCGTCAGTACCCAGCCAAACATGGCATACGCAAGCCACGCCACACCATTCACCACGCCGTCGATCACGTTTTGGTCGAACCACGCGAACAGATTGGATAGCCCGATCAATCCCTTGCCCACGAGCCAGTTGTAGGCGTCGTCCATGTAGTACTTATTGACGAGGAGCTGGTAGATCGGCCAGAGGGCTCGCGTCACCGCGTCAGCCGAGAACCAGTGGCCTCCATAGAAACCCCACGCGATCAGAATGCCGACCAGACTGATTCCCGTCGACAGAGCAGCAAGTGGGAGATCAACCACGGCGTGGGCCTCCTCCGGGCCGCCGATGAACCCCTGAAATGCTCCGTTGAGGAGGGGCGAGCCGACAAAGCCAGAGAAAACCGCCAAAGCTGCCAGGACAATCAACGGGATAGTCATCACCGCGGGTGCGTCGTGGGCATCGTGGGAATGCGCGGCGTGGGAGTCGCGTCCGGCCACGTCGACGGCAGCCGACGGAGGCGTCCGTGGGTCGCCCACGAACGCGAGGAGCCAGGCGCGAAAGATGTAGAACGCGGTCAGCCCGGCCGTGACAATAGCGAAGAGGAAGAGAATCGTGTTTCCGCTCGCGAAGGCTGCGGCCACGATCTCGTCCTTGCTCCAGAATCCACTGAATGGGGGAATCGCGGCGAGCGCGAGACCTCCGATCAAGAAGGTGACCGCGGTCGTCGGCATCTTCCGGAAGAGACCGCCCATCGAGAGCAGATTCTGCTCACCGCCCGTCCCGTGAATCACCGCCCCCGCGGCCAGGAACAGCAGCGCTTTGAAGAATGCGTGGTTGATCAGGTGAAAGGTGCCGGCCGCCATACTGCCGACACCGAGTCCAAGCATCATGTAGCCAAGCTGACTGATCGTGGAGTACGCCAGCACGCGTTTGATATCCGTCATGACCAGTCCCTGCGTCGCGGCAAAGAGCGCGGTGAACCCACCAACCCAGGCCACGACGAGCATCGCGGTCGACGACATGGCGAAGATCGGGAACGCACGCGCCACCAGATAGACACCGGCTGCGACCATCGTCGCGGCGTGGATCAGCGCGCTCACCGGCGTGGGGCCTTCCATGGCGTCGGGAAGCCAGACGTGCAAGGGGAACTGAGCCGACTTTCCGACCGCGCCGCAGAAGACGAGGATCATCGCCAGCACGAGCACCCCGCCGCCAAGCGTTCCCGCCTGGACTGCCTTCTGGATACCGTCGAAGTCGAAGGTGTGGGTCCTGGAGAAAAGGATCAGGATCCCGACGAGGAATCCGAGATCTCCAAAGCGGGTCGTGACGAAAGCCTTCACCGCGGCGGCCGCGGCCGCCGGCCGCTCGTACCAGAACCCGATCAGGAGATACGACGAGAGCCCGACCAGCTCCCAGAATACGTACATCTGCAGGAAGTTGGGCGAGAGGACCAGTCCGAGCATCGACGTGGTGAAGATGCACATGAAGGCGAAATAGCGGCTATAACCGGGATCGCCGTGCATGTAGCCCTGCGAGTAGACCTGCACGACCCAGCTCACCAGTGCCACCGTGAACAGCATCGCCGCGGCCAGTGGATCATAGATGATGCCAACTGGAAGGACTGCTCCGCCAACTTCGAACCAGCTCAACGTGCTGACCCGCGGCACCGGGACGCCAGTCGACGGCTGGGCGATCTGCCAGAGCAGTCCAAGTCCGGACAGGATCAAAGCCAAGCCAATCGTCAGGATCGCTATGTATCCGCTCAGACGCGGGCGCGGCAGGCCAACGATCAAGATCAGCACGAGGCCGACGAGCGGCAGGGCAGGAACGAGCCAGAGATATCCAGGCATGAGGCTCCCTTCTACCACTTCATCAGGTTGAAATCTTCGATGCTCACCGTCCGACGCTGGCGATAGATCGCGAGAATAATCGCCAGGGCAACCGCCGCCTCCGCGGCCGCCACGGCGATGATGAACAGCGCGAACACCTGGCCGTTGAGACCCTGCTGCGCTGCATTGCTCGCCGGTACTGGCAGATACCGCGAGAACGCGATCAGCGCAATGTTCACCGCGTTGAACATCAGCTCGATGCACATGAGTATCGCCACGACGTTACGCTTCGCCAGAGCACCGAACAGACCAATCGAAAAAACCACCGCGCTGAGGACCAGATAATGTGTAAGCGTGATCGACACTTGAATCACATCTCCCGCGCGATTACGATCGCGCCAACCATCGCGGCAAGCAGGAGCAGCCCTGCGATCTCGAACGGGATCAGGTACGGCCCCATCAGAAGCTGCCCGAGAGTCTTCGTGACGTCGGCGACACCCCCTGGAGTTGCCGCTGTGCTTACCGGGAGCTTGGCCTGCGCTAGCACCCCGACGAGAATCCCGCCCGTAACGATCGACACGACGCCCGCAGCGATCCACTGGGAGTTTCCGGGATTGCTGTCCGGCGCGTAGCTACGATGGGTCAGCATAATCGCGAACAGAAACAGAACGGTGATTGCTCCGACATACACGATTACCTGGGTGGCCGCGATGAATTCGGCTCCCAGCAGGACGTAGATCCCGGCAATCATCAGGAAGAAGAACACCAGCGCGAGAGCTGCGTGGACGATCCTTGGCAGCAACACGACGCCGAGCGCACCGAGGACCAGGAGGATCGAGATGACGTAGAAGGCGAGCGTTGCCCAGGCATCCGTACTCACGTTGCCACCTGCGCCCGCGGGCGATCCCGATACTCTCGTGCGTTCGGTCCGAGCCAGTCCTCTCGCGTGTAGGTCAGATCGTTGTGCTGGTAGCCCGCCAGCTCGAACTCGTCACTCATCTCGATTGCACGGAAAGGGCACGCTTCGACGCACAGCCCGCAAAAGAGACAGCGGGTGATGTGGATCGCATAATAGTCGACCATCCGGATCTTCTCGGGCGTCTCCGACGTCCGCATCTCGATCACCCCGTGCGGGCAGGCGAACACGCAGATGCCACACCCGACGCAGCGAGCGTGCCCATTCGGATCGAACACCCACGCCGGTGCTCCACGGAAGCGCGGCGGAGTGTAGACGCGCTCCTCGGGATAGGAGACCGTCTCGCTCCGATTATCGACCATGTGGTCGAACGTTACTTTCATCCCCTTGGCGATTCCCGCCCCGATCACAGAGCCCTCCTAGGCAGTCAGAGCCTGATAGACCCACATTCCCAGGCCGGTGATCGCCATGTTGACGAGCGCGGCCGGGAGCAGATACTTCCAGGCAAGTCCCATCAGCTGATCGATGCGAACGCGCGGCAGCGTACCACGCATCCAGTAGAAGATGAAGAAGAGCAGGTACGTCTTGATCAGGAACCAGAGGTAGGGCGGAAGGAACGGCCCGAGCCAGCCACCAAAGAACAGGGTCGCCCCCAGGGCTGCCACCGCGAAGGCGTTTAGGTACTCGGCCAGGAAGAAAAGCGCGAACCGGACCCCGCTGTACTCGATATGGTAGCCCGCGACGATCTCGGACTCCGCCTCCATGAGATCGAACGGCGTTCGGTTCAGCTCTGCCGTCGCCGCGATGAAGTACACGACGAAGCCGATTGGCTGCAACAGGATATTCCAGCGCCAGCCACCCCACGCGGCCTGCCCCTGGACGATGCTCACTGTGGACAGCGATCCCGAGATCATCGCGACGCCAATAATCGAGAAGACGAGCGGGATCTCGTAGCTGATCACCTGCGCCGCGGCGCGCATCGCTCCGAGCAGCGCATACTTGTTGTTCGAGCCCCAGCCTGCCATTAGCATTCCGATCGCCGTGATCGACGAGATGGCCACCGCGTAAAGAATACCAATGTTCAGGTCCGAGATGATCATCCCAGGCCCGAATGGAATCACCGTGTAGACGAGTAACGCCGACACGACCATCACGATTGTCGAGAGCTTGAAAACGATCGCGTCAGCATTCGTCGGGATGATGTCCTCCTTCGAGAAGAGCTTGATGACGTCGGCGACTGGCTGGAGCAGTCCCTGGGGCCCAACCCGATTCGGCCCGAGGCGGTCCTGCATGAAGGCGATGACGCGCCGCTCCAGATAGACGAGGCTCATGACGACGATCGTTCCGAAAACGAAGAAGAATGAGATTGAGATGATCACTCTGAGGATGTCGGCGATCCATCCGGGAAGGAAGGACGAAAGGACAGCTCCGATCCAGTTCGCCGCGATGGGGAAGAAGTTATTAATGAAGTTGGTCATCGGTCGACCTCGCCAAGCACGATATCTATACTCCCAAGAATCGCCACGGCATCAGCGACCTTCCAGCCCAAGAGCATCTCGTGCAGTGGACCGAGGTTGATGAATGACGGCGAGCGAATCTTGCAGCGATACGGCGCGATACTGCCATCGCCGACCATGAAGAATCCCAGCTCCCCTTTTGGCGCCTCGATGCGGCTGAACGCTTCACCCTCGGGCGCCCGAAAGTTACGACTGACCTTCGCCGTGTGCGGGCCAGGTGGAAGCTGATCCAGCGCCTGGCGAATGATCCGGACACTCTCGCGCATTTCTCGAATCCGTACAAGGTACCGACTGAAACAGTCGCACCCCGTGGCCGTCTGCACGTCGAAGTCAAATCGGTCGTAGATGCCGTATGGAGCATCTCGGCGGACGTCGTAGGCGACACCCGAGGCGCGTAGCGTCGGTCCACTTACCGCGTAGTCGATGGCCTTATCCGGGGGCAGCAAACCAACCCCAACTGTCCGCGCCTTGAAAATCTCGTTGTTGGTCAGCAGAGCCTCGTACTCGTCTACCTTCCTCGGCATCACGTCGAGAAAGTACCGACACGCTGGAGGAAACTCCTCGGGCAGATCAAGCGCGACGCCTCCCGGGCGAATGTAGCTCACCGTCATACGTGCACCGCAGATCATGTTAAACAGATCCAGGATCATCTCGCGCTCGCGGAATGCGTAGATCAGCGGCGTGAAGAATGTGCCAACGTCCGCACCAAAGGTACCAACTGCCACGCAATGACTGGCAATCCGCTGAAGCTCGCAGACGATCGTGCGGATGTACCAGGCGCGTTCTGGCACCTCGATCCCGGCGAGAGCCTCGGCGCACATCGAGAACGCGAGATTGTTGCTCATCGGAGACAGGTAGTCGAGGCGGTCGGTAGCGGTGATGTTGTGGACGAATGTCCCCTCCTCGCACTGCTTCTCGACGCCTCGATGCAGGTAGCCCATCACCACCTCGGCCCCGACGATCGTTTCGCCGCTGAGGGTGAGGATCATCCGAAAGACCCCGTGAGTGCTCGGATGCTGCGGCCCCATGTTGACGACGATCTTCTCCGTTTCGTCGCCGAGCGGCTCGACCTTCGGGTTCAGGCTGACGTCACGATCGATCGGCACGGCCGCTTACCTCAGTCTTGCGCCCGGGGGATGAGCGAGGATGCGAAGAGGCAACCGCGCGTCCAACGCGCGATAGAAAAACCCTGCTCAAGGCGCTCGATCCTGCGCTAGCTGGATCGAGGCTCGGCAGGAAGTCGCCAGTCCTTACGAAGAGGATGTCCATCAAACTCATCATACAGGAGGATTCTCTTGAGATTGGGATGGCCGGTGAAGGTCACGCCCATGAGATCATAGATCTCGCGTTCCTGAAAATCGGCAGCGCGCCAGACCCCTGTCACCGACGGCGCGACCGCGTCGTCACGGTCGACCTCGATTCGCACGGTGAAGTCTCGTCGGTTCTTCAACGATCGCATCTGGTAGACAATGTCGATGCGATCCAGGTAATCGATCGCGGTGACACTGGCGAGGTAATCGAACTCGAGGCCGGGCGTCGACTTCAGGTAGCGGCACACGTCGACCAGGTATTCAGGAGGAACAAGCAACGAGGGCAAGCCCGCGTCCACGTCCGCGAGCTCGATGCCTGGGAATGCCGCCCGAACCTGCTCGGCGATTGAATCGAACTCTGGTGCCTGACTACTCACGCCCTTACGATCCTGCACCCGATGGCTGCACTCCCCCCGGTCGCGGGCTGTCGTCAGGGTTGAGCGCGCTGGCCGCCTTGCGGGCCTCGATCTTTCTCTGGAGCTTGAGCAGCCCATCGAGAAGGGCATCCGGCCGCGGTGGGCAGCCTGGCACGTAGACGTCGACGGGTATGATCCGATCGACGCCCTGCACGACGTTATACGCGTTGACGTATGGCCCGCCCGCGGAGGCGCATCCCCCCATCGCGATCACGTACTTGGGGTCGGGCATCTGGTCATAGATTCGCCGGATCGCCGGTGCCATCTTCCGGGTAACCGTCCCCGCGACGATCATGAGGTCGGCCTGCCGCGGTGACGGTCGAAAGACCTCCGCACCAAAGCGCGAGATATCGTAACGCGCCGTGCCCACTGCCATCATCTCGATTGCACAGCACGCCAGGCCGAAGCTCAGGGGCCAGAGGGCCGACTTGCGCGCCCAGTTCAGTGCGTGATCGAGCGTCGAGAGGCCAACGAGTCCGCTGCGTAGAAGGGCATCGTCATCCAAGGAGCCATCGCCCGGTATCGAATGCTCCGGGACCTTGTGCCCGAGACGGATGATATCCACGGTATGCTACCACCAGCGCAGAGCTTGCTTCTTCAACGCATAGAGCAAGCCGATCACGAGCGTCCCGATGAACACCATCATCTCGGCGAGCGCGAAGAGACCGAGCTTCCCGTACGCTACCGCCCAGGGATAAAGGAAGACCGTCTCGACGTCGAAGACGACGAAGACCAGGGCGTAGATGTAGAAGCTAACATAGTACTGAATCCAGGACGTACCGATCGTCTCCATACCGCACTCGTAGGTGGAGAGCTTGATCGGGTTGGGATGGCTGGGACGGAGGACCCGCGAGATGATCAGCGGGGCAACTGCGAATCCGATCGCCATGATCGTGAAGATGGCAACCGGTCCGTAGAGGGCAAGCATATCCTGCCTCCTTGGAACGTGCAACGCGCCGCAGATGATTATAGCACCGCGTTTCTTTAATGCAAAGGCGAAACGGCCGACGGTACAATGGCACCACGCACCGGGCACTCTGCGGATCCCGTTGGCCGGGTGCGTTCGTCGCGAGGCGGGCTGGATCATCGTGAGACTGCAATCGTACTTTGCACTTCCCGGGGTCGTCATTCACGAGCTGGGACACTATCTTCTCTGCCGATTGGTCGGCGCGCGAGTACAGGAGGTCGTCTTTTTCGAACCAGCTGGACCGTCAGGCTACGTCGTGCACGCGATCCCGCGGCACCTGCGGCAGCATCTGATCATCGTCGCCGGCCCTCTACTGCTGAACTCGGCGCTGAGCTTTCTGCTGTTCCGCGCCGCGGCGGCTACGAGCGGTCTCGCGGCCGCGGAGCTTTCGCGAGGGTTGCCACTACGCGCGGTGCAGAACGTTCTTGCCGCCCTGCTTGGCACCTCGATTGCCCTGCAGGCCATCCCGAGCCACGCCGACGCCAGGAGCCTCTGGGATGTCGCGCTGGACCGTCTCGAGTCCGGGAATCTGCTGGCGCTTTTCGCGCTGCCGGTCGCGTTCCTCCTCCTGGCGATCAATCACCTGCGTCGTTTCTGGATCGATTGGCTCTACCTGCTCGCCCTTGTTGGGTTAGCCGCGTGGTTTCCCGTGTGATACAATGGCGTCAATGAGCGTTACCTCCCGACGCCCGGGGAAGCAGCCAACCCGCGAGTTCACCGTCGCCACCTTCGTTGTCCAGAATGAGTGTGTCCTCCTGCTCTGGCACCGGAAGCTCCAGAAGTGGCTACCCCCGGGTGGTCACATCGAGCTCGACGAGCTCCCCGACGACGCGGCTCGCCGCGAAGTGGAGGAGGAGACGGGCATCCGGGTCGAGCTGATTGGCGACCACGGCCTACCGGTCGCCCGGCCACGGCAGCTCGTACGGCCGGCTGGGATCCAGCTCGAGGATATTCAGCCCGGTCACCAGCACATCGATCTGATCTATTTTGCTCGACCGGTCGATCCAGCCCGCACACGCGCCGTCGGCAATCACGAGAGTGAGGCCATTCGGTGGCTCTCGCTGGTCGAGATGCCCGCGGCTGGCGTCGCGGAGGAGGTTCGTCTCTGGGCAGAACGTGCCGTCGCCGCGGTCGCGGCTGCCAGCGAGCGCACCAGCTCTCCAAGGGCGCGATAATCCTGCTCCTGGACAGCGAGTGGACGGTGGAGCATCGCCTGGGCGCTCGGGTGATAGAGCGGAAAGAGGATGCGGCCGTGCCAGACAATCGGCTCGGCCACGTGCTCGCTGAGCGTCAGGCCGTGGGGGTCGAGAGAGTCGAGCGCGCGCAAGGCGGTCAAACCCAGCGTCGCCACGACAGGCGCGGTGACGAGCTCGAGCTGCAGGCGGAGGTGCGTCGCGCAGTTGCTCAGCTCCACTGATGACGGAGGTCGGTTGCAGCCGCGGGGACCACGCGGGTTGCAGAGCACGGCGTTCGTGATGAAGACCTGGTCACGCCGGAGGCCAGCGCAGACGAGAAGTCGCTCGAAGTTCCGTCCGGAGCGGTCGTGGCTAAGAGGGATCCCGGTTCGATCCGCGCCGAGGCGTCCGGGCGCCTCCGCGACGAACAGCACGAGCGCGTCGAGAGGCCCGTTCGCTTCGCTGAGAACGCGCCGCCGTCCCTCCATCGCGGCACATCGCCGGCAGGATGCGACGCGCTCGACCAATCGCAGAAATGCCTCCCGTCGGCATCGATCCGACCGGACAATCTGTCGGGCCTTGTTTGTCATAATCCCACATCTGCAGCGGAGACCACGCTTCTCCCAGATCCTACGCAGCGGCCAGTCTACTCGCTGCCTCGGAGAAAGATCAAGCGCGTCGATCGCCGGGATCGAATGCGGCGCAACGGCGCGTTTTGCGCGATACTCGGTGGGTATCAGGTGGACACGGTGTCAAGCATCCTCGCGGCGATACCGCCAGCGTGGATCGTCGTGGCGCTGATTGGCGCGGGCTGGGCGGGAATTGGCTGCGTCATCTTCCCTCCGCGTGCCGACCAGTTCCCAGGGATCCTCGCCGCGGCGCTGGTCGGGGCGGCCGGCGGTCAGATCAGTGGCGCCGCGCTTTTGCCCGGGACGCCCGTGGTCGGAGACGTTCAGGTCGTCGGCGTCAGTATCGGGGCTGCTGCAGCGCTTGGCATTGTTCGCATCTTCCGCCCGTGATAGAATCAGAGAGATACGACCCTCACCTGAACTAGTCTTTTCCACGGGAGGGCCAGTTCGTGACGCTCGCGACAATCCGCGACATCGCCATCATCATCCTGGCTATTCTCGACATCGTGCTGATGATCCTCCTCGTGATTCTTGCCTACGTTCTCGTACGCCTCGTCCTCTTGCTCCGTTCCGAGATTCTGCCAGTGCTCGGGGCCTTGAAGAAGACAACGACGACGATTGAGGGGACAACTGATTTCGTATCGACCACCGTTGCTCGTCCGCTGATCCGTCTCGTCGCGCTGACGTTTGCTGTCACGCGATTCGTTCAGGTGCTGCTTGGTCGTAGCGGAACCGAAGGAGATAGGCGTCGATGACACGTGCAAACCGATCTGGAGTGCGCTGGCCCCTGGTGCTTGCTGGCGGCGTCGTTCTGGTTGCCGCGGCAACCATCGCGGTTCGGACCGTGCCCGAGCTTGCACCGGTTCGAAGATTCGCGCGGAACGCCGAGGAGTTCGCCGTACATGCTCCCGAGCGCGTTCGGGAGCTGGCGCTCGACGCGCGCTCGCGCTTCGAGCGGGCGCGAGCAGCCTTTACCACGGTCCGCTCCGAGGCTGAACGGACTCTGACCGCCCAGTTCGAAGAAGCCAAGCAGCGAGGCTCAATCCCTTCGGTTTAGAGGCTCCGGATGTCCACGTCCCCCGACGATAATCCACGACCGGCCACCGAGGCCAAGACAGTCGAACGCCTGCTCGAGGAATATGCCACCAGCCGCCGACCAGAGATCCGTGAAGAGCTGATCGTTCTGCACCTCGGGCTTGTCTCGCGGCTGGCGCGCCAGCTCGCGGGGCGTAGTCCGATCCTCGACGATCTGATCCAGGTCGGCTACATCGGGCTGATGAAGGCAATTGAACGGTTCGAGCCCGGGCGAAATGTCGCGTTCACCTCCTACGCGATCCCGACCATCGCGGGTGAGATGAAACGCTACCTCCGCGACAAGGGGCCAATCATCCACATCCCGCGGCAGATTCAGGAGCAGCGCCACGGTCTCGAGCGAGCGGTCGACAAGCTCACCCAGAAGCTGCACCGTCCGCCCACCGACACCGAAGTCGCACAGGAGCTGGGCTGGGACCCGCGGCGAGTCATCGATACGCGTGCCAGCGAGCTCGCGAACCCGATCTCGCTTGACCGTCTCGTCAGCTTGAATACCGACGACACCTCGACAATCGAGCTCGGCGACGCAATCCCCCTCACGGACGACGACCTGCAGCGCTCGGAAGACCGGGTGATCCTCGGTCGTCTGATCGATCGGCTCTCGCCAAGACAGCGCGCTATCCTGTACCTGCTTTTCTACGAAGATCTCTCGCAGGCTGAGATCGGTGAGCGCCTGAGTATCTCTCAGATGCAGGTCAGCCGCCTCTGTCGCGCTGCGCTGGAGCGCCTGCGCGAGGAGCTGGAGAAGGAGAGCGCCTGATCGGCGGTATCGGATCGGCAGGCTCCTCGCTCGTCGGAGTACTCGTACGATACGCGTCTCGACATAAGACCGTCAGCGTTCTCCGGGGTGGCCCGCGGGGGCGTAGCCGACCTGGACCACCAGCCCGCCACTGCGGGCGATCTCGTTCGCGATCGTGTCGGACGGCAAAGCGTCGGTGTTCACCAGGAGCAGAATATCGCCCGGTACGACGTGCCGCTCATACTCGCGTATCGCTTCGGCTGGAATCCCAAGCGGACCGAGAACATCCTCGAGCGAGCGCGGCAGAATCTCGGATCGAATCGAATCCGGCTCGACGCCCGCGAGGGCGAGCGCATCGGCGCATTGCTTGGCGTCGGCACGCTGATGGAAGATACCGCCGACGGACACCATAGGTCGTCCCCCTGCCACGAGGCATCACCAGCACGGGCACGTGCCGTGCCAGCAGCACGACGTTCATGGTTTGTTCAGAAAATCCGCTTGACAGTTCATTCCTCGTTAAGGGGCAATTTGGCATGATAACCGTGTCGCACCGGTGCGCGAGGATCAAGCAGGATCAGGCGGCACGCGGCGCGTTTGGACACACATCCCCCCTTTTCTCAATATGGCCGCCGGGGTTCCAGCCGCCCCGGCGGCCGCGTGGGCGAGTCAATTCGAGTAGACATAAAAAGGCGACGGACCCGATCCGTCGCCTTTTTATGTCTGAAGCTGGTACGCCCGAAGGGACTCGAACCCCTGACCTTCAGGTCCGCAACCTGACGTTCTATCCAACTGAACTACGGGCGCATCGACGTAAGTATACCAGAGCACGGCAGCCAGCGCAAGGACGCGATCGGGGCGCATCCGACTGGGCAGCACCGCAGAATGCAGATAGTCGAAAAATAGCGCGGTACACTGCTGGAGGTGTCGGTGCGATATCTCGACGGCGAAACCGTCGAGGTCCGTGATGCGGAAGCATTGGCGCACGAGTCCTCGTCGCCGCCGGAGGCGTCCCGCGGTCGGGTGCTCGACTGCACGCGGCTCCTGCAGGCACGGGAGAGAGAGCGGGGGTCGGGGAGATTCGCGGGTCGTGACCCGCGAGCCGGACTCGAACGCGACAAGCCACGGACACGATCGGTGCCGTCTGATCGAAGTATGGTACTCGCGCAGCTCCCGCAGATAACGTCGCAGAAGATACCTTCTGCGACGTTAAGCCAGGATCCCATGGCCTCCCCCAAAGGTCCCATCGGTTCCAATTCCCCTTGCATCCACGTTGGCCGATTGCTACGCTCGCTTTGGAGCTCGTGCGCGCCGAGGAGGGAGGATGGATCATAGCGAACTCGAAATCTTCTTTCGCTTCGTGATCACCGTCGCTGCCGAGAACAACATCAGGCTCCTGGGGATTCTCTTCGAAGACGATTATTCTGTCTCCGAGCTTGCGATGCTCCTCGACCTCGATCCAGACGTGGTCCAGTTCGGGCTGTCGCAGCTGATCGAGCTGAATCTCGTCAGCACATTCGAGCGGGGCATGACCGAATACTACCACCTGCAGACGGAGCTGCTCCACGACATTGTTGCTGCCATCACCGGCACATCGTCTGAAGCGGACAGGCTTGAAGAGGCCCCGCCGAGGTCTGCCTTGCCACGTCCTGAGCCAATCCCCGACGACGTCGACTGGGAGCGAAAGATTCGACAGACATTCTTCGTCGGCAATCGTCTCGCCAGGATCCCGGAGGATAAGCGCAGCCGACGGGTCGTCCTCAAGGTGGTCGCCTCCCAGTTTGCCGACGGCGTGCGCTATCCCGAAGCCATGTTCGAGCTTCTTCTCAAGAACATCTACCCGGATACTGCCGCGCTGCGCCGGGAGCTTCTCGCCGGTGGCTTCATCCGACAGGATCGAGCCGGCTACTGGCGCCCGGCCGATCCGGCCGTCAAGGGATCGGTTGGTTCGGAAAGCGGGTACTCGGCCTGAGCCGCGGCTCGGCGAGCATCCTCGCGGTGGACCGGCGTGCCCAGCCGAACGCGCCAGGACCCGCCCACCCCTGAAACAGCAGAAATAACCGCACGGTCACGGGGAAGCGACGTTTTACGTTGACGCGCCGGCCGCTTTTCGACCGGATTTCACCTTTGGCCTATACTCTATTCGTGGAGCCGGCCCTTCGATCCTGGAATCGCGGGGGGACTCCGCGCGTGACCTGAGCCTCGAGGAATCCGACGTGAAACGCAGTCTCACTATGTTCCTTCGCGCACTGCGCTTGCGCTGCCCGAACTGTGGCCGTGGATCGCTCTTTGTTTCATGGTTCGATACTGCTCCGAGCTGTCCCGGCTGCGGCTTACGACGCGACCGTGGCGAGGAGGGCTACTTCCTTGGTGCCATGGCGATCAATCTCGTGGTGAGCGAGTCGATTCCGATCATCGGCATCGTGGTAACGTGGGTCCTCACCTATCCGAATCCGCCCGTTCTCGCGATGACAGTCGGGGGGATGATCGGGGCGGTCATCCTACCGCTCCTTTTCTTTCCCCTGTCGCGGACGCTCTGGCTTGCGCTGGATCTCAGCTTTCGCCCGGTCGACATCCACGAGCTAAACCGCCCCCAGACGGAGTGATACGTAGTCCACGCGTGCACCACGCGTATCAGGATGGTCTGGGTCAGACGGTCTCGGGGAGCTGGTTCTTTTGACCGATGAGGAGAAGCGGCATTGCCCTGGTGCAGAAGCGGTGGAGCGGTCAGGGTCTGGCTCTTTGGAGAATGCCCCGTGGGCCTTCTTCCTCCAGGCCGTTCTGACACAGCTTCCTTGCAAAGACACCAGGGCAAGACCGAAGGGAAGAGACGACGCAGGGGTGGGTCCGGCAGGAGTCGAACCCGCAACGTTGCGCTTAAAAGGCGCCTGCTCTGCCATTGAGCTACGGACCCATCGTCCGGGAGCGGGCGGTGCACCCCGACGTTCGCGCCCTCAGCGGTATATTATATCACGACCGGAATATTATGTGAAGTTTGGCGAGGGTCGAGCTGTGCCATCCGTGCCGCGCAGGTTACCACGGAAGGCAGCGCACTACGCGAGCTGCACAAACGCGTCAATCCAACCTGTCGAGCATCCCCCGAGACCGCGCATTGCGCGTCGCGATCTTTCAGGTGCGCACGGCAGGACGTTCCCGCCAAGATCCTAGCCTGCTCCCGTTCGCGCCAGCCATCGTTCTGGCTCGTAGATCTCGGCGAGCGTGGGCAGGGTCGAGGCATCATTCCAGACGCGATTGAAGTTGCCGATACCCATCTGTCGGACCAGGGTATTGACGAACTTCTCGCCGAGACGGTACTGCTCGAGTTTCAGATCGAGACCGGTGAGACGCGTGAAAAGACGATCTCCGAGCGGACGTTGCTCCTGCCGTGCCTCGAAGCGCTTCTTCATCAGCGGATAGGTACTCAGCAGGCCCTCGCCGACAGCGTCCATCACGTGGTTGCTGTAGCCTTCCAGAAGGCACATCAGCGCCTGGAGCTTCTGGAAAATCTCCTTCTGCTCCTCGGTCATGAAGAGCTCCAGCGCGGTCTGGGTTCGTGGAAGATTCTGCCAGACCCGCTGCGCCAGGCCGGTCACCCCACCCGATCCAAAGGCGAAGTGGCCGAGGTCTCGCCCCACGCTATCGAAGTACTGGAGCAGCAGACCGTTCATGTAATCGCGTAACCACGGGTGAGCCTCAAATTCGAAAGCGTGGGTCGTCTCGTGGAGGGCGATCCACATCCGGAACTGCGTTCCGTCGAGCCCGAGCTTGACCTCGGTCGCCGCGATATTGGGCTCGACGAAATACAAACGGCCGGTGGTCACCGGCTCCTTGCCCAGCAGGCTCGTATCATACTGGCCCAGCACGCGTCGCGCGAGATACCCCAGGAGAATCCCAATCTGGCCGCTAAGAACGATCTGGTTGATCTCGCCGAACACGTGGGACCCGATCGTCGCACCCCGAAGGGCGTCGCGATTCATCGCTTCGAGTGGCTCGAAGAGCTGCTGGAAGCTCGAGATGTTCGCGTCAACCCACTGAGAGCGATCGAACGTGTCCACGTTCTCGAGCGGCAGCGGCAGCGTCTGTCCGAGGTAATCGCCGATCACCTCGACACTCTCACGTACCATCGCCCGGTAGTTCTCGGTCATCCCGCTCGGAAAAGCTGCTGCTCCGTCCTCACGACTAGCGATCTGCCGAGCAATCTTTCGTACACGATCCCACTGAATCAGTCGTGGCGGCTCGGTGGTCGTTCGGCGGCTCGCCACGTACAGAAAGCCAGCCACCGTCCCCAGAATCAAGCCGCGCACCGCGGTCCGTGTCAAATCCACATCCCCTCCACGACGTCACAACGTGATCCGATGCACCCGCGAGGAAGACCGTCGATGGTCCTCCGCTGCCAGACCCAAAAGAGCGAACCGGCGACACTGGGCTCGACATCTTGATCGAGAACGGCGCATCACCGGAGAACGCGCGTGTCGCCAACGCGACGCGTCAACCGTTGCTGATCGAAGTACTCCATGAGCGCGAGCGCATATTTCCGGCTCGTGCTGAGAAGATCCCGCACCTCGGCGACGCTGATCGAGCCGCGCTCCTGGAGATACTGGACAATACGCGCCCGCAGCGCGGCGAAAGCGTCGGCCGTGAAGGCAATCGACTCGCTCACCCGAACGATCTTTCCCTGCGCCGCGAGAGCAGCCAGGAGCTCATCGTCGATCTGTAGCTGCGCCGCCAGATCGTCCAGCGCGGGCGGTGCGTACGGCTGCGCTGCGAGCTCGTGCAACAGCCTCCCGACCCGCTCCTCCTGCTCTGCGGTGAGCATCACCTGGTGAGATGGCAGCCGAACAGTCGTATCCTCCACGACGATCGCCCCCGATCTCCCCAGATGATCCAGCAGTGCCGAAAACTCGCGCGGCGGAAGCTCGAGACGGCTCTTCAGCTCCTCACGTGAGATCCCTGCACGCAACGGGTAGCGTCGGTGATACTGAGCAAGCTCCTGCGTAATCTCCTCCCGGAGCGACGCGTACCGGTCAGCGGGCAGATACGCCTCCCCGAGCGACACGACAGCACCAGCCGCCTCCAGTTCACCGATGATCGTGCGAACCTCGGAGAGAGAAAAGCCCGTCACCTCGGTCAGTCCCGACAGGTCCCGCCCGAACCGACGGTCGAGAGCGCGTACGACAATCTCCTGGGGTGTTCCCCGCTCAAGGACCTCCAGCCGCCGGATGACGTCCTCCTGCAGGCGCCGGTGGCGGCGGGCGTGCAGCTCGACGATCTCACCTCCGCCAAGCGTTTCGTTGGGACTGCGGATGACAAACAGGTCTCCCTTCACCACGGCGACAGGCTCGGCAAGCCGGAGCTGTGCCCAGCCCTCCTCGCCAGGTGGGATCAGATCCCCGTCGAGGACGCGGACCCGCGCCATGACCTCGGCGCTACCGGTGTGGAAGCTGACCTGAGCATTGTGCGTGAGTGCTGGCGCACCGGCGATCACTCGAATGCGCGCGTCAAGCGTCATCGTCGGTCGAAGCCAGCCGGGCTGTGCGAGGACCTGTCCGCGATGCAGATCCTCCACGGCAAGTCCCGCGAGATTCACCGCGACCCGCGTACCCGGCATCGCCTCCTCGACCTTCTGCTTGTGCGTCTGAATGCCACGGGCACGCGTCCGAAGCTCGCCGGGCTGAACCTCGAGTTCCTCGCCGACCCGCAACGAGCCGTCGATCAGCGTGCCAGTCACGACTGTCCCGAATCCAGCTATCGTAAACACCCGGTCGATCGGCAGCCGTGGCTTACCACGATTCGGCTTGGGTGGCGTCTCGTCCAGGGCGTGGTCGATGGTCGCCAGGAGCTCCGGTAGACCGGCACCGCTCAGGGCAGAAACGGGCACGATCGGGGCTCCCCGCAGGGGCGATCGATCGAGTCGCTGCTCGACGTCCGCGCGAACGAGATCGAGCCAATCGCTCTCGACCAGGTCGCACTTGGTGAGCGCCACGATTGCCTTCTTGACCCGCAAAATCTCGAGGATCGCCAGGTGCTCCTCGGTTTGCGGCATGATCCCTTCGTCGGCAGCGACGACCAGCAGGGCCAGGTCAATCCCGCCGACACCGGCCAGCATATTCTTGATGAAGCGCTCGTGTCCGGGCACATCGACGATGCTGATGTCACGTCCATTGGGACGATGCAGCCAGGCGAAGCCGAGGTCGATCGTCATGCCGCGCTCTTTCTCTTCGCGCAGGCGATCTGGATCGATTCCGGTGAGGGCCTTCACGAGAGTTGACTTTCCGTGGTCGATGTGCCCCGCCGTGCCGATAACGTACATCGGAAGACTCGTCAGGGTACGATCCGCCATCCCGCGCGCTGCAAAAGGTGGGCCCGCTGGCGCACGCTCACGGCCTCGTCGTAGCTGTTGTGCATCTGCACGATCCGTCGCTCGACGAGGTTGAAGACGATGACGCCGGTTCGAGTTGGGCGCAAGCTCGCTTCACGGGTGACGTCATCGACGACCCGGAACACCGGTAGCTCGTCGGAGGAAAAGTGCTCGATGGCCTGGTGAATCGACTCGAAGTTGCCGTTGGCGTTGTGCTCGTCAAAAACCGCGAGGCCGCAGGTGACGTGTTCCCGCAGTCGCGGGTCCCGTCGGGCAGTCGCATCCAGGAAGGCCATCAACGTCGACTTCCCGGTCGCGCACGCCTCGAGTAGCTGACCAAGCACGCTTCCATCGTAGACGAAGCTCACCGCGCCGTCGCGGCCCACGATGGTATAACGCATCAGATTCATCCTCTCACACTCCCCACACTCCGGCCTTAGCATCATAGCATGGCGCCAGAACAATTGCACCGAGCGCTGGAATCGCGTGGGGGGGAAACGGAGGCACAAGGGAGTTCCAGCAGAGGTGCGTGCGAATCGGAAAGCAGCCGAGCGAAAGCAAAGGAAGCTATGCTGGCCGTGCGCCCAGGAGAAGGGCGGACCTCGGGAATGCGTCAGGAGCCGACGGCAGGCCGAGCAGCGAGGATCCGCGCCAATCCAGCGCGCTCGGCCAGAGGAAGATCGGCGTCGTGTCAGAGCGCGAACGACGAAGGCGACGCCATCGGCCACGGCGTGCCCCGTCGCCCGGGGCGATCACTTCTCAATCGGGACGCCGACCAGACTGCCCCACTCGGTCCAGGAGCCGTCGTAGTTGCGGACTTTCGGGTAGCCCAGGAGATACCGCAGCACGAACCAGGTATGAGACGATCGCTCCCCGATGCGGCAATACGCGGTCACGGCCTTGTCGGGCGTGACACCCCTGGACTGATACAGATCCGCCAGCTCGCGCGGCGACTTGAAGGTTCCATCGTCGTTGACGGCTTGGCTCCAGGGAATATTGACTGCTCCGGGGATGTGCCCTCCGCGCTGCGCACCTTCCTGCGGCAGGTTCTCGGGCGCAAGCAACTCTCCGGAGTATTCCTTCGGGCTTCTTACGTCAACGAGGACACTGTCCGGCCGGCCGATCGCAGCCAGCACGTGATCGCGGAGCGCTCTGATCGAGAAGTCCGGCTCCTTCGCCCGATAGGACGTCACGCGGTACGATGGAACGGCCGTGTCGAGCGGGCGTCCTTCAGCCACCCACTTCTTGCGCCCGCCATTCATCAGCCGCGCATCGCCGTGACCGTAGATCTTGAGCTGCCAGAATGCCCACGCGGCAAACCAGTTATTGTTATCGCCATAGAGGATGACCGTCGTCTCCGGCAACACGCCGGCCTTACTCAGCAAGCGCTCCAGGCTCTCCCTGGGAATCAGGTCACGCCGAATCCGGTCGGATAGGTCGGTCTGCCAGTTCCAGCCCACTGCGCCGGGAATGTGACCACTGTCATATGCTGCGGTATCGACGTCGACCTCGATCAGGCGGACACTCGGATCAGACAGGTGTTCCGCGACCCAGGACGTTTCGACAAGAACCTCGGGATGTGCGTAGGTCTCCGCCATAGAATAGCTTTCCTCCTCACGCTGACCATTCAGACAAGAGCACGCGCTGGGCAGCCATCATTCGAGTTTCATTATCAACTTTGTAATCTATTCCTGTCAACTGGTTTTGACCGGAACGGCGCAAGAGTGGTACTGTTGATAGCTGATCACCTCTGAAGCGAGGCGGGCGCCACGTGAAAGATCTGATTGGCCATCACCCAATCGTACGAATGCTCGATCAGGCGGTGTCGCAGGATCGTCTGCGTCACGCCTATCTCTTTGTCGGGCCTGCGCGCGTCGGGAAGACGACGCTCGCACGCTGGCTCGCGATGCGTCTCGATTGCGTCGGCACGTCGCCCCCGTGTGGCTCCTGTCGTCCGTGCCGACTGATCCTCGCTGCCAGCCATCCCGATGTCCGGGCAATCCAGCTTGCTGCCGACCACGATGCGCCGGCCGGCCTGGCCATCGAGATCCCCTCTCGCTCCCCGCGTGCCGCCGAGCGCATGATCGGCATCGACCAGGTTCGCGCCATTCAGCACGACGCCTCGCTCGCTCCGCACGAAGCCCGTTGGAAGGTCTACGTCATCACCGCTGCCGAGCGTCTGAGCCTCGAGGCTGCCAACTGTCTGCTTAAGACGCTGGAGGAGCCGCCCAGCCGGGTCGTCCTGGTCCTGACTGCCGCGGAAACCGTCGACCTCCCGTCAACGGTCGTCTCCCGCTGCCAGGTTATTCGCGTTGCTCCCGTTCCTCCGTCGGAGATCGCAAGCGGTTTGGCACGTGATTATGGCTGCGACGCGGATCGCGCGAATCTCATCGCGCGGCTTTCTGGCGGACGTCCCGGCTGGGCGATCGAGGCTGCCCAGCACCCTGCACTTCTCGAGGAGCGAGCTCGGCTGATCGACGACCTGAATCTGACCCTTGGCCACAGCTTTGGCGAGCGGCTCGGCCTGGCTGAACGGCTCGCGAGCGAGTTCTCGCGCGATCAGTCCAGGGTGTTACGGACGCTGGCGCTCTGGCAGCTCTTCTGGTGGGACGTGCAGCTCCTGCAGTACGGGTGCGCAGATCTCATCACCAATATCGATCAGCGCGAGACTCTCCAGCACCTTGCCGACCGCGTATCCGTGTCGACCGTCCTGGAGTATCTCCAGGATCTGGACCACGCGGCGCGGCGCCTCCTGCACAACGTGAACCCGCGGCTCGCCCTCGAGGCGCTTCTGGTCGGCAGTCCGGTAGTGCGATGAGTACCCGGCAGCTCGTTGGCGTGCGGTTTCACCGGAACGATCCGCTGGTCCTGGCGGCCTGCCCTCGGCGCCTTTCGCTTTCCCTGGGTGACCTGGTACTCGTCGAGACCGGCCAGGGCTCGGTTGTTGGCCGCGTCGACCTGCTGGAAGATCAGATTCTCTTCGTACCGGAGGGTGTTCCGGTCTTGAGGATCATCGCCGCGGGCCCCGCCTCGCCCGAGATCGCCGCTGCGCGTGCACGTGACAACGCGGCTGCACTCGCACGCGTGCGGGACCTGTGTGGAGAAAACGTCCCGGTGCGCGACGCGGTGTGGTCGCTCGACCGGGCGCGTCTCACGCTCACCTTCGAAGGGGATCCGGCCCCTGGTCTTGCGGAGCTGCGGGACCGTCTGGCCTCGGCTTTCACGGCGGAGATTCGGTTCGAGTGGCCGGGAGGGTCGGAGGGACCTCTCGCCGGGTAGCAGCGCGAACGTGCAGAATTCGCTGGACCGCCGTCACGTGCGTGATCACGGCCAGGATCGCAAGAGCGACGATCTCTAGCCCGACGATCAGGCCAAGTCCAAGGATCAGAACCCGCTCCGGACGGGGAGCAATGCCGACCTCGCAGTCCAGATTCAGGCCCTCGGCGCGGGCGCGACAATAGCTGACCATGAGCGATCCGATGATGACGGCGAACGCGAGCAGCACGACCGTACGGTCTCCGCGCTGCATTCCCTCGAACGAGAGGCCAAACAGCAGAATCGCTTCGGAGTACCGGTCAAGGGTCGAGTCGAGAAAAGCCCCGAAGCGCGACGAGAGACCGGTGACACGGGCAAGGGCACCGTCCAGCGTGTCAAAGGCACCCGCCAGCAGCAGCAGCACCCCACCCAGGCGGAGGAAGCCACCGGCCAGAAAGGCCGCGACGATAACGTTGAGAAAGAAGCCGATCAGCGTCAGGCCGTTCGGAGTTACTCCAGTTCGTGCCAGGAATTCGGCGACCGCCTCGGCGACGCGCCGTGCCGGTTGTTTGAAAACCTCAAGCATGTCACCCCCAGCTCTTCGCGGACCGAGGCTCGCCGCCCGTCGAGACCCGGCCGATGCCACCAATCGCACCTGATGCGGCACGGTCGGCTCGCCACCCGATTTCTCCATCCCGGAGCACGGGTCCCCGGCCGACCCGTTCGTTCCGCGCTCGAGACACGAAGTCGAACCACGCGGGACGGCAGCAATGAAAACGCGGTGCACAGACCGGCAGATGCCGGTCTGCACACCGCGCCAGACTAGGCCAGCGGCAGAGCAGATCCACCGCCCGCCCGCGGACTGCCTGCTCAGACCTCTCGGAATTCGCCTTCGACCGTCCCCTCTGGACCGCCGCCCTGTCCACCGCTCGCTCCGGCCTCGGGGCCCGCGCCTGCTCCAGCGGTGGTCCCGGCCTGACCATAGACGGATTGGCCGACACGCTGCAGCGCCTCGTTCAGGTCGTTGACCGCCGAACGGATCGTCGTCACGTCTCCGCTCTGGAGCGCCGAACGAACCGCCGCGACTTTCGACTCGACGTTGCTCTTCACGTCGGCAGGAATTTTGTCGCCATATTCGCGCAACGTCTTCTCGGCGGTGTAAGCCAGCGTGTCCGCATTGTTCCGCAGCTCGACCTCCTCGCGGCGGCGTCGATCCTCCTCGGCATGCGCTTCGGCCTCGCGCACCATCCGCTCCACCTCTTCCTTGCTCAGGCCCGAGCTCGCGGTGATCGTGATCCTCTGCTCGCGCCCGGTCCCCTTGTCCGTCGCCGAGACGTTGAGGATACCGTTCGCGTCGATATCAAACTTGACTTCGATCTGCGGGACGCCACGGGGCGCCGGCAGCAGCCCATCCAGAATGAACCGCCCAATGGACTTGTTCTCGGTCGCCATCGGGCGCTCGCCCTGGAGGACGTGAATTTCGACTGACGGCTGGTTATCCGACGCGGTGGAGAAGATCTGGCTCTTACTCGTCGGAATGGTCGTGTTGCGCGGAATCAGTGGCGTCATGACACCGCCAAGGGTCTCGATTCCAAGCGTCAGCGGCGTCACGTCCAGAAGCAGGACGTCCTTGACCTCGCCCTTCAGGACACCCGCCTGAACCGCCGCGCCGACTGCCACGACCTCGTCCGGATTCACTCCCTTGTGCGGCTCCTTCCCGAAGAGCTGCCGAACCTTCTCGATCACCGCTGGCATGCGCGTCTGGCCGCCAACCAGAACGACCTCGTCGATCTGATCTGCGGTCTTGTTCGCATCGCGCAGCGCCTGACGCACCGGCTCGACCGTCTTGTCGATCAGATCGCCGACGAGCTGCTCCAGCTTGGATCGCGTCAGCGTCATGGTCAGATGCTTCGGGCCGGACGCATCGGCGGTAATGAACGGCAGGTTGATCTCGGTCTGCATCACCGACGACAGCTCGATCTTCGCCTTCTCAGCAGCCTCCTTAAGCCGCTGAAGCGCCATGCGATCTTGGCGCAGATCGATGCCGTTCTCCCGACGGAACTCGTTGCAGATCCAGTCCATGACCCGCTGGTCGAAGTCGTCGCCGCCGAGGTGCGTGTCGCCGTTGGTCGACTCCACCTCGTAGACGCCATCGCCGAAGTGCAGGATCGAAATATCGAACGTGCCACCGCCGAGGTCGTAGACGGCGATGGTCTGCTCCTTGCCCTTCTTATCCAGGCCGTAGGCGAGCGCAGCAGCTGTCGGCTCGTTGATGATCCGCAGGACCTCCAGGCCAGCGATCTTTCCAGCGTCCTTAGTCGCCTGCCGCTGGCTGTCGTTGAAGTACGCGGGCACAGTAATGACCGCCTGCGTAATCTTTTCGCCGAGCTTGGCTTCGGCGTCCTGCTTCATCTTCTGAAGGATCATCGCCGAGATCTCGGGCGGTGCGTACGGCTTCCCGTTCATGATGACCCGGACGTCACCGTTGGGAGCCTCGGTGATCTTGTACGGAACCAGCTTGGACGTCCGTTGCACTTCGGGATCGGTGAACTTCCGCCCCATGAAGCGTTTGATCGAATAGATCGTGTTCTCAGGGTTCGTAATCGCCTGTCGTTTCGCCACCTGACCGACGAGGCGTTCACCGGTCTTGGGATTGATCGCGACAACCGAGGGGGTCAGCCGCGACCCTTCCGCGTTTTCGATGACCGTCGGCTCGCCGGCCTCGATGATCGCCATCACTGAGTTGGTGGTTCCCAGGTCAATGCCTAGTACCTTTGCCATTCATGCCCTCCGCTGTTGAGCCCAATCGAGGACTCGTTTCTGAGAAGAATCAGTCGAACATCACGTGGTTTCGAGGGTTCGGATGATCGGGCAACAGGCCGCCGTGCCGCCACCTTACCCGATCGATTCATCCACACAGTTCGGCCCAGAGTTGAGTGACCACTTCACCTACGTACTGGATTGTCGCAATAGCTCGATTGTACTGCATTCGGGTCGGTCCGATCACGGCGAGAGCTCCGCCCCCTCGATCCGTTCCGTAGCGCGTCGCAACGATCGCGCAGCTTCGCAGGACTGGCCACGGGATCTCGTCGCCAATCATGACCCGAACACCGGGATGCTCCAGAAGTACGTCTGCAAGCTCGACTGCCAGGAACGGCTGCTCGAACACGCGCAAAATCTCCTGGGCCTTTTGCCCCCGCGCAAACTCCGGTTGCGCGATCAGGGAGCTGACACCAGCGTACCATATTCCCGGCAATGCCTGCCGATCCGCGCGTCGCAGCAGATCGACCACGCAATCGCGCACCGCTCGCTCGAGAGGAGAGGTCATCCCGCTCCATCGCTCGATGTCGCTGGCCGACCTGCCACGGAGTTCGGCATTCAGGCGGCGAGCGACATCGTCAAGCTCCTCCTGTCGAAGTGGC
Source organism: Chloroflexota bacterium (assembly GCA_902810745.1). Taxonomy (GTDB): domain Bacteria; phylum Chloroflexota; class UBA6077; order FW602-bin22; family CADDYW01; genus CADDYW01. The sequence goes on along the minus strand of CADDYW010000002.1, from coordinate 62,247 downwards.
TGCGACTGCACCAGCAGCTGCTGGTGCAGCGTTCCTTCGCCAAGGAGCGCAACCACCAGCGCGGCGCGATCCTGCGTCGCTATGAGCTGCAGGTGCCGGAGCTGACTCTGTCGAACGCGCGGAAGCGTCACGATCGACGCATTGCCGGTGAGCTGTGCCAGCACCGTCGCCGCCAGCTGCATCCACTGCCCGAGATCCCGCTCGATCTGATGAAACAGGTGGTCGATCGTGCAGCGCTCATCGGGGGATAGCTCCACCGGCTGCATGAGATGACGAACGTAGTAGCGGTAGCCTTCATCCGAGGGGACACGACCTGCCGACGTGTGAGGAAGGTAGACGTAGCCCGCCGATGCGAGCGTCACCATGTCGTTTCGCACCGTGGCCGCGCTCACCCCCGGACAGTACTTGCGTACGATCGTACCTGAGCCAACTGGCGCGGCAGTCGCCACGTATTCCGATACGATCATCCCCAGCACTGCTTGCTGGCGTTCGGTGAGCTCGTGCTCCATCCCGACCACACAATTAGCACTCACACATTCCGAGTGCTAATACGATAACATTCATCCGCTCGAGTGTCAAGTGACGCATTCCGTGCGCGCGTCCGCGACACGACGCCACGGTTCGCGAACTGAGCATCCGCGCTGCCTGGCAACAGGACCCCGGCAGCCCTTGCATCGGGCAAGCCATGCGTGGTAGCATCAGCCGGGCCTCAGTGTCAGCATCCTGGCGTATCGTCGTACACATCAGCGTGTTTATAGGGATTGAAAGCGCTGATGCCGCGCGAGGCCGATCCCAGCGAAAGGAGCCCGGCTTCGAGTGGTAAACGGGGAACCGGACGAAGTCCTGGCGATTCGAGCCCGCAGCGACCGGGAGGCGTTCGGAATTCTCTACGAGCGCCATGTCCGGAAGATCTACAATTACGTGTACTACCGGACCGGCAGCGTTGCGGACGCGGAGGATCTGACTGCTCGAACGTTCTTTCAGGCGCTGAGCAATCTGCATCGTTACCAGGTGCAGGGTGTTCCGTTCTCTGCCTGGCTTTTTCGGATCGCGCACAATCTGGTCGCCAACTGGCATCGTGACACTGGTCGCCACGCTGCGACCTCGACCGACGGGATCGTTGAGGTCGTGGCCGATGGCCACAGTCCACATGACCTGGCCGAGCTCGCCGAGGAACGCCGCGAATTGCACGAAGTGATTCGACGGCTCGCACCCGATCGTCAGCAGCTGCTCATCCTGAAGTATGTACATCAGATGTCCACCGAGGAAATCGCGGTGATAATGGGAAAGTCTGAGGGCGCGGTGAAGGCTCTGCTTCACCGGACAATCGAACGGCTTCGGGATGAGCTGAGTCGCAGCAGCATGGGGGACAAATGAGTCAGTGGGGTGTGGCCGCGTTCATGTCGCGGGTGGCCGAGCGGGTGAGCACGGCCAGCGAGGGTTTTGCCGCTCAGTTGAAGCGTCGACGAACCGGCGGAGATGCACTGCCGGACCTTCGTTTCCTCGACGACGCTTTTCCGTTCGTGGAGCCGTCGCCACAGTTCGTCGAGTCGCTACGTCTCCAGCTGCTCGAGGCCGCGGTGATGGTCCCGCCTGAGGTAGTGGCCGCGTCGTCCATGGCCACCCGGCGGGTCCTCTACGGGATCGCTGCGGTCTGTTCGGTCGTGTCGGCGGGCGTGATCGCCCTCGTGGTGTTCCGTGCGCGCTGCACGGCCCAGCGCCCCGCCGCCTGAGCCAATAGCGCTCCGCGCTCCTAGGTCCGCGGTATCTCCGATAGCGCCGCTTCCTCCGCCCTCCGCATGCGCTGGCGCTCCGGTTCGGTCTGGTGATCGAATCCAAGAAGGTGCAGCAGACCGTGGACTGCCAGGTAGGCCAGCTCGCGTCGCTCGCTGTGACCGTATTCTCGCGCCTGCTCGCGAACCCGATCGTACGAGATGACGATATCGCCAAGGTGCAGTGGAACGCCCGGCGGTCGCGGAAAGGCTCCTGGCCCCTCCGTCTGGGGAAAGGAGAGGACATCCGTCGGACGATCGATACCACGGTACTGGCGATTCAGCGCTTGAATCTCCGCGTCGTTCGTTACCACCAGACTGACCTCGACCGGACCGGTCAGGCCCTGGCCAGCGAGAGCATTTCGCAGGACGCGTTCTAGCAGCTCGCGGTCGACCGCGTCCTCGTACGGCAGCGCGACGGAGATCTCGAGGTGAAGCTCTGGACCACCGCTGGCGGCGCCTGGCGTCCTCATGATCGTGGGTCTCCGATCAGTGCCACCGGTGCGCCTGGCTCCATCGGGTACTCGATCCGCGGGTGATAGATGCCCTGCAGAACCGACAGAAAGGCCTTGCGAATCTTGTGGAGATCGCTCATCGTCAGCTCACACTCGTCGAGCTCACCCGCCGCGACTCGCTCGCGAATGATCTTATCGATGATCGCCTCGATGTTTTCGGACGACCGATCACGGGTCGCTCGGACCGTTGCTTCGACGCTATCGGCCAGCATCATGATGCCCGCCTCGCGACTCTGGGGACGCGGTCCACTGTACCGAAAAGCAGCCTCGTCCACTGGCTGCTCCGCTCCCTGGCACGCCTGACGATAGAAATACTTGACTAACGTCGTGCCATGATGCTGCGCGATCATGTCGCGAACGCGCGCCGGAATCCGGTACTTCGCGGCAAGTGCCAGGCCATCGGGCACGTGCGCGAGGATCACCCGTGCGCTGGTATGCGCGTCGAGCTGGTCGTGAATGTTCTGCCCGTCGATCTGATTCTCGACGAAGGCATACGGGCGCGAGAGCTTGCCGATATCGTGATAGTAGCCGCCGATTCGACAGAGGAGCGTGTCCGCCCCGATTGTCGCCGCGGCGCGTTCCGCCAGATTGGCCACGACAACGCTGTGATGGTAGGTCCCCGGCGCCTCGGTCAGCAGGCGACGGAACAATGGCTGGCTCGGATGGGCGAGCTCGAGCAGATTCATCGTCGTCGCGATGCCGAAGATATGCCCGAGGAAAGACACGGTTCCGAGGGTCAGGGCGGACGAGAGCCCGCCGCTGGTGAGCGCCAGGATACCATCCAGCGCGAAGAGCTGCGGGCCGGATTCTCCGTTCATGAGCTGAAAGGCGACAATCACGACGAAGTTTCCAACTGCCACCGCGAGGGCCGCGACGCTGAGCGCATTCATCCGCTCCATGCGATGAACGCTGAGCGCGCCGAGACCGCCTGCGACCATCGCCGAGACGACCAGCTCGAGGCCAGAGTTCGCTGCCACGCCCATCAGAATGGCGAGAATCGCCGCGGCAAGGAGGCCAAGCTCGGTGTCCAGCAGAATCGCGAGGAGCATCGGCACCGCCGCGCTCGGGAAGAGGTAGCCGTAGTACTCTCGCCCCGGAATCGTCAGCTTGGCAGCAACCACCTGGGCAATCAGCAAGACGCCCAGCAGCACCAGCCGTCGCGGGCTATTCGCCACCGCCGGCTGAAATCGGCGGAGGTAGACACAGAGCAGGCTGGTCACGGCCACAACAATCAGCGCCATGGCCGTGGCGTCTCGCCAGCGTATAGTCGCGTTCCGTAGCCCAACCGCCTCGAGCTTTTCGATATCGGTTGCGCTCACGACATCGCCATTTCGGAGAATCGTCTCACCCTTCTCGATCGTGACCTGAACTGGCGGCACCGCGTTCGCGGCCTGTCGGCGAGCTTGCTGGGTCGCGGTCTGATCAACCTCCTGGGTCGGGGCGATGAAGTTCTGGACCAGAGCGGTCACGACTGCGGCCTGCCGGTCGTCCATCGTCGGATCAACCTGTGAGGCAACCGCCATCCGGGCGTCGGCGACCTGCTGGGCGGTGATCTGCTGCCGCATCATGCGATCGAGCACCCGGAGCACTTCAGTCGACACGCGTTCCCACTGCGAATCGTCGAGACCGAGCAGGTCGTTAATCACGGTGGGAGAAAGGGTAAGACCGGCCAGGTGGCTGATCTGCGCGGCCTTGTCAGAATCGGCAGCCGTAGACTGCCGAACTTGGCCAAGCGTGCTCAGAGCGTTGCTTGCCTGCGCATGGGCCCGTTCCCAAGCGCCCGGAATCGCGCGGTACACGTCGGGCACGGCCGCCGCGGCTCGCTGCCGCTCTTGGTTCGTCCGCACCTGACTGATGTACGTAACTTTGAAGGGTGACTTGACGTCGTAGGGGCTGACATCGCCTTCATTCAACGCGTAACGGCCGGGGAGAAACTGGAAGGCCAGGCTGGCAAAGAGACCAAGCGCCAGCAGGAAGCCGAAGGCGACAGACTGCCACGGTTCAGGTAGGCGTCGTACGGTCCGACGCCGGAGTTTGGTCCGCTGCTCGACCTCACCCACGTGGTCCACCATGGCCGGATTATAGGTGTGCGATGGTACAGTGTCAATGAGTTACCGACAGGCAATGGGTCTCAAGGTAGCCTGGTCGACGTCTCAAGCTCGCGGTCGAGATCCGCCGGCGTCCGCACCTGCGAGACGCGATCGAGAAAGGCCGCGAGAGAACCACTCTCGGCGCGCAGCCGTCGGAGCTTTGCCTCGTACGGATTCGCGGTCGCAGCGTAGCTCCCGAAGAACGCAAGGTAGGCCGTGTTCAGTCGCCGAACGTAGTAGCCCTGCTGCGCGAGATCCTGCTGAGCACGGGCCATGTAGGCGTCCGCGCCCGCGACGTCGTGCCGGGCAAGATATCCTTCGACTGTCACCCGGATGCGACGCATCAGCGTAACAAAATCTGGCCGGGACGACGACACGTTCGCGGGAGGGGTCGAGCGAGGCGGAGCGGGCGCTCGCGGCGCGTAGAGCCGCTCGTACACCGCCATGCCTACCTCGTGGCCGACCATGTCCGCCACCGTCTCGTTGATCTCGCGCATCTGGTAGCTCTGGAAGTAGGCCATTCCCAGGGGACGGAGTGCAAGATAATGGTGAGTCCATTCGTGCGATACGGTGATCAGCAGATCTCGAATCGACGTTTCATCCGGGACAATGCTTGGGTACGCCGCCAGCCCACCGAGCCCGGTCACGACTGACGAGACGTTCAGGCTATCTGCCTGGCGCTCGAGTGTGTCGATCTGGTGGGGCGTGAGATCTGGCTGAACCAGGACGCTGCCGATAAGCTCGATACGATCCCGCGGCGCCACGACGAGTAGCTCGGGGAGTGGACCAAGCTGAAAAAAGACCCCCGGGACGATCTCGGGGCGCAAGAAAGGGAAGCCTGCCAGGTGATCCCACCTGACCAGGCCCGAGCGAACACGCTGACGCTCTAGCTCGGCCTCGATCTCTTTGCTAAGCGTTTCTTCGACGGATGGTCGCAGGTCCGCCACCTCACGCTCCAGCGCGTCGAGCGCGTCCTGCTTGCCGCTTAGCTCCCCGGTCGAGCCCATAACCACCTCGCGCGCCCACTGTTCATTACGCTCTCGCCGCGCTTGCGCGGCCTCCGCGCTCAAGCGGACATACTCGCGCACGAGATCGGGTCCATCGAGAGCCGACGGACGATCGAAGATGGACTGCTGGACTCGCGAGATGAGCGTCTTGATCTCCCAGCTCCAGAGATCAAAGCTGGCAGATCGCGCTGCGGCCGCGAGGCGCCAGTCAAGGGTCCGAGGCGCTTGCCCCGAAGGGACGCAAAGCACGGCAATGAGAATACTCGCGGCGGCCAGGAGACGGCTTACCCGCACGTGCCGAGCTATCGCGGCTCTGAGACCCAGCACCTTGTCAGCCTCCGCCGTGACCCGGCGTCCCATCTGGAGATGGTCTGGGCAGCGCCACTCCGCCCCACCGAGAACGTGACCGCCGGGCGGCACCCCGATCACGCACCCTGGCGCGACTCCAGTGCATAGATACTACCGCGATCCCCACGTGAGATTCAACTAAAGAAAGAACGGCACGAGAGTTGCCACGTCCCTTCTGATTTGGGCACCCTCGGGCTAACACCCGCGACGCCGGGATTCGTCGGTCGCCCAAAGCTGGTTGGGAGGGTTCTGGGGTGATCTATCGTCAACGAACGACGATCGCGGATGGACTCCTACTGCACGTGATTTTCCCCTGGCTGACCGCCATTCACGCCACGCCTCTCCTGCGGCTAGCTCACATCTGGACAATTCCAGTCGAGCCAGGCGACCCGAGACCGGCAGACGCTGGCTCGGTCGAGCGGGCTGGAGTACAATTGGTGGGTGAGGCTACGCACACTCAACCGATGGGACGTTTCAGCGGCTGAGGCTCGACAGATCCAGGCCGACCTGGCGGGACTCGTTGTCCGAACCGGCGAGCCCGAATCGGTGAAGCTGGTCGCGGGTATCGACGTCGCATTTCCGGCGGGCATCGTTCGGGCCGCGGTCGTGGTCGATTCCTACCCGGATCTTCGGATGCTCGACGGAACCACCGCCGACGCTCCGATCACCTTCCCTTACGTCCCCGGTCTGCTCTCGTTTCGCGAAGCGCCCGCGATCATCGCCGCCTGCGAGAAGCTACCCCTCGAGCCCGATCTCGTCATCGTCGACGGCCACGGCATCTCACATCCGCGCCGCATCGGCATCGCCAGCCACATTGGACTGATTCTGGATCGTCCGACGATCGGCTGCGCGAAGTCCCTGCTGATCGGAAAGCACCGACCGGTCGGCGAAAATCGAGGTGATTGGCAGCCCATCGAGGATCACGGAGAGATCGTCGGGGCAGCAGTTCGGACGCGCGCGGGGGTGAAGCCAGTGTACGTATCCATCGGGAATCGGATAAGTCTTGAGGCCGCGATCCGCTGGGTGCTGGCGTGCACGCGCGGCTATCGCTTGCCCGAACCGCAACGCCAGGCCCATCGACTGGCCGGCTCGGCGTAGCGGTTACCGGGTTCCTGGCTCTCTGCTCCACTGCATCGGTGATATAATGGTAGCGCGGAAACGCCTCGGATAGGAGGCACCTAGTCGTGGATCAAGACTCTCACGCACCAGATCCGGCAACCTCTCAGGACCTTGACGAGGTCAATCAGACCGTCATCCTCACGACGACGGACAAGGTTCGAGAGCTTGCTGCCGATGGCTTGCTCGATCGCGTACTTGGCAAGGTGACGAGCTGGGGTCGGCGCTCCTCGCTCTGGCCACTGATGTTTGGCACCGCGTGCTGCTTCATCGAGATGGCTGCCACCGCCGCGTCTCGTTACGATCTTGCTCGTTTCGGGGCGGAGATCATGCGCGCCTCTCCTCGTCAGGCGGATCTGATGATCGTGCCGGGTACGGTCACCAAGAAGATGATCCCCCAGATCGTCCGTCTCTATCACCAGATGCCCGATCCGAAGTACGTCATCGCGATGGGGGCGTGTGCCATCTCCGGTGGGCCCTTCAAGGAAGGGTATAACGTCGTCTCGGGCGTCGATGAGTTTATCCCGGTCGATATTTACGTTCCGGGCTGTCCACCGCGACCTGAAGCCCTGATGTACGGAATCATGCAGCTCCAGAAGATGATCGAGCAGGAGACGCGTGGCCAGGTACGCCGGCGGGGTGAGAGGCTGCACGAGCGCTTTCCAATTCCGGTCCTCGGTCCCGATCTGATCGACATCCGGCAGATTCCCGAGATTCGAGCCGCGGCGCACGAGCCTGCACCCGAGGCTTCTACTGCGGAGCCCGAGCCGACGGAAGAGAAGCCCAAGCCCCGGCCCGGTCGCCCAGCAGAAGCCGAGGTGCCACCGCCACGCCCGGGCGAGCTTCGTGTCGTCGGAGACCTCGAGGCGCTCCGCCGGATCCAGGAGCTTGTTCCGGGAACGCTCTCCGATGGTACCGCGCTATTCTCGACGCGTGTCGACGAGCTGCCGAATCTGGCGCGGAGGATCAAGGACGATCTCGGCTGGGATTATCTGTCCAATGTGAGCAGCGTAGACTACCCTGATCGATTCGAGGTGGTCTATCACATTTACGGGAGCCAGCGGAGCGGGCCTCCGCTCTTTCTGAAGGCTGCGCTGCCCAAGGAGGATCCGGTCGCGCCCTCGCTGACCCCCATCTGGCCGGGAGCGAGCTTGCAGGAGCGCGAGATCTACGACCTGATGGGAATTCGCTTTGCTGGCCACCCCGACCTTCGGCGCGTGCTCCTCTGGGACGGATTCGAGGGCCACCCGCTGCGCAAGGATTATCACGAACCGTACTTCGAGGAGCCGGCCAAGCCATTCAGCAGCCGCTGGCCCGATGGCAACCATCAGTGGGCCGAGCAGCGTTCTCGATGGCATCGAAACGTGCAGTATCCGCCCGGCTTCGACCCCGATGCGTGGCAGCCCCCTCCCGAGGACATACCGGTCGTCGACGCGCGCGATCTGCACCGCGGCATTCCATCGACCGACCGACTGATCGTGAGCTTTGGGCCACAGCATCCCAGCACCCACGGCGTCTTCCGAATCGTCGTGACGCTCGAGGGCGAAACGATCGTCGCGCTGGATCCAGTGTTCGGGTACCTCCATCGCAATCACGAAAAGATTGGCGAGCGTTGTACCTACATTCAGATCTTTCCGTACACCGACCGGCTCGACTACATCTGCTCGATGTCGAACAACCTGGGATATGCCCTCGCTGTCGAGAAGCTCATGGGACTCGCCGTACCCGAGCGCGCAGAGTACATTCGCGTAATCATGGTCGAGCTGACGCGCATCGTGAATCACTTGCTCGCGATCGGTACGTACCTCAACGACATCGGCGCCTTTTTCACCCCGGTGCTCTACGCATTCGAAGAGCGTGAGCTGATCCTCGACCTGTTCGAGATGACGGCTGGCTCGCGGATGATGTGTAACTACATGCGCTTTGGTGGCGTCTCGCGGGATCTGCCCGAGAATTTCCTGCCGATTGCGCGCGATCTGGTGGACAATCGGCTTCCTCGATCTATCGACGAGCTTGATCGGTTCCTTACCGGGAATGAGATCCTGGTGACGCGTAGCAAGGGCATCGGCTGCCTGACGGCACAGCAGGCGATCGATTACAGCCTGAGTGGCCCGGTTCTCCGTGCGTCCGGTGTCGCCTACGACGTGCGACGGGCCGAGCCGTACTCGATCTACGACCGATTCGACTTCGATATCCCGGTTGGGAAGAACGGCGATACATTCGATCGATATCTCGTCCGCCTGGAAGAGATGCGACAGTCGGTGCGTATTCTGAAGCAGGCCCTGCGCGACATTCCCGAAGGCGAGATTCTAACGGGAAAGAAAATGTGGCAGGTGCGCGTTCCGAAGGGCGAGACCTACGCCCGGATCGAGGCGCCGAAAGGCGAGCTGGGCTTCTGGATCGTCAGTGATGGGTCACCCAATCCCTATCGCTACCACGTTCGCGCGCCGAGCTTCATCAATCTCACCGCCCTCGAGACGATGTGCCGCGGTCACAAGGTCGCCGATCTGATCGCCATCTTTGGGAGCATCGACATTAATATGGGGGAGTGTGATCGGTGAGATGATCGGGCAGGGAATCTTTCAGGGCTTCACCGTCACCTTCCGGCACCTGCTGCAGGCTCGCACCGGAGGGCGAATCGGCCGCCACCACGTCGACGACGGCGTCGTTCAGACACCCGACGAAAGCGGAATCTTCACGGTTCAGTATCCCGAGGAGCGTCTGGCGGTCCCCGAGCGTTTTCGCTACCTCCCAATGCTGCTCTACGACGCCGAGACCGGCAAAGAGCGGTGCACCTCCTGCGGTATCTGCGCCAAGGTATGTCCGCCTCAATGCATCTGGATCGTTCGGACCAGTGACGAGCACGGCAAGCCAATCCCCGAGCCAAAGGAGTTCTACATCGACGCATCGCTCTGCATGTCGTGCGGCTACTGCGCAGAATACTGCCCATTCGACGCGATCAAGATGAATCACGTCTACGAGCTCGCGACCGACGAGCGCCGTCACAACCTGCTTCTGACGAAAAAGGATCTTCTGGTGCCAACCACCTACTACGCGCGCACTCACCCGACCGACTGGGCGCAGGAAGAAGAAGAGCGCCGTCAGAAGGAAGAGGCCGAGCGGCGCAAGGCCGAGGCGCGTGCTGCGAAGGTAGCTCCCTCGAAGGCATAAGAGCCGTGCCGAGAGGAGACGTCACGACGGCAGGTCCGCATCCCCACCAATAATGTACGAGCGTTCTTCTTCGAGAAGCCAGCGCACGAAAGAACGCTCGCGCTTCGCCTGGCGAGCCCACTCGTCCGGGATGAAGCACTCGACGCGCACTTTTCGACCGATCTGACCCTCGACCGCCTCGATCGCCTCTTCGACGCGTCCTCGGTCCTGATTGCCAATCACGACGAGCTCCAGCTCCGTCGACCCGGCGTCTTCGGGGCGGAGGAACGCGACTCGAATGCCAGGCAGCGTCTCCAGCGAAGCCCGCAACGCGTCGACCACGTTGGGGATTTTCATCACCAGAGATCGGAGATCGGGGAAGAACGGATGATCCACATTTGCCCAGTAGAATCTCGCGTTTGCCTGTCTCTCGCTTCGTACGACGCCCGCGGCTTCTAGCCGCGCGAGAGCAAGCTGGATGGAGCGTGGGAAACGACCGGTCAGCTTGATGAGCTCGTTCACGTAGAACCGCCGTTCAGGACTCGCACACAGCTGGATCAGGAGATCCACCAGGGCAGTCGAGCCAAATAGCTCGTCTGCGGCGGCACGCGGAGTGACGCTCCGCTGGCTCTCTGCACCAGCTCGCTGCGGTGATCTCTCCGGTGATCTCTCCATTGGCGTACTCCTTAAGGCGGGAGGCCCTGGCCCCACGACGTCGCTGCTCGACAGTGGACGCGGCTCGCCGCACCCAGACTCCACTGGTAAACGCGTCAGCATAGCCTGGCGGAAGCCGGCTATGTGCAAGACCGTCACGCGCCCGGCCCGTCCTGCAGCCCGACACGGCCGGAGGATCCGGTCCGATCCGGTCGGACCGACGTGCATCGCGTTGGTCCGCAAGATAGGGCGAGTCCGGTCTCGGCTCACAGGACAATGCTAGTATAATTATATAATCACCCTACCACGGACCGGTCAAGCCTCAGATTGAACCAAATATGTTAGGTGATACAACCACATATCTAGTTTCTGCACTCCTGCGCGCGCCGACATTGCCCACGGTGGTGCAGGACCTACCTGACAGCGAGCACCTTTCGTGACAGATCGTGACCGATGACGTGACACCATTCCGATCTTCGGTCGTGGGCACCGCTGAACGATTGGTGCCTGAGGCCAGCCTGGGTTACGCACCGCGTGAACCCTCGGTTAGCACAGCGCACCAGTCCGCTGGAGGGGTTCGACGGTTCGCGGGTACAATGTACTACGAGGGATGGATATCGCGCGTGATCGCCGCTCGACAGTCGATCATCGGCCGCAGTGACATGGGGGGGTTAGGAGATCTTTTCCAGAATGGTCAAACAGAGCCTGCTCGTCGCGACGAACAATCCTGGCAAGATGCGCGAGGTGTCGGCGATCCTGGAGGGCGTACCGCTCAGGCTCGTCGCACCTGCCGAGCTTGGATTGGAGCTGGATGTGCCCGAGACGGGCGCAACGTACGCCGAGAACGCGCGCATCAAAGCCCGTGCGTTCGCTGCTCAGAGTGGAATGCTTGCCCTGGCCGACGACTCCGGACTGGAGGTCTTCGCCCTCGGCGGCTGGCCGGGGCCACACTCGGCGCGATTCGCCGGCCGCGGCTCGTCGGATCAGGACCGGTGCGAGCAGGTCCTTCGCCGCCTTGCCGGGCTCCCCGACGAGCAGCGCGGCGCACGCTTCGTCTGCCACGTCGCGGTCGCCGACCCGCGAGAGATCCTTGTCGAGGGCGAGGGGGTGCTCGTGGGTCGGATCGCTCGGACGCCAGCCGGTACCGACGGCTTTGGCTTCGATCCTATCTTCGTCCCGGATGGCTACACCTATACCGTCGCCGAGCTGCCCATGCAGGTCAAGAACGCGATCAGTCACCGCGCTCGCGCGATCGCGACGATCCGCCCGTTTCTGCTTCGGCTGGCCCGAAGCCCACGCCTGGGGTCGACCACCGATTCCTCGGGCCGGTAATAAGGCTGCCAGACCACCCAGGCCCTGTTCTTTAAGACGTCGCCGTGCGCGCGCGGTCACAACCACGCGTCCCGCCTGCGCAGGTCTCCGCGTGAGCCCACGTCGACGTCACCACGCGCCACGACGAGGCGTCGCTCCCTGGCCCCGGTTTGGCCCCAGCGCGCCAGGGATTCCGCGTCGGAGCTCGGAACGATAGCCGTCCAGGGTCGGCGGATGTCCATTTCGGATCGGTATGACTCGCGAACGTACACCCCGTCGAATATTCAGCAGTATATGAGCTAAATCAAAAACTAAAAAACTAACCTCTCATTCCTGGCACCCGCACGCCGGCCGGGAGGAGCTCCATCCCAGCAGGGGTCGATGCTCGTGCGTGGCGGGACGGGATTCCGGCCGCGGCGTGGACAGCGGCCCTTACCGACACCGGACTGGCGGGACCGAGCGAACGGTATGGCTGATCTCGGCTCCGGAGCCTCTGCTCCACGGATCGCAGCGTGTTTGCATGACGCCGAGAGGCTGCACTACCGCCCTGAGCCGCGACTACATTTTCTGTCAACTAGGCGCGTCGCACTCCCGACACGACCCGACGCAATCTTATCCACAAATTCCCCACAGTGATTCTGTCGAGTTATTGTTATGTCACGACTTAGTCGTCGGTTTCGGCCCGACCTCACGTCCTTCGTCCTGGTAGCGCCCGCGCCCGTCGAACGTCCGGTCCCGCTTGGCTCGCCCACCGTTCGGTCGGCGACGTCCACTCCAACGGGGATCCACTCATCCGCCCTGGGGTCATCCTGCCTTCCTGGATATTGCTATGCCCATTGGACACAGCTATGCGCATTTGGCAATTCCTGACCGCATCCGCGGCTTCGGTGTGTCTTTGCGACACGTCGATGCGGGGAGTTCGCAGTTGCTCTGCCACGTCGCGTCAGTGTCACTGACAAGTCCACAGAAAAGCGCGGAGCGAAAGTGCTACATCGCACGTTGTAGATGCTACGTGGCAGTGAGCGCTGGCGTCCGGGCCGTCGCGTCGCTGCCCTGGTCGTCGATTGACACCTCGACTGTCAGCAGGGAGAGGCGCTCGACCGAGAGACCGACCAGCAGAACGTCCAGGACAGCAGGAAGGACATCTTGGCGCGACGTCGCCTGATACCCTTGAGGGTATCAGGCACAGGCGATAGCTTCTGGCGGACCTGCGGTGGCGGTTCGCGCGCGATCCGCGCCGTTGCTTCGTCCCCCACCGGCGCCTCCGCCACCTCCATCTGGTCCGCGATCTCGCCTACGGGGCCGATCAGGTCGTCGCGCTACCGGTTGGGCTTGCCGACGGCGGGATCGTCCTGCCGGTGGCCGTGTGCCCGCGGGCGTACCACGTCGGTCTGGCCGAGAGAACCTTATTCGCAGTAGCCGCTCGGCTCTCTCGGCGAGGTGGAGGAGCGTCTACCCCTGGTGCGGCGCGACCACCGCATCCTCGGCAGCAGATCGAGCCTTCGGGACGCTCCGCAAGGTCGACGCGGCCAATGCCTTTGACCGGGTCTCGGGGCCGCGGGTCCAGAGCCAGGTCCGGATGTGCTTCCACGACGGGACGACCCGCGCGGGGCGCACAGTTGCTGCCAATCGCGGCGCCGACTGGACCGGCGCGTACCCGCTGGGCCGGGACGGGAGACCACGACGGGCGACCTTCCTAGTGCTCTGATGCCAGCCTCGCAGGACGGGGACGGGGGCCTGCTCAGCTCAGCGCGGTCTGCGACGAGACCGCCGACGAGCCATGGCGCTGGATCGCCGACCTCCCGGCGCGCCCGCGGCAGGTGCAGGCCGATCTCCACCGCTGGGCGATTCAACGGCTGTTCCTCCACGGGAAAGGCCATGGCTGGGATGGGGAGACCCTTCGTCTGCGCGCCCCGGCACGCGTCGGTCGTCTGGCGGTGGGTCGCGGGGTCGCCCTCCTCGGATCCCGGATAATCGTGGGTGGTCAACGCCGACATCCTACTGGGCGACCGGGCCACGCGGCGTGTCATCGTCGTCTACTGGCCATCACCGCCAGGCTTCGGACCGAACCAGCCAGACCGTCGTCGCGATCCGGATCACTTCCGCCTGCTCTCCCGGGGACCTAGGGCAACCGGAAAGACGTCCAATCAATCGCTCGTCTCCCGCCCGTGCGGGAGCACCAGCACGGGCCGGCCCCCGTCGGGACGATCGCGTGGACCCGGATCCTGGAGCTAATCGCTGACAGTTCTTGACCCTCCCGTCTGCTCGATATCCTGTCGCAACCCGTGCCCGTATCGACGGACAATCGTATATCACGACCGACTCACAATAGCGTTTCTGCGCGGGAATATGACCGTATAGACTTCTCGATATACCTCCGTGCAGGTATGAGGATGTGATTCTGTAACGACCATGGATTACTCGATTGTCAGGTCGGAGCGCTGCAGCCGAGGGATACACGATATATTACATTACCCGTCAGGGCCAGGAGCGCGGGGATCGGCTACCGACGGAGCCTGTTCATGAGTGACCTGTGCGGCGAGGATCCACGGGCGAGAGAAGGCAGCGTTCTTCGTGGCCTGGAAAGGGAGCGGTCGTTCCCTCGACATCGTCGAGCGAACGCCGGGGTACCAACGTTATGTCACGTATGTCCACCACTCACGAGCTCAGCCATCCACCCGAGAGGACGTTACAGACGTATGGACACAGATCTGTACGTACGCACTGTTCCATTTTTGTATGTCTGTAAGTTCTAATAAACGTGCATCCGTATAGTAGTGCAGATGGAAGGATGTGACCAGGGTCCCTGCAAGCCGGTCAACGATCGCCCCCGCTCCGAGCGCTCGGATGGGTCGGTACGATCGCCCTTCATCGGCGTCCTCGTCCCCGCCGCCCAAACTCAAGCGGGAGACGCGTCGACGGTGAAGGTGGCGGCGGTGTCCAGTCGCAACCGCTCACCGGTTGCCGTCTGGATCACGGCGTGGCGCGGGCGCCAGGCTGATCGAGTCGCCAACGTTCCCGAGCGTCGTGGCCGGACCGCGGGACTCTCGTACCGCACCCGGGGTCCGGGCAGATTATTTCGGGGAGCACTGGTCTGCTCCGCCGTCAGCCAGTCGCGGTCAGGTCTGTCCCCGCGTCGGTTGCAAGAGAGCGACCAATCCCCTGGTGCATGGGCACGTTTGACACGACCGATACTTCTGTGCGTTTGTGAGCTTGTACGCTATAGCAGAGAAATGGACACATGATTGCATTGGATCATAATAATGTGGTCATACATCTATTAATTTATACGCTTGTAAGTTCACAGGTCAGAAGCGATCAAGGCGGCCAGGCATTCGCTCCTGGCCGCGCTCGTCAGTCGCGTGACTGGAAGCGGTCTGTACCACGAGCTCTGGTCTGACTGGCGGCGGCACCTACGCGCACCGTGATCGGCGGCGGTCGCCTCGCGTGTCGCCCGCGGGCGCGCTGTCCGTGGACCGACGATACGAGAAAGCGCAGGCGCAGGCGGCAGGAGGTAGCGGGGACACCTGACCTGGGGAGTACCTCGCAATCGCGTTTTCGTCGACGCCTCCCGCCGCGGCTTGACCTGGCAACCGTGTATCAGTACAATGTCCCGGCATTCTTACCGTACAACCGTATCACTGTCCGACGGAGGTTCACCGCGTGGCCCGCGTAATCGCCATCGCCAACCAGAAGGGCGGCTCCGGCAAGACGACGACAACCCGTTCCCTCGCCAGCGGCCTGGCGGAGCGCAACCGTCAGGTCCTCATGGTCGACCTCGATCCGCAGGCGAGCCTATCGGAAGGCTGCGGCGTCGAGCTTCACAAGCTTCAGCTCACGACCTATCACGTCCTGATCGGGAGCGCCAAGCTCGCGGATACCCTCGTCGAGGTCGAGGAAAGGGTCGCGCTTGCCCCGACGAACATCCACCTGGCGGCGGCCGAGCTACAGCTCGTGAACATGAATCGACGCGAGGATAAGCTGCGTAACGCCATCAAGCCGATTCGAGACAACTTCGACTACGTTCTCATCGATTGCCCCCCATCCTTCGGCCTCCTGACGGTGAACGCCTTGAGTGCCGCCGACAGCGTTCTCATCCCGATGACGTGCGACTATTACACGCTCCTTGGCGTCGGCCTCCTGCTCGAGACCGTCCAGGAAATCCAGCAAGAGGTCAACAGCGATCTCAAAGTCGAGGGAATCCTGCCGACGCGTTTCGACGGCCGCACCTTGCACGCGCGCGAGATCCTGCAGCGCGCCCAGTCCGAGCTCGGATCACGCTATCGGATCTTCGATACGGTGGTTCGTGAGAGCGTCCGTTTCAAAGAGAGCCCGATCGTCGGACAGTCGATTCTGACCTATGCGCGAACGAGTGATGGTGCCCGCGCGTACCGATCTCTTGCCGAGGAGATTGACAATGCCCCGACGAGCTAGCCTTCCCGAGGGGAAATCACTGTTCTTCCGACAGCCAGCCAGCACTCCCGAGACCGAGAGCGCGATGGGGGAGCACGCAGACGGGACAACCTCGAGCGTGCCCCTCGAGCGTGGTCCAACGCGTCAGTCGGCGATCTTTCTCGAGGAGCGCCACATCGACTGGCTTGAGGATAAGTGCCGCGAAGCGAGACGGCGCGGTGGGCGGGCGATCCGCAAAGCCGTGATCATCCGGGCTCTGCTCGACGTCGCGATGGAGTCGCCGGTTGACCTCACCGCGCTCCGTCGCGAGGAAGATCTGATCGATCGCATCCGGAAAGGCCTTCGCGGTGGCTGAGGACGCCGTCGAATGACGCCGTTCGTCCCCGATCAGTCGCGGCCCTCGGGGCCACGTGGCGAAGCGAAGAGCAACCCTAGCTCTCTTCGCCCAGCTTCACCGTGCGATAGAGCTTCATCCGAGCGATCAGCATCGCCGTGGATGCAAGGCCGAGCGCCAGCATCACCCCGAGAATAATGTAGATCCGAGTGATATCCCCCCACGCGGTTTCGACGACGAACGGCGGAATCGCGTTCTGGAATCCGGTGCTGATCTCGAAGAACGGGATGAACAGTCGACCTGCGTAAACACCAAGCGCTGTTCCGACGATCACGCCCAGGATGATCAGATACACCTGCTCGAACATCAGCATTCCAAATAGCTGCCGAACCGTCAGACCCATCGCACGGAGGATACCCATCTGGAGCAGACGGCGCTCGAACGACAGGAATGAGTACAGGAAGAATCCGAGCACGGTCAGGAGCGCCGCCACCGCGAAGCCGATCGAGAGAACGCCAAAGAGACCGGTGCGCTGTGGATCGAGCCGACCGGAGTTCACCTCGAGCTGGCTGTTCTCGATGTTCACGATCTTGATCCCGTTATCCCGTAGCTCGTTGATGACATCGACGCTACGCGTGTTCGGCTCGAGCTTGATCCAGACGTGATACGGGCTCAGCCCGATCTGATCGTAGATATAGTTCAGGTTGGCGACGAAGATGAACCCCTGATCCGGATAGAGGGTCGGGAACTCCTTGATCGTGTCGGCGATATAAAAATCGACCGGGGTCGTGTCAAACAGAAGTGTCACGGTATCGCCGACGTGAAGCTGATACCGATCCAGAAACTCCTGCTGCACCAGAATTGCCTGGTCACTGATCGCCAGGGCGTTCATCAAGGCGCCGAGGGGCTCGTTTGCAAAGTCGCTTCGCCACCAGGCTACCTTGGGGAAGGTCACTCGGTCGATCCCGATGAGCTGAGCCTTCTCCTGGCTCCGCGACTGCTGGGGCACGACCGTATAGTCATTCCAGGTCGAGATCTCCGCGACGCCTTTGACGTAGTGAGCGCTGAGTGGCGGGGCGTTGAACGTGCCTGCTTGCTCGTCGTAATCCCAGGCCTCCCAGATCGATAGATCAGCTGGGATCCTGTAGAACGCCTTTTCGGCAAAGTTGCGATCGATCGTGTGCGCGGCGGAGGCGCTAAACGCACCGAGCGCCAGGGTGACCGTGAGCAAAAGCACCAGCGAGCTGTACTGTCGCGGCGTGCGCGCGATCTGGCGCAGTGCCAGCACGACCGGCGCACCCGCGATCAGGTTTGCAACCCGCGATGCGACTGCCGACAGCAGAGGAAAGAGGCGCAGGAAGAACAGCGCCGCGCCGAAGATGGCGACCGAGGGTACAAGCAGCGTCAACGGATCGATGAACAGGTTCGGCTGATTCGCTCCTCCCTGAGCATTCTGTCCGATCATCAGAATCGAGTGGTTCTGGCTCAGGAGCCGGTAACCATAGCCCGCCACGGCCAGCAGCAGAATGTCGATGAAGAAGCGCTGCCACAAGGGTGACGACGTGGATCGAGCGATCTCCTGCTTGTAGCTCACGATCGAGTGGCGGGCAGCGCCAACCGCCGGCAGCAGGCTCGCCAGGATCGATAGCACAACGGCTCCGAGAGCATACTGCAGTGTCTGCTCATCCAGCCACAATGGCAACGGCGGGCGCTGCGCGAACATCAAGAATCCGTAGGAGTCGCCGATCAGCTCGGCAACCCCCATCCCGATCAGCGGGCCGAGTACCATCGCGAGGACGCCCATCAAGACACCCTCGGTGAGATAGATGCCGATGATCTGGAGCGTCGACGCGCCACGGCTCTTCAGCAGTGCGATCTCGTTTCGCTGCCGATCGATGATCATTCCAATGCTGGTCGTGATGTAATAAAGGACGACCACCACCATCGGCACGCTGAGGACGAAGAGCAGAAGGTTCAGAAGGAAGGCGCGGGTCTGGAACTCTTCCAGCGTCGTCTCCAGGGCCGGGTAGAGCGTGACCGACGGCATCATGATATTGGCGCGGGTGTTCAGGAACTGGAGGCCGGAGAGAACGCGACTCTCGTTCACCGTGTGGATTGCGTTGGCATCGAAGATGGCATACCACGAGAACTCGTGCGGGGCGTTCGGTAGCTGCGTAAAGACGCGGTTGAAGAGATCCGTTCGGTTTGAGAAGAGGACGTTGTTGAACAGGAACGGATCGTAGAGCCAGTACGTATCGTTTGGATCCTTCGGCTGCCAGAGGCCGACGATCTTGACGACAACGCCCTTGGGGTTGTACTGCTCGACGTCGCTATAGATGTAACGCTCGCCGACCTTCATGTGCAGCTCGTCCGCCGTGGCCTGGTTCATAATCACCGGGACGTCGGATCCCTGCGGAGTCGCCGCATCGGTCAGCCCACTCCCCTGGACGATGGTAACGTGCGACATCAGATCGCTCTGCCAGGCCAGGTAGCCGTATCGCCGCTGGGCCTGCGGGATGAAGCCACGATTCTCAGCCGGCCAGAACACGTAAACGTCGCCCGCAACGTACTGCACGTATTTCTGGAGGGGCAGCGAGATGATCCACTGGACGTTATTGGTGACGTAAGAATCGAGGCTCTTGTACTGATCGAGGGTGGCGCGGCGATCGCCCTCTTCGAGGTGGCGCAGCCAGACCGTCCCAGCCGGACGCTTGTCCGACGTCGCCAGCCGTTGACGAAGCAGCCGCTCGAGCGTTCCGTGCGTGTAGAGGGGCACTGACGCGACGAGACACACGGCAATAATCAGTCCGACAAACGCGGCAAGCAACAGGCGGACGTTGTTCAGACTCCGCTTGACGACAAGACGAAAGACGGCGATCAACCGACCAATAGCCATCGGGACGCGCTCCTGTTACTGGTGGTCCGTCGGCACCACAGACCGGGGACGAACTAGATCAGCTTGCTCACGCCTTTCCGGCCCTCGTCGGCCTGCTCTCAGGCTTCGGCCCGGGCGAGGGCGACGCGGGCACGTCAGGCGCGCCTTTGCGTCTCAGCCATCATACACGAAACTGCTGGCTTGTTCTACTGGTTCGCGTATCGCCCAACGTGCAGCGGGCAGACACGATCTCTCGTGGGGTCGGTCGACACCGCGTTACCACCTCTCGGTCCGGTTCCGAGCCGGAAGTGGCGCCGAAGACCGGCGACAACCGCGATGGAGGAACACCGAAGAAACGCCGCGGGTCACCGGGAGGATGATCTCCCGCGTGCCGGATTCATCTGCCAGGCGGCAGGGATTATTCCGTCAGCTCGGAGCGCAGTGCGGCCAGGACCTCAGCGTCGTGCTCGGGCTCAACCGTTCGCAGGTCGAGCCACACCGCATCGCGCTCGACCCGTCCGATGATCGGGCGCACTCGGTTCCGAAGTCGGCGTGCCAGGGAGTGAGCGGATTGCCCGGGGTCAGCCGTGATCGGGGAGATAACGAGGCCCCAGGAGGGCAGTGTTTCCTGGGGAAGCGATCCACCCCCCACCGTCGCCAGCATCTCCGCGGCCCGCACGCGTGGCGACCCGATCGACCGCTCGATCTGTCGCGCGCGGCGCTCGAGGTCGTCGCAAGACCGCGCGATCATCCGCCAGATCGGGATCATACGCGTGGCCTCACCCCGCTGATAATGGCGGAGCGTCGCCTCCAGGCCGGCAAGCGAAACCTTGTCGATTCGCAGGGCTCGTGCCAGAGGGTGTCGTCGAATGCGCTCGATCGCTTCCCTGGACCCGACGATGACACCCGCCTGGGGCCCACCGAGCAGCTTATCTCCACTGAAGCACACGACCGTCGCTCCGGCTCGTACGCTATCCTGCACCAGCGGCTCGTCGCGCAAGCCGAACGAGCGAGGATCGAGAAGGGCGCCGCTCCCGAGGTCGTCCATCACGCCAACACCGCGTCTGCGACCCAGGTCGGTCATCTCGGCGATGCCTACCGCGTGAACAAATCCGTCGAGGCGAAAGTTTGACGGGTGCACCCGAAGAAGCAGCGCCGTACGCTCGGTGATTGCCGCCTCGTAGTCGCTCAGGTAGGTTCGATTGGTTGTTCCCACCTCCACGAGGTCCGCTCCACTCTGGCGCATGACCTCGGGAATACGAAAACCGCCACCGATTTCGACGGCCTGGCCGCGTGAAACGATGACTTCCCGCCCACCGGCCAGAGCGCTCAGGCACAGAAGCACGGCGCCCGCGTTGTTGTTGACCACGAGACCATCCTCGGCCCCCGTCACCTCGCGGAGCAATGTCCGCAGATGGACGTGGCGCGAGCCGCGCTCGCCGGAATCGAGATCGAACTCGAGATTCGAATAGTGGGTCGCGGCCATCAGCATCGCCTGGCCAGCCGCCTCTGAGACCGGAGCGCGACCAAGATTCGTATGGAGAATCAC
Source organism: Chloroflexota bacterium (assembly GCA_902810745.1). Taxonomy (GTDB): domain Bacteria; phylum Chloroflexota; class UBA6077; order FW602-bin22; family CADDYW01; genus CADDYW01. The sequence goes on along the minus strand of CADDYW010000002.1, from coordinate 41,113 downwards.
GCCCGTTGCGTTGATAACTGTACGCAGGCTCGGGGACGTGCGCTGGTGTAGCATCTCGACCATCGTCGTGACCAGGGAGGCAGCAGCCGGTGGAGGATCGCCGGCCCTGGCCCTCTCCCGCGCCCATGCCAGCGCCTCGCGTGCTGCGTCAACGATCATCGGACGCGGCCATCCGGCGCAGGCATCGGCCGCTATCTGAACGAGTCTCTCCACGCTGGGCAGAGCGCGCAATGCGCGTGTGGCCGGAGCAAGATCGGCCGACTCCCCCGCCACGACGGTTGATTCGCCGGCCGAGACCTGCTCGCGAGGTACATCGGGGCGTTGATCGCCCGCATGGCCGATCTGCATTCCCGTCTCCACGGGGTCACGCGTCTGCGGATCTTTGCTGGACAAACTCGATCCTCTTCGTCTTGACGGACTCGCCGCCACGGGCTCAGCTGGACGTGTAATCTCCCCGTCCACGGCCCTTCCCGCGACCGCACCGCGAGGCGACCTAAATAGTTCGGGTGGAATCCTTGAGAAATGGCGCGACGCTCAGCGGATCCGCGGTGAGATCGAGCTCGCCCAGCGCATCTGCCGCCGCGGCGCGAATGGCAGGCTTCTCGTTCTGGAGGCATCGCTGGAGCGCGCGTCGTGCCACGTCTCCGCCGATGTCGCCCAGCGCCCCAACCGCGGCCAGCTGTACCTCGATATCTTCGTCGTCGAGGAGCGCGATCAGTGGCACGATGGCGCGCGGGCTTCCTAGCTCGCCCGCAGCACGGGCCGCCTCGTAACGCATCTCCGGATTCTCGCTCTCCAGCTCGTGAAGGATGATCTCGAGCCAGCGCTCATCACAGGTGCGTCCCATCGCGTACACGGCACTCGCGCGCATCTTCGGATTCGGGTCGTCATAGCTGGCAGCAACCAGCTCGGCCACGTGGGGATCGCTCAGCACGCCCAGCGCCTCGATGACACGCCGTCGGACTTCGATCGTCTCGGATGCGTCGTTGGCAGCCGCGAACAGTGCCTCGCGAACGCGCCTAGCCGACGGGGCATACAGCTTTCCCTCTTCTGCCAGGAGCGCGAATCGCGAGAGTCCCAGCGCCGCCGCCACCCGGACGGACTCCGCGGCGTCGGTCCGCAGCATCGCCACCAACCGATCGGCTGTCCGGAATTCCTCGTCTTCCCACAGGCCCTCGATCGCCGTCGCTCGAACCGACTCGTCCGGATCACTCAGACACGCCTTGAAGATCTGGCTGAAGTCCATCTCCACGTCGTGCTCGGCGAGCTGAACTGCGATTTGGAGAATCGCCCGGCGACGCTCGGCGGGTACATCCGCCCACACCTGGCGAAACGCGTCAAGGTCTGCCGAGCTCAGCCCCGACAACCGCGATACCTCCACCGCCGATGGCGAGCTCGTGGTATCCGCCAGCTTCTTCACGATATCCTGAATCATCAGATGCCTCGATTGCTATACTCCAAGAGGTGCGATGAGCAGGCCAATGCCGTACGTAATCGCTCCCTCGACTGCTCCAACGATCGTCATCTCGCTCCCACTGATCACCCAGCTTCGCCCCGTGACCAGCGTCTTGGCCGCGCCGACCGCGAAGTGCGCGGCGAGACTGATACCTGCCGCGACGATCACCGCGGTCAGGCCATTGAGGAAGAAGAACGGCACCACGGGAATGATCGCCCCCAGGAACGTCGACACGCTCGCCGACACGGCGGATAGCACCGGGTTCGGCAGGCGCTCCTCGGAGATCCCAAGCTCTTCCTGCGCGAGCGCCTGGACGAGCTGTTCGCGGTCGCTCGCGATGCTCGCCGCGAGTCGTGTCGCCTCCTCCTGCGAAAGTCCCTTGAGCTGGTAGAAGAGTGAGAGTTCTTCGATCTCCTCCTCGGGGTTTTCCACGACCTCATCTCGCTCGCGCGAGACCTCCGCCTGGTGGACCTCACCCTCTGACTTCGTGGCCAGGTACGCTCCTGATCCCATCGACAGAGCACTGGCGATTGCGCCAGCCAGACCAGCCAGGAGAACGAAGTGACTCGAGTTGGTCGTTGCCCCCGCGACGCCGGAGACGATGCCGAAGACGGCGCCGAGCCCGTCATTCGCGCCGTAGATCGCGTCGCCCAGCCAGCTCCCGGTCGAAGTATGCCACTTTTCGCGCTTCAAGATCGCGTCGAGGCGGCTCCGAATCTCGCTCCCAGTCTCACCCACCATGGACCGTAGAATGTGAGCGTGGGTCCTTTCGTCGCTGACCGCGTCACGGATGATCTCCAGCGACGGCGCGTCATCGAGCCGGCGCGCTTGCTCTTCATAGACGCGAATGTGCTCCTCTTCCTCGCCTTCGAGGCGTCGAAGCGTCGCTTCGAGCGTCGAATGCTGGGCAAGCCAGGACACGTGTGTCGGCTGCGACGTCGGCGGCTCAACGCCAAGCTCCTTCAAGCGCCCGGCCCATCGCTCCGCGTGGCGGCGCTCGCCATCCGCGAGCCGCGATAAGATCGCACGACGCTGCGGACTCGCCTCGCGCTGGGCAAGGTACTCGTAGGTAGCTGCGCCTTCCATCTCCACGCGCCAGTTGCGCTCCAGCGCGGCAATCAGATCCTTCGTCCGACCGGCCCTGGACTTCTCATCAGCCTTTGCCACGAAATGCTTTCCTCGGCTTCTCTATCTTTCGCTGGGTTGACGTGCCCCACCCGTGATCGTCGAGGTCCGCAGATACCTCTCGAGCAAGGTCCTTCCTCGACGTGTAGTGGGGCACAGCTCCGCCGCCATCACGATGCGATAATCTGCACATGACATTTTACTTGAATTTACCCGCGTTGACAGGTGCCCGTGCGCCCCCTACACTGGCCGTTGGACGCCCGAGCTGACAATCCTGAAGCGGAGGATACAGTTGTGAATCTTGAGCAGTTGCACGGCATTTTCACCCCAATCCTTACCCCCCTCACCGACGCGGAAGACGTCGATCATCTCTCGCTGCGGCGGCTGGTCAACTACCTGATCGACCAGGGAGTGCACGGGATCTGGGCGACCGGGACCACCGGCGAGTTCTCGTGCTTCGATCAGACGGAACGTGAAGCAATCGTGCAGACGGTCGTCGAGGCCGCGGCAGGTCGTGTTCCCGTGATCGCCGGGATCGGAGACTGCAGCACGCGCCTGGCAATTGCCCATGGCTGCGCCGCGCGGCGAGCCGGCGCCGACGCGGTCGCCCTGACGCCCCCCTATTATTACGTCAATAGCCAGGAGGAGCTGCTCGACCACTTCCGCGCCGTTCGGCAAGCTGTCGACCTTCCGCTCCTTATCTACAACATCCCCCAGAACGTGAAGACACGTATGGAAGTTCCAACGGTCCTCACGCTCGCTCGCGAGGGCACGGTCGTCGGCATCAAGGACAGCCAGAACGATCTGGACTGGTTTCGACAGGTCATGACCGCGACACGCGACGATGGACTGAACTTCCGTGGCTTTCTGGGAACGCGTATCCTCATCGATTCAGGCGTCATCGCGGGTGCCAACGGAGCGATCCCGGGTATCTCCAACGTGATCGCGTCGGATTGTGTCGCCGTGTACGAGGCAGCGCGTCGGGGGGATTGGAAAGCCGCCGACCGACACACCGTGCGTGCCATCGGGATTCAGAAGGTCATCAATATCGCCAGGGGTTCGCCAACCTCATCCAGCTTCTCGGGTATGAAGGCGATCCTCAAATCCCTGGGAGTCTTGAGCACGGCCCGTGTTCGACTGCCGCTCAGAACCGTTACCGCGGACGAGGAAGCCCGTATTGCCGAAGCCATTACCGGCTTCGGTCTCCCATCGCTCGCTACGTCTCCTCAAGCGCGTTCTTGATCACCGCGGCAGCGGTCGGTCGCCCACTTCCGTCTAGCTGAACCGCGACGACGTCGATGCGGGCCGGCCGTGCCGCTGCCTCCTCGTGCTGCTGCAGATAGCTCTCCGCTGCCTGAAGGATTCGTCGCCGCTTCGTGGCGTTGATTGATTCCTCCGCGCCTCCGAAGCGACCGGCCTTGCGCGCGCGAACCTCGACGAAGACCAGAATCCCATGATCGTCAGCGACGACGTCGATCTCTCCGCCGGCGAAGCGCACGTTCGTCTCGAGAATCCGATAGCCCTGTCGACGAAGATACGCGGCGGCGAAATGTTCGGCGTCCCTTCCGCGCTGGTTGGGATCCACGCGATCGTCCTTCACGCGTCACGTGCCTCCAATCTCAGCTGGACCGGCGCGTATCCCCGCCGATGATACGGCGTCGGGCCGTAGCGATCGAGCGCAGCGAGATGCTCTGCCGTCCCGTAACCGGCGTTGTGATCCCAGCCGTAGTGCGGATGGCGCGCGGCGAGCTTCTTCATCAGATGGTCACGGGTGACCTTGGCGATGATGGAGGCACAGGCGACGAAATACGAGAGGGCATCGCCGTCGACAATCGTAGTGTGGGGCCCGAGGTCGACGTTCCGGATCGGCCGCCCGTCGATCAGCGCGTGATCGAACTCGCCGATACGCCTCAACGCGCGCTGCATCGCCAGGTGGGATGCGACCCGCACGTTCAGGCGCTCGATCTCATCCACGGACGCCGCTCCAAGACCGATTGCCAGCGCCTCGCGCCGGATCTCCGCCAGAAGGCTCTCGCGCTGAGCCGCGGAAAGGATCTTCGAATCGCGCACGCCAGGGATGATACGACAGTCGCGACCAAAACACACGGCCGCGGCGATAACCGGACCACACAGGCTGCCCATGCCGGCCTCGTCGACGCCGACGACCCTTGTGAACCCACGGCGCCAGAGTGCACGTTCAAACGCCAGGCTTGGCCGAACGGGCGTTGAGCGCCCGCGAGGCGCGGCCGCTACGCCCGCCAGCTGGATAACCGAATCGCGTTCAGCTTCTCGCGACGAGCGTTTGGCCACACCCCGTGCCTACGCCTGGCGCTTCTCCTTGATACGAGCAGCCTTGCCAGTCAGATTACGAAGGTAATAGAGCTTCGCCCGCCGTACCCGACCTCGCCGGATCACTTCGAGCTTCTCGATCCGAGGGGAGTTCAGAAGGAACGTCCGCTCGACACCGACATTGTGGGAGACACGCCGCACGGTGAACGTCGCATTCGTGGTTCCTGCCTTCTTGCGCAGAACCACGCCTTCAAACTGCTGAATTCTCTCGCGTCCGCCTTCGACGACTTTCACCGCGACCCGAACGGTGTCGCCCGGCCGAAAGGCAGGTAGGTCAGAACGAACATACTCCTGTTCGACAGATTTGACCAGGTCCATCGGTTCCTCTTGCACAAACTCGCGCAATTATAGCACGCGAGCAACGACGACAGCAATCAGACCGTGAGGAGCATATTTTCACGGCCAATCTCGATCGCTGCGTGCAACCGTCGCGCCACCTCGTCCACCTCCAGCTGAATCCGCTCTTCGTGAAGCGGGTTCACGTGCACCAGGATCACGCGAGGGATGTAGCCCTGTCTCGCACGGTACACCTCGAGAGACTCCTGCAGAAAGATTGGACACAGGTGACCGTGCTGCGCAGCCACGTCGGCCTCGACGTTCGAAAAGGTACACTCGGTAATCAGCACATCTGGCTGGGCTGCACTCCAGAACTCGCCGCAGCCTGGGCCGTTGTCGCCTGTGTAGTACAGCTTGTGTCCGGACGGGTCGGTGAGCTGATAGCCGAGTGTTGGCACACTGTGGTTGACCGGAATTGGCACCACACGATACGCCCCGACCGCGATCTCGATTCCGGGCTCGACTCGCCTCGGGACGAAAACTGGGTGATTCGGATTCGGCCCGGCGAAGAAATCGATCCAGTACTGGGAGTTCAGCAGGGTCGTCCTGATCACCTGCTGGACCTGATCAGTACAATAGATAGCCGCCGTCGCACCCGCGCCCATCAGATTGAAGCCGAAGCCGGCCAGGTCCTTGACGTGATCCCAGTGCTGGTGTGTCAAAAGGATATCGCGGACGCGAAGCTGCTCCTCGCGCGTAAGCGCGGAGGAGATGCTCCCCGCGTCGATCGCAAGTGTCGCATCGACGACGATCGTCGTGAAATGCTGGTCGATGGCGTCGCTCTGATGCGCACCCAGGATTCGAACTTCCAAGGTGACGGTCCTTTCCTGGCGGGCAGCGCCACGGTTTAGTCATCCAGAAGAGCACGTGTGCAACGGCACGATGTCTGGCAGGTGGTCGATCCATTCGGTCCAAATGCGCCGGGTGTGCTCATCTCTCACTGAAAGACGGTGATCAGATCTCGACCAGAATCGGTGATCTCCACGTCCGGCCGCGTCTCCTCGATGTACTTCACTACCGCGTCGAGAACGCGATCGACGTGACCTGCCTGATTCGAGACACAGGCGATTCCAAGCTCGGCAACCTGCCACGTCCCCTGTTCTCCGACCTCGGCGACGGCCACGCCAAACTGATTCGTTAGCCGTGCGCTCAGCGATTTCACGACCTGTCGCTTGTCCTTCAGCGACTGGCTGGTCGGTAGGTGGAGCCGTACCAGTAAAGCTCCGATGACCATCGTCTTGGCTCGCCTCCAGGCAATGTGAGCGGATGCTACCACGCGCTAGCCCGGTTGGTCAAGGAATCGATTCGCCGTCGGCGGGGAGCCAGGACAGCTATCACCCGCCTCTGAGCTAGACGTGCCCAGGCACGCGGTGGCATAATCTAGCGCTGATGAGGAGGGGCAGGATCGTGAATCGCGACGAAGTGACGCACCGGATCACCTCCAGTGGTCTGATCGCCATCATGCGACACACCGAGGCACGCCGGGCCATCGAGACGGCTGAAGCACTCCACGAGGCGGGCGTCGACGTGGTCGAGGTGACGATGAACACCACCGGCGCACTGGACATGCTGCACGCGCTAACCCACCACTTTGCAGAGCGTCTGGTTATCGGCGCCGGGACCGTCCTGTCCGTGGACGCGGCGAGTCAGGCAGTGGCAGCCGGTGCGCAGCTGATCGTCTCCCCGCACCTCGACGAAGCCATCGTCCAGTTTTCCATCGAGCGTGGCGTAGCCGTCGTGCCGGGTGCGTTCACCCCTACCGAGATTCTCCGCGCCTGGACGTCAGGTGCAAGTCTGGTCAAGGTTTTCCCGGCAGGACCGGTCGGACCGCGCTATCTGCGCGACGTCCTCGCACCTCTGAGTGAGATCCCGCTCGTCCCGACGGGTGGCGTCAACCTCGACAACGCGGGTGACTTCATCCGCGCGGGCGCCGTCGCGCTCGGGCTCGGTAGCGCCCTGGTCGATCCTCGCCTCGTCTCCAGCGGCCGCTTCGACGAGATCACTCGGACCGCTCAGGCATTCCTCGCCGCCATTCGAACGGCACGAGGAATGGTCCCGTGAGCAATCGCCTCGTCATCGGCCTTGACGTCGGAACCAGCGGCACACGTGCCGTGCTCTTTACTCTCGAAGCCCAGGCACTCGCGACTGCACACGAGAGCTATCCTCTCGAGACTCCGCATCCTGGCGTCGCCGAGCAGAACCCGGAGCTGGTCTGGCAGGCGATCGCGCGAGCCGTCTCCGCGATTGCTCGTCAGGTACCCTCGAACGATACGATAGAAGCTATCGGCATCAGCACGATCTTTCACACGCTTCTCGCGGTCGATCGTCGAGGCCAGCCAGTTACTCCCTCGATAACCTGGGCTGATACGCGCGCTCGTTCCCAGGTCGAGCGCCTGCGTCGCGACGTCGACGCGAGCGCTCTCTATCAACGAACCGGTTGCCCCCTGCACCCGATGTACCTGCCCGGCAAGATTCGCTGGCTGCGAGAGGAGGCGCCGCAGCAGTTTGCGCGTGTCTCCATCTTTGGATCCATCAAAGACGAGATCCTGTTCCGCCTGACTGGCCGGCGCGTGGTCGATCGTTCCGTCGCCAGCGCCTCTGGGCTTTTCGATCTGCGACGGGGCACCTGGGACAGTGCTATCCTCGAAACGCTGGGCATCTCCGAGGACCGATTGCCCGAGATCGTCGAACCGACCGAAGTGATCGGCGGCCTGACCCGCGAGGCAGCATCTGTCCTGGGATTACCCGCGGGCACACCGGTCGTCGCGGGAGCTGGCGACGGCGTGCTGTCGAGCGTCGGCTCAGGCGCAATTGGCCCCGGGCAGATGACCGTGATGATCGGAACGAGCGGGGCAACACGCCTCGTCGCCAGCCAGCCAGTCCTCGATGCGCAGGGGCGAACGTGGTGCTACTACCTCGCGCTCGGACGATGGGTCGCGGGCGCGGCGATCAACAACGGCGGGCTTGCCTGCGACTGGGTACGACACAATCTGATGCCACGCCCGCTGCCCGATGCGGGATCGGTCGAGTTCGACGCGCTTGAAACCGTCGCACGCCAGGCACCCGTCGGGTCCGGCGGGCTCATCTTTCTACCCTTTCTGACCGGGGAGCGCTGCCCGTACTGGAACGCGAACGCGCGTGGAGTTCTCTTCGGTCTCGCCGCCCACCACGGACCAGCACACGTCGCCCGATCGGTCTTTGAAGGGGTATCGTACCGAATGCGCAGCATCGTCGAAGCCCTCGACGAGGCGGCTGGCCCGGCGAGGGAGCTCCGCGCAACTGGCGGCTTCGCGCGCTCGCCGTTCTGGTTGCAGCTGCTCACCGACGTGCTCGGGCGACAGATGGTTGTGCCGTCGGCCGAGGAGGCCTCGGCCCTGGGAGCGGCGGGGCTGGCAATGATCGCAGTCGGCGCGGTTGCTGGTCTGGACGACATTGCTCGGTTCGTCACCGCCCGCCCTGGCCCGGCTCCTGATTCGCTGAATCACGCGCGGTACGACCGGCTGTACCACCTCTACTTCGACATCTACTGGGCGAATCAGAAGCAGTTCGAAGCGATCGCCGCCCTCCAGGACGAGCTCGGCTAGGAGTCGATCGTGCCGCCTACGAGCCGCGCCTGGTCTGGCTCAGCCACCGTCCGGCCAGCCTTGGGACTTCCGCTAGTGTCGTCGTCCGAATCGTGCAGCGGGGCAGCGACTTCAGCACCTGTGGACCGTACGACTTGCTCTGGACACGACGGTCGAGGATGACCACCACGCCGCGATCCGACTGACTGCGAATCAAGCGCCCGAAGCCCTGACGGAAACGCAGGATGGCCTGCGGCAGCGAGTACTGGGAGAACGAGTCGTCGAAAAGCTCGCTTCGCGCCGAGATCACCGGATCCGTCGGAACACTGAATGGAATCCGGGTGATCACCAGCAGGCTGAGAGCGTCGCCGACGACGTCGACCCCCTCCCAGAAGCTCGATGCTCCCAGCAGAACCGTCTTAGGATTCGTCTTGAAGGTATTCAAGAGCTGCCGACGCGGCGTACCATCGACCCCGTGCCCCAGCACGAGAATGCCCTTCCTTTCCAGCGGCGCTCGAATGGCCTGCCAGGCAGCTCGTAGCTGAGCGTGGGACGTGAAGAGGATCAACGCCCGCCCCTCGGTTGCCAGGCAGAGCTGCTCGAGGGTCTGATGCAGGACCTTCTGATAGAGGGGCTGCTCGGGCTCCGGGATATCGGTTGGTACGACGACCAGCGTCGACCTGGCGTAATCGAACGGAGAGCCAACGGCAAGCTCATCCGCGTCCTCGAGACCCAGTCGCTCCTTGATGTAATCGAACTTCCCGACGGTCGTCAGGGTCGCCGAGGTGAGCACGACGGCGGCCTTCTCCGCATAGAGCATGCTCTGGAGAAGCGGACCGACGCTGAGCGGCGCACTGTGCAACGAGACATCGCCCGATGCACTCAGCGTCGCCCAGTAGATCGAATCATCCGTGGGATGACTGACGATCGTACTCCCGTGCATGCGAAGCTGCTCGTTCCGTCCAATCAGACTGGCGAGCTGGCTCATCAGGTCCTCGTACTCGAGCAGGCCATAAGCATCCAGGCCTTCCAATCGCGTGAAGAGTCGCGAGAGAACCTCCTGGAGCGCGATCAGCCGAAGTTCTACCGCCTCCCACGCGACCTCGACGGTGGTCCAGGCCGGCTGGGTGCGCGCCGACGCGGTCAGGCGAGCGCGTTGCTCGTAGCCACGGTTATCGGTCGGACGCTGCGCCATGAAGCTCGTCACCGCCTGGAAAAACGCGTCCAGCGCCTCCCGCACGGCTGGAATGCGGTCAATCGCGTCGCGCGCGATTTCGTCGACCTGTCGCTGGATCGCCGCGGGACACGAGCTTCCCCGGAAATGCTGGGGAAGCTCGGCGAGCAAGCCCCCTCGTCGCTCGCCACTCGCGCTTGGCATTAGATCCTCCAGGAGGCCGAATGCATCCCTGGCGTCGATGGCGAAGCCAAGCTGATCGGTCGCTTCGTCCTCGAGATGATGTGCCTCGTCCACAATCAGGTACCGATAGTCTGGAAGCACACGGCTCGAAGAAACGACGTCCGACAGGAGCAGAGCGTGATTGACGACCACGATGTGCGCGGCTTCTGCCCGCGCCCGTGCCCGATAGAGAAAACAGAGGCCACGTCGAGCGTATTGGCAGGTTCCGTACGTACAGATGTCCGGATGAGCATACAGCTTCGTCCAGACCGTGCGTTCAGCCTCGGTGAGATTGAGTTCGCTCAGGTCGCCGGTGTCGGTCGTCGGCAGCCACACCAGGATCTTGATCAGAGCTAACGTTTCATCGCGGCTCAGATCAGTCCGGCGACGGAGGGCAGCGAGCCGCTGCAAGCAGATATAGTTAGTCCGACCCTTCAGGACCGTCGCCCGAAACGCGAAAGGTAGTACGCGCTGCAGATCCGGCAGGTCCTTCTGGATGAGCTGATCCTGCAGATTGATCGTGTTGGTAGAGACGACGACGCGCTGCCGGTTGGCGACCGCGAAGTGGATCGCGGGCAGGAGGTAAGCCAGCGATTTCCCGGTGCCAGTCCCACCTTCGACGATCAGCCTCTTGCCTTCGTTGAGCGCAGCGGTGACTGCCCGAAGCATCTGAATCTGGGGCTCTCGATATTCGTAGCCCGGCAGCTTCTGCGCAAAGAGCCCGCCCGGCTTCAGCATCTCGACGAGTGGTTCGGGATCGATCGGCTCTGGTTCGCGTTCCGCCTGTACCGCCTCGTCGGAGCTAGCCGGCGCGACCAAGAGCTCGAGGTCCGTCGGCTCGATCCCCGCCTTCGCCGCCATGCTGGCTCGGATCGATGTCTCGAATACTGTTTTGCTCTTCTCGATCTCGATCTCGCGAAAGAGGCTCTTGAGCGGCCACGCGTGATTCGCGAGCAGGCGGTTGATCTCCTGAATCAGACTCAGGTCTAACGAGCGTGCGATATCCACGAGCTTCAGAAAAAGCTGCTTGGTCACCAGCGCATCGTGGGTGGCCCGATGCTGCTTTGGGAACGGGATCTTCAGCTCCTCGGCGAGTGAGGCCAGGCTATAGCTGGGCATCTGAGGAAGCAGGATGCTCGCCAGCTCGAACGTGTCATACTGGGGATTATCGAGCTGCACGCCCTGACGACGCAGGCAGCCAACGTCTGCCGAGACCGTATGCGCGACCAGGGGGTGGTGGGCGACGAAAGCCTTGAGCTGTTCCGCGACGTCGTCCAGGGTCGGGGCGCGCTGGAGATCCCGTGGATCGATCCCGGTCAGGACCTGAACTCCGAACGGAACCGAACTCTGCGGCCGCACCAGCGTCGACCAGCTCTCCAGGATGCGATCGCCACGGAACTTGATCGCAGCGATCTCGATGACTTCCTGGGCTTCGGGTTTGGCGCTGGTCATCTCCAGGTCGATCGATATGCACGTCTCGAGCATGGTCGTTCCCAATAAGATCGACGGCGCCGATCGAGTCTCCACCGAAGCGCCGTCGTCTCAACATTATACCGTACGCGGCACTGAAGGACCGTCACGCCCTGCAAGCCGGCAGGCACTCTGATCTGACAGAGATCCTCACCGGCGTGTATAATTCGTCAGCCTTTCATGCATGTATAGATCAACCTGGAGAGCAACGGGTGCACAAGACGACGACGTGTGGCGAGCTGCGAGCCCGAGACGCGGGCAGAACGGTAACCCTGATGGGCTGGGTGAACCGACGGAGAAGTCACGGCGGTTTGATCTTCATCGACCTCCGTGATCGCTGGGGTGTAACGCAGATCGTCTTCAATCCGAGCGTGTCGTCCGAGGCAATGGCGGTTGCCGAGGAGGTCCGACCGGAGTACGTCATCGCCGTCGAAGGCGTCGTCGAGGTCCGGCCGCCGGGGATGGTGAACCCCAACCTGGCAACCGGCGAGATCGAGCTCGTCGCGAAATCGGCCCAGGTGCTCAATCCAGCGAAGACGCCCCCCTTCCCGATCAACGAGCCAGCGGAGGTTGACGAGTACCTGCGCCTCAAGTACCGCTATCTCGACCTTCGCCGCGATTTCATGCTGCGAAATCTCGAGCTTCGTCACCGCGCGGTGCGCTTCATCCGCGAGTGGTTTAGCGATCGAGACTTCCTGGAGATCGAGACCCCGATCCTGACGAAGGAAACGCCGGGGGGCGCACGCGAATTCGTCGTCCCCAGTCGAATCCATCCCGGCTCGTTCTACGCGCTTCCGCAGTCTCCGCAGCAGTACAAGCAGCTCCTGATGGTGGCTGGTATCGAGCGGTACTTCCAGATCGCACGCTGCTTTCGTGATGAGGATCTACGAGCCGACCGCGGCCTCGAGTTTACCCAGCTCGATCTCGAGATGTCATTCGTCGATCAAGAGGATATCCTGAATATCACCGAAGGCTGCCTGACCGATCTGGTCGACAACGTCGGCGGGAAGAAGCTCCTCTTCCGCCCCTTCCCGCGGCTGACCTACGCGGAGGCGATGGATCGCTTCGGTACAGACAAGCCGGATCTGCGCTTCGGAGTCGAGATCCAGAACATGACCGACCTGGCGGGTGGAACCGACTTTCGCGTTTTCAACGCCGTCCTCGAAAGCGGTGGACAGGTCAAGGCGATCGTCGCACCTGGCTGCGCCAGCTACTCCCGGCGAGAGATCGAGGACCTGACTCGCATTGCCACCGGTGCCGGAGCGAAGGGAATGGTACCCCTCGCATTGTTGCCCCACGGATTCCACTCGCCGCTGACCCGCTTCTTCAGCGACACGCGGCTTCAGGAGATCTGCGATCGTCTCGGCGCACGGCCGGGCGACCTGGTTCTCATCGTCGCGGACGCGCCCGACGTCGTGGCCACGGCTCTGGGCGAGGTACGCCTCGAGATCGGCCGGCGGCTCGGGCTGATGGATCCCAACGTCCTCGCGTTCGCCTGGATCACCCATGTCCCTGCCTTCGAGTGGAACGCCGAGCGGAACGCCTGGCAGGCCAAGCACCACCAGTTCACCTCGCTCATCGACGAGGATCTCCCTTACCTCGAGTCGGAGCCAGGACGCGTTCGGGCCAAGCAGTACGACGTCGTCTGCAATGGGTATGAGCTCGGGGGTGGCAGCATTCGGATCCACCGACGCGAGCTCCAGGAGCGCGTGTTCCGCGTGATCGGCATGACCGATGCAGAAGCGAACGAGAAGTTCGGACATCTGCTCGAGGCCTTCGAGTTCGGGACACCACCGCACGGAGGCATCGCGGTAGGAATCGATCGTCTGACGATGCTCCTCGCGGGACAGGACAGCATCCGCGAGATGATTGCGTTTCCCAAGACGCAGAGTGCGACCGAGCCGATGACTGGCGCGCCGACCCCTCTCAGTCCAGCCGAGCTGGCGATCATTCACCTCGCGGTGACCAGCCACGAGTGACGACGCCCCGGGCACCCGGAACGTCGTGCGTCCAAGGTCTGCCACGCGCCCGAGCCACCCGCCATGTTGCTGATCCTTAGGCTGGTAAATCAGCAGGGTCGACGGCGATCACGCGACGGCGCGCGCGCGTCGTGAGACAATCGCATAGTCGAGATCTCGCGGGATCATCTCCGTCAGAACGACGGCGTCGCGGGTACGGCAGCGCACCGTGTCGTTGATACGGATGCCTCCCCAGCCGTGAACGTAGACCCCTGGCTCGACGTTGAACACCATGTCCTCGAGTATCGTGTCGGTCGACCCCGGGTAAAGCTCCGGCGGCTGGAGATGCGAGATCGCCTGAAAGCCGACACCGTGTCCGAGCCCGTGCCGAAAGTTCTGCTCGAATCCGCCGCGCGCGAGGTAATCGCGCGCCACCTTATCCACGTCCGAGGCCGCAACGCCAGCGTGGATTGCCTGGAGCGCCTGCCTCTGGGCCTCTCGACACGCCTCATAGATGCGGCGCCCCTCCGCGCCTGGCTCTCCCGCGAAGTAGGTCCGGGTAGCCTCCGACCAGAAGCCGTCGGCGTACACCTCGAGCTGCACCAGCACCGGATCACCCGGCCGAATCACCCGATCGCTGGTCAGGTTGAATGGCTCATAGGCCAGCGCGGCGCGTGCACCGCTCATCACGTGAGCAAACGCCAGAACCCGCCCCACGCCTTTCTTTCGACCGGACGACTGGATCGCGGCCTCGGCTGCCGCGGCGATCGTGGACTCGTTGCTGCCAGCCTGGACGTGGCCGCGCGCCGCCTCGAAACCGAGCATCGCCACGTCGACCGCCTTCGCCAGCCTCTCGACCTCGCGTGGCGTCAGAGTTGCCTGCAGCAGCCGAAGAATGGGCGCGGCATCGATAAACTGCGCTCGTGGAAATGCTTGACGCAGCGTGGCGATCATTCCAGCCGAGGGGAATCCTACCTGACTGTAGCTGGCCGGTACCATTGCACTTGTCTCTTCACAGCCAAACGAGGCTGCATCGAGGCCCCGGTCCGAGATGATCGCCTCAAGGATCGGTCGCACCGCGTCGAGAACGCTCACGTGCCGCGCCAGCGCGGCGCTCTCGTACGTTCGCACGTCCGTGCACCATCCCTGGCGGGCGAAGGGCTCCTCCGCGGTAGGGACCAGTAGCACGGGCTCGCCCTTCGCCGGGAACAGAACAAACGACTGGCCAAGCACGGGGGCGTAGCCGGTCAGCATGAGAACGTGGGAGCTTCCCTGACACAGCAACGCATCGAGCCCGGCGGTGGTTATCTCCTGGCGGACCCGGTCGGTTCGCAGGCGATCTTCCTCCATGATCTTCCTCCACGTCCGCGCCGAGTGCCCGCTCCGTGATCGCGTCGCCGTCCAGGCCTGTCACATTGGGAGCGGGACGGTACGGAGACACGCGCGAGAGTGTCGTCCACGTGTGCACCCGAGTAGTCAGGTTCTGTGGCAGTCCCTGTGCCACGAAATCAGATAGAATATCGACCACGAAAATACCGGGCAGCCGTGGATCAGGAGGAAGACACCATGCGCCCAGACGAACCCAGTGTGACGACCGAAGAGCACGATGGAATGGTGTTCCAGGTCCTTCGAGAGCCAGCTACCGACAGCGAAGTCTGGATTCTGCCTGAAGTTGGTGCGAGCTGCGTCCGGTTCGTGACGTCCGTCGAGGATCGACTGCTAGAAGTAATCCGCTTGCCCGAGTCGTGGGAGGCTTTCCGCCAGCATCCAACGTTGTGGGGAGCCGCCGTCCTTTTCCCGTTCCCTGGTCGGATTCGTGGCGGTCGATTCAGTTTTGGCGGTAAGACGTATCACCTCGAGCTGACCGAGCCGGAAGCCGGCCACGCGATTCACGGCTGCGTTGCCCGCCAGCCCTGGTCGCTCCTGCAAGCTTCTGCTGATCAGAACGGGGCCAGGGCGGTCTTCGGAATCGGGATGGATAGCCACGACTCCCTCCTCAGCCAGTATCCTTTCCCGTTCCGTCTCAATCTCGAGATCGCGCTGCGACATGGCCACCTGATCCACAGCTTTGCCGCCGAAAACCTCGGCTCCGGCCCGATGCCGATTGGCCTCGGTCTGCATCCGTATTTCCCGCTGCCGCTTGGAGGCCAGGGTGAGGTCGACGACTGCGAGATCTGGATCGATGCCCCATACTTCTGGGAGCAGCAAAGCGCGATTCCGACGGGTGAGTGTTATCGCGCTGACGAGTCCCTCGATCTGCGAACGCCGCGTTCCCTGCGTGCGCTCGCCTCGGTGGGCTTTGGTGGTCAGCATCGAATGCTAAACGTCTGCTATGCGCAGTTCTCTGACCGCCACGGCCCTCTCCCGAGCGCCCGCGGCGTGCGCTGTGGAGTCCGAAATCGCCAGGCGGGCTACGAGGTTGTCGTCGATCCGAGCGCCACCTTCGCGGCGTGTGTTGCGTACGTTCCGCCGTCCCGAGACAAGATCTCTTTAGAACCGCACACCTGCGTGCCCAATGCCTTCAATCTCGTCAATGAAGGGCGGACGGCTGGTACCATCACGCTGGGCCGTCGTGAGTTCTGGCGTGGCTCGGTGGATATCAGTGTACGGGCCCTTCCGCGCTGAACCGCCGCGGCGAAGCCCGACCGCGTCAGTGAACGAGATACGACCTGACGCGCCCATTCATTGCTTCGCGGGTAAAGCTATTCAAGTCCGCACGGGTATAATGGAAGCGGATCGGTCTCACGCTGAGCCTGCTCCAGACGCATCTTGCCAGGGAGACCATCGCCCGTGATCCGTCGCACCTTCACTGTCGGTATCGATGACCTTACCGCGGCCATCGGCGCGCTTGTCTGTCGCGATCTACCGCTGGCCACCGGACCGGGGCCCGCCTCGATTCGACGGGGTACTGTCGTCGACGACGCCCTCTGCACGACGCTCGCCAAACATCCGGGGGCCCGACTCGAGGTCGTCGTTTCCGAGCACGACGAAGTGGAGCAGGGCGAGGCATCATTGCGTTTCGCCCGTGCGATTGTCGGGGACGGATTGACGATCGACCCGCCCCACCAGGGACAGTGTGTCGTACGCGCGACGACAGCAGGCGTCCTCCGGGTGTGTTCGCGCCAGGTAGCGCGAGTCAATCGGAGAGGTACGATCCTGCTCGTGACCGCCCTGGATGGTCGGGTCGTCGAAAAGGCAGATACTGCCGCCATTATCAAAGCGGCGCAGCTCTGGACACCCGTCGCGGATCTCGAGCGGTGTCGGCGCGTGGCCGGCCCACGACCACTTTTCCGCGTTGCTCCCTTTACCGCCAGGCTCGCGGGCTTCCTGGCCGGGTCGCGTATCCGTCCCGCAAACTTCGCGATGGCCACCGAGAATTTGCGGGGGCTCCTTGGCAGCTTCGGCGTCGACCTCGTGACAGCACAGCGCATACCCGACGACGTTCCATCGATCGTCGCCGCTTATCGGCAGTGTCTGGATCAGGGTGCCGAGATCATTCTGATCGGCGGATCCATCGTGCTAGATCCGCAGGATCCGTTCGTCGTGGCACTCGAAGAGGTTCGCGCAACTCTGGAGTGCCGTGGCGCCCCGATCGATCCCGGCACGATGTTCTGGGTCGCCTACGCCCGCTCGACCGTGTTCTTCGGCCTGGCATCCTGCGAGCTATACGGACGCCGTTCGATTCTGGACCTTGTGCTTCCGTACGCCGTTGCCAGGGAGCCCGTCACCCAGGCACTCCTCGCCGACCTCGGATACGGTGGATTACTTGATCAAACCTTCAGCGCGCGCCGCAAGTCAGGATGAACGGTCGAATAGGCGTTTGGCTCAGGCGAGAGGCGCGACGTCCGATGTGCATCGCATCGTCAGCTCATCGCCCCATCGACGACCTCTCCGGGCAGCGACGGCGGCTCGCGAATACGGCCTACGGCATCACGCAGAAAGGTTGAGCTGCCGGTGAAGCGGCTACCTCCCTCTCGTTCTGAGAGATAGCCAGGGCGAGGGCCTGAATCCGCCGCGCCGCGCGGGACCTCCGGTCCTTACCCCAATGCCGTCCGATAAAAAGTTAAGGCGAGCGAGCAAGCGGGGGAGGGGACTCGCCGAAAGCGAGTTGATAGCCGGGCAAATCGTCGTCGAAGGGATCGGCGGCGGCGAGTTGGGCGAGGGCGAAGAGGAGTTGGCGGAGGAGAGCGGGGGAACGGCGGGCGAGGCCGAGGGCGTGAGCGGCGAGGACCACGAGGAGGTGGACGATGAGGCCGAGCCAGACGGTGAGGTCGAGCGCGGGACGACTGGAGCCCAGGGGCGGCAGGAGGTGGAGGTGGCTTTTGAGCCAGCGGAAGAACAGCTCGATCTGCCAGCGCCAAAGGTAGATCTGGACGAGCTCGTGGGCACGGAGATCCCAGCGATCGGTGATCAGGCGATAGACGCGCGGCTTCGCTCCCCGGCGCGAAGCCGCGGGCAGAGGAGCGACCTCGGCCGTGACGAGGCGGAGGTTCGGGAGGACAGCGCCCGCGCGATTGTGCGGACTGCCCAGGGTGATTTGCTGATCGGAGCGGACGACGATGCGTTCGGCGGGCATCTGGGGCAAGGGCTGGGGAACCGAATGATCGCGGGTGACCTGGACGGTCGCCTGTCCTTGGAGGCGGGTGACCAGGTGCACGTCGGCCGCGAACAAGCCGGCAAAGCGGCGGTGGCTGTAGTAGCCCAGGTCGAAGACGAGGGTCTGCTCGCGCCAGGCGGCCAAGACTCCTTGGGGGTCGGCCACGAGCTGATCGAGCGCCTGACAATCGTTGGTGTGGGTGTCGGCGATCAACAGACAGGCGGGCAGATCACGGGCCGGGGTGTACTGGAACTGCCGGCGCACGCCGGGGATATCGCTGGGCTCCCGATTGGGGAGCCAGGCCGCGAGCTTGAGGCTGAGGCGCACGAAAGTCCCATCGAGGAGGTGGATGTCGGGGGGCAGGGGCGCATCGGTGTGGCCTTTGAGGGAGCGGACCCGTTCGGCCAGCAGCGGGACCAGCCCAGCGAGGAAATCCGAGGGACGGCTGGTGTGGGAGGCGGCAAACTGGCGAAAGCTGACGCTGAGGCGCTCGTCCTCGGGATCGTCCGAGGCGGCCAGGCCCGCGAGGGTGGCGAGGGGACGGCAGGCTCCGAAGGCGTGGTCGCTCTGGGCGAGGCGCGGGCCACGCGACAGGCCGTGACAGAGCAGGAGATAGGCGTGGCTCAGCGCCGTGAAGTGTTTCCGATAGCGATCGGCATGGCACTCCGCCGCACTGGCCTGGATCACCGGGCGGAGGAGACGGAATTCGGGGCAAAGCCAGCGGCGCAGGCGTCGATTCAGACCCTTCCCCTGGCTGGGACGCCGACACTGTGCTACCCTTCCCGATCGAGCGCGGGCCATGGCGAATCCTCCCGAGGACAGATTGTGGTGTGGGCACACCAGTCCATCCTCAGGATACCCCACCGCCCGCTCGCTCGCTTTAACTATTCATCGGACGGCATTGGTCCTTACCCTTACCCTCTCCCTCTGGGAGAGGGGATTTGACGGCTGCCAGCTTATTCATACCGCCCCGCTCTCTAGACCTGGGCGCTGAAGAGGATGACCGCGCGCAGCGCCAGAACGCCAGCCAGGACGACGACTGCCGCGACCGGTCCCAGGACTCCCGCGAGCCGAGATCGTGCCAGACCAAGCAGAGAGATAACGATGGCGACTGCGACCACGAGCCAGAGCACCAGCGAGGTGGCCTGCGCGACCCGATTCAGCGTCCCCGCCACGCTCAGATTGACGAGGAAAAGCACGAGCCAGACCAGCTCGAGAATCGCGAAGTAGCCATCAGCGCGCTGGAGCCGTGCCTCGGTACCGAACGCGCGGGTCTGGCCAGCCAGCGCGGCAAGCAGGGCAGCTGCCGCGGTAAGCCCAGATGCGAGGAACAGGCCACCGAGCGTCCACGTGTCACTCCAAACTGGCTGGTTCGATACGCTGAGCAGAACGCCAGTGTAGGATGCCACGAAGAGCCCGGTCAGCGAGGCAAGCGCGTTGAAGGCCAGGAGCACGGAGCGGGAAACGCGATTTTCCCAGCGCCCGAGTACCGCGACGAACGAGAGAAACGAAAAGGCACCATAGATCAGCAGCACCCAGGAGCCCATTGACATGGGCGATATGGTGTTGAAGACGAAACCTCCGATTCCCGGCGTAGTCTGCACGAGCATGTGCCAGAACCGGAGTGGCTGGCCAAGATCGAGCGCGAGAAGAATCGGGCAGACCAGCAGGAGCGGGAAGGCCAGGAGAAATCCGATTCGGGCGATCCGCTCATCCTCCGGCGCTCCCCAGAAACGAAGCAAGGTGGCCAACGCGTAGGCGCCGCCGCTGATTCCGCCGATAAAGAAATAAGCGAGAATGTACCAGGTCCACTCGGGCGGAACGACAAAGTGCTCAGCCATCACTCAATTCCTCCTCCGCGACTCCAGCGCGTCGGTGCGTCATCCCACGCGCGGCATGATCATGCCGGAGCCACATCCCCCGTCGACTTCTTGCTCACGCCGCGCGTCCGAAACGCGACAGCCGCGGCGACAACGCCAAGCGCTGCCGTGACCAGGGACCCGAGGTAGCCGCCCAGATTGTTCCGCCGAGGCAGCTGAGCATTCTGCGGATTCGGCAAACCATAGGTCTCTGGTTTATCCATCAAGAGGAAAAAGGCGTTCAGCCCGCCATACACCGAGGTATCTCGACCGTAGAGCTGGGCAGAGCTGACACCCTGCGCCCGAAGCGCCGCCAGCCGGGCGTCCGCCTTCTTCTGCAGCTCGGCAAGCGGGCCAAACTGGATCGACTGGGTGGGGCACGCCTTCGCGCAGGCTGGCATCATACCAGCCTGGAGGCGATCATAGCAGAAGGTGCACTTCTGAGCGATCCCCGCAACCGGATTGAATCCAATCACGCCAAAGGGGCAGGCCGAGATACAGTATCGGCAGCCGTTACAAACCTCCGGCTGAATGTAAACGCTATCGAACTCGGTCCGAATGATCGCGCCCGTCGGGCAAACTTCCAGGCAGCTCGCTTGCTTACAATGCTTGCAGACGTCTGACATCATGAGCCAGGCCTGGCCATTGCCTACTCCCGATTGAGCATCGGCCAGCCGCTCATGAAATTGAACGTGGCGCCAATTCTGGGCACCGAGTGCCCCGGTGTTATCGAAGCTATCGAGGAAAGTCGGAGGGTTTCCGGGCAGCTGGTTCCACTCCTTGCAGGCGACCTCGCACGCCTTACAGCCGATGCAGATGCTGGTATCGGTGAAAAACCCGACGGGCTCTGGCATCTTCACACCCCCAACAGATTCGGCACGATCTTGATAAACCCCTGCTCCTGAGCAAACAGATCCAGGGGGACCGCGGCTAGCTCATCGACGATAGGAACCGCTCGACTGTCGCGGGTCAAATCGATACCTAGCAGGTAACGATGGCAGGTTTCGCACGCGTCGACGCGAACGTGCGGAAACCAGGGAGTCGCGCGCGAGCCAGCCGTCCGCTTGTCTTTCTCGAGTCCGCGGACGATACTGCCGGACATCTCCGCTTCGGTCGTTCCCTCTTCGGCAAAGACGCGAAGGCGTGCGGTCCGACGTTCGCCACAGCTCGCGCAGGTCATGCGTGGGTAGGTCCACTGCCAGCTGCAGCGCGCACAGAGGAGGCACCGGCGGGGTCCCTCGAGACTGTCGCCGGACGGCTCGAGCACGCTGACCTGTGGCAGCCCGCCGCAGCGTGGACAATGAAGCGTATCGCGCGGCCCGGAGCAGACCTCGCCTGCGGCCGTACCCAGCGCCTCCAGAATCGGAGCAGTACTGGCCCGCGCCAGATAACGATCGACTGGCGACTGCTCCTCGCCACGCAGCCACTGCTCGATCAGGACGATCGGGTCAATCGCTGCCAGTCGCTCCTGGATCTGTGCGATCAGCAGTGCAGGCCCAGTTGTCGTGGTAACCTGGACTACTCGTGGCAGGACGATTTCGGCAGCCAGCCTGGCGACCTCGGCGGAGCTGACTCTCTCGCCCTTCGCCGCTCGAAACGCTGCCTCCTGGACGTCCACGAGCGCGCCATAAAGCTTGAGCAGATCCCCTGCAAACGCATACCGCTCCTGCAGGAAGACGGCCCGTCGCCGCCGCGTCTCCCAGACGCCACCGGTCTCCCCCGCGGGTTCTGCCGCCATCAGAGCTTCTCCAGATTCACGAGGAACGACTTGAACTCGGGTGTACGCGCATTGGCATCGCCAACAAATGGGGTCAACGCGTTGGCCAGCCAGTGCTGCGCCTTCTCCGGGTACAGCTCGGCGGCAATCCCGATGAAGCCCCAGTGGATGGGAATGCCGATCTGCCAGATCTGCTTTCCAGCCACCGTCAGCGGACCGAGGCGCTTGGTGACCAGTGCCCGCACCTGCACGTAACCCCGCTTCGACGAGACGCGAACCATGTCCCCATTCTGAATTCCCTTCTCGCGAGCAAGCCCTTCCGGAACCTCGACAAATGCTTCCGGTTGGAGCTGCACCAGGAGAGGCACCTGCTGGGTCACGTAGTGCTCGTGCTCGGTCAACCGATAGGTGGTGGCGACGTACGGGAACTCGGCTGGCGTCCCGAACCGGTTCGCTCGCCCCGAGGCCCGGTCGTACAGGAAGGCAACGGGCGATGTCGAGACCGTCGGGTGCAGCAGATTCTCCACCGGCGACTCTATCGGCTCGTAGTGCTCGGGAAGAGGGCCATCGATCAGACTATTACTGAAGAGTCGACCAACACCTTCACCGGTCATGATGAACGGCAGCCACGCCGCGGGATCGGACGGATTCATCGTGGGGGGATAATCGGGGACATCTCCCACCCACTGGCTACCGTTCCACTGGATTCCTGCGCGCTTCGGATCCCACGGCTTGCCGCTGGGATCGGCCGAGGCGCGATTGTACAGGATGCGTCGGTTGAGCGGCCAGCTCCATGCCCAGTTGTGGTAAAAACCCATGCCCGTGGGGTCGTTCTTCTGGGGATCTTGAACGCCGTCGCGGCGCTTCGCAAGATTGCCGGTTTCAGGGTAGAAGCCAGTATAAACCCAGTTCCCCGCGGTGGTCGTTCCATCGTCCTTGAGCAAGGCAAAGGAGGACAGCCGTTTCCCGGTCGTGAGGTCCTTCCCGTTGATCTCCTGCGCCAGCTCGTCCAGATCCGGCTTGCTTGGATCGCGATAATCGAGCGTCAGGTGCATGATCGGATCGGGGAAGGCGCCTCCCTCCTGCTGGTATAGCTTTCGGACCCGGAGAAACAGATCCGCCAGGATCCAGTGATCGTGGCGAGCCTGGCCCTGGGGCGGGATCACCTGGTCCTTCCACTGCACCCAGCGCCCACTGTTGGTAAACGACCCATCCTTCTCGATCCAGTGGGTCGTCGGCAGCATGAACACCTCGGTCTGGACCTTTGCTGGATCCATGCCCGGAGCATGCCAGAACTCGGAGCTCGTGGTCGGAAACGCGTCCATGACCACCAGCCATTTGAGATTCGACAGCGCCTGCAGAACCTGATTGCTGTCCGGGCCGATACTGGTGGCCGTCATCCCACTCAGGATGAGCCCTTCCATCTTTCCGCGAAGCGCCTGGTCGAAGATACTCATCCACGAGGAGTTCCCAGACGGCTTCGGCAGATAGTTGAAGGCGAACTCGTTCTCCTTGGTCGCGGCGTCGCCATACCACGTCTTGAGCAGGCTGACCATGAACTTCTGGTAGTTCGTACCGAAGAAGTTCCAGCTACGCGCATCTAGCTTCTTGCTCGCCTTGTCTTTCACGTAGTCGGCCAGGGTACGTTCACCCGGGGAGGGGATCGCGAGATAGCCGGGCAGAATATCCCAGGAGATCGCGTTATCGGTGTTACCCTGGATGTTGGCGTGACCGCGTTCCGCGTTCATTCCGCCACCCGGCCGACCGATGTTTCCGAGGAGCAGCTGAAGGACCGCTCCCGATCGAATCATCTGGCTTCCAGTCGTGTGGTGGGTCAGCCCGACGGCGTAGACAATCGTCATTACCTTGTCGGGCCGGCCCATCTCCCCGACCAGTTGCGCCAAGCGGAGGAACTGATCAGACGGAATACCCGTGATACTCGAGACCACTTCGGGCGTGTATCGTGCGTAATGCTGCCGCATCAGCTGGAAAACACTCCGCGGATGCTCGAGCGTCGGATCCCGCTTGGCAAAGCCGTTCTCGTCGGTCTCGTAGCCCCAGGTCGACGTGTCATAGGTCCGCGACGCGGCATTGTAACCCGAGAAGAGACCATCCTTGAAGGCGTATCCCTCTTTCACGATGAAAGACGCGTTGGTGTAGTTTCGTACGTACTCGTCGTGATAGAGCTTGTTCTGGAGGACGTAGTTGATCAGTCCGCCGAACATCGCGGCATCGGTTCCCGTCCGAATCCGCAGGTGCTGATCGGCAACAGCGGAGGTACGAGTGAACCGCGGATCAACGTGGATAATCTTGGCGCCACCACCCTGGCCCGGTCCGCGTGCCGGATCCAGCTTCGCGCGCATGAACCACTGGAAGCCGACCGGGTGCGCCTCGGCGGGATTGGCTCCGACAATCAAGATCAGGTCGGAGTTCTTGATATCCCGCCAGTGATTGGTCATTGCTCCTCGTCCGAACGTGGCGGCCAAACTGGTCACCGTCGGACCGTGTCAGACACGCGCCTGTTGCTCGATGAAGACTATTCCTAGCCCACGGATGATCTTCGCCGAGAGGTAGCCTTCTTCGTTGCTGAAGGCAGCCCCGCCCGCAAACGCGACACCCTCGCATCGGTTGACCACGTTACCGTTCTGGTCGATCGTGACGAAGGTGTGATCGCGCGAATCCTTGAGGTGGCGTGCGAGCCGATCCAGGACATCATCCCAGGTCGCCGTCTGCCAGGTTTTGGCCCCCGGCGCTCGGTACAGTGGTGTCTCGACCCGGCGCGACGAGGTCGCCAGCTGCAAGGAGGTGGCTCCTTTGGGGCAGAGCCGTCCCTCATTGATGGGGCTGTCCGGATCGCCTTCGATCTGTAATAGCTCGACGGAACCGTTCGCCGCCTTGCGCGTGTACGCGATCAACGAGCAGCCAACCGCACAGTAGGGGCAGACTGAATGCGTCTCGGTCGCCCCGGCGATACGGAGCTGCTGCTTCACCTCCACGGCCTGTGCGAGGTCGAACCCGAGGGCTGAAACCGTGAGCGACGCGGCACCGACCGCGCCGACCTTGAGAAGATCGCGCCGCGTGAGAGTTGCCATACCATCCCCCTGTGCGGTTAGTCTCCCGACTGTTCTGTGCGGGTGACACTATCACAAGTGATCCGTGCACGTCAACAAGGAATCTGAGCACTTTCCGACGTGGTCACTCGCCAAACGAATCCTTCAGGGTGCCGTCTTGCCTGCCCGGCCGTCGCTTCGACCGCTGCACGAGTTGTCGAACTGCCAGTGCCTCTCGCTCGGTCTCGCGATAGTAGGCTCCCTCCGCACAGGCGCGGCAGAGAGCGCGCCCGTTACGAATCACCTCACGCTCGTTGATGATCTCCTCCCCACAACACGTGCAGATTGCTCGTGCCGCGGCGGTGCTGATGATCGCGCGCACGTCCTCGACCAGAAAGACCTCCCGCCAGGAAAACAACTGATCGAAAGGCATACGCTGGTACCCTTCCAGATAAGCCTGCCAGTGTCCACGCGCCCCCTGGGCATAGTGCGAGGCGCGCTGACGAGCCTCTGGGTGGGGAGCGATTCGAACCGCCTGACCGGTCTCCACGTCGACGAAGGTCGCCGCGACCTTCCCGTAGTCGATCACTCGCAGCGTGCGATGGCCAACCGAGCATCCGGTGGAGGCAGAAACTCCGTCGGCAAAGCAGCCATCGGTCTCGACGATCGTCAAAACGCGCTTGTCCGCCCGCGGCAGCGACAGCCCCAGCAGATCCGCTGCTAGAAGCCCCATTCGGACGCCCAGAACCTGCTTGGGGCAGAGGTGCTGATGCAATGCAGCACTCGCCCGCAAGAGATCGTCTACTGTCGGCATCGCCGTCACTCCGTTCCGCTCACCATCCACGTCGAGACACACCTTATTTTATCTGGAACTGACCTCGCGGTTCACCCGGGGTGCCGATGAGACCTGCCCGTGCGCCTCGATCGATCGTGCGGTGCCGCGAGACGTGTGGCTTCGACGCCGGGTCGTCGACTGGGAACCGGCCTGCGCCCGTGGCGCTGGCCGTGACGCGCGTGATGGCGCACCAGAGGAGGCACCAGACGGGACAGCGTCGCGGACGATCCGACCCCCGGGCTGCCAGATCCACGGCTCGGCCATGCTTCGACGACCACGTGCCGACCCCGTCGTCTTGCTGGTTCCTTCTAGGCGGCGTAGAATCTTATGCGGCCTGCGCTTGGAGCAGGGCGCACAAGGCGTATCCCCTCGGAGGCAGTGTTCCCGTGAGCCTTGGACTGACCCAGGTGCGTACCGTTGGCATCATTCCCGACGGTGGAAAAGTGCTGACCGTGTCCACGGCGGCTGAGGTATCGCGTTACCTTGGCGAGCACGGCATCACCGTGCTCGACGAAGTCGCGCTCAAGCACGGCGCAACAGCCGACCTACTGCTGGTCCTTGGCGGTGACGGATCGATCCTGCGAGCAGCGCGTGGCTACCCCGGCATGCCCATCCTCGGCATCAATTTCGGACAGGTCGGCTTCCTGGCGGTCGTCGAGCAGTCCGAGTGGCGGCGCGCCCTCGACCGCGTCCTGGCTGGTGACTGTATCGTTCGTGACGAGGCAGCGATCGACGTTGCCCTCCATCGCGTCGGCACGACCGAGCGTCTGTCGCTCGGCTGGTTCATGAATGACGTCGTGATCCGTAGCCGTGGCCCGATGGTTCACATCGAGCTCTACCTGAATGGCAAGTTCCTGAACGTGTATCCGGGCGACGGCTTGATCGTAGCCACGGCACTTGGTAGCTCCGCGTACAACATGGCGGCAAATGGCCCGATTCTGCTCGATGGACTCCAGGCGCTCGCGGTAACGCCAATCTGCTGTCATTCGCCGCTGAAGGTATCGCTTGTTGCGCCGCTGAATGCGCACATCGATCTGGTCGTTGCACGCGGGACCGAGGGAATCCTCTGGCTCGACGGGACTGAGACCACGTCACTCGACGTGGGCGACACTGTCGAGATCCGCAACAGTGCCCACCGTGTTCGGCTTGTGACTTTCTCCGAAACAACCTTCCTCGACGCGTTCGCGTCTAAGTTCGAATACCAGATTCGGCGGGGCTGGCGGCCCAGTCGTCCGAACCGCTCCTGACGCTGCCTTCGTGGCACGTCAGGTCTGAAGCAGAGACCCGATCAGCAAGAGCGCCGCCCCGGCCATGACCACGAAGGCGATCACCAGCCAGGCATTGTAATAGAATGTGCTCCCATCTGGCCCCATCACCCTCTCGTCGTTGGCAAGAAGGGCAAGGATGACGATCAGCACCGGCATCAGCAGACCGTCCAGGATCTGTGATGCAAACAGGGCAGCGATCGGATCCAGGCCAAGCACTGCTCCCATCCCTCCCGAAAGCAGGGCAATCGCAAGAACCCCGTAGAAACACGGTGCCTCGGCGGGAGACTTCGAGAGGCCCGACGGCCAGTCGAACGTCTCAGCAAAGATATAGCCGATGGAGATGGCAAACATCGGGACGGCAAGCAGGCCAGCCCCGAGCAATCCAACCGCGAAGATCGTATGCGCGAGCTCCCCGGCGAGTGGTCGTAGCGCGTTCGCCGCATCGGCAGCGGTTTGGATCGTCTCGTGGTACGCGTACAGCGTTGCCGCAGAGGTGATCACGATGAAGTACGACACGAGATTTGAACCGATGTATCCCAGGGTAATATCGATCTCGGCCAGGCCGAACTGCTGCCGCGTTCGATGTGCCTCCCGTTCGCCCTCGGCTTCCCAGAAGAGGAGATACGGGCTGACGGTCGTTCCCAGGAGAGCAACGGCTGCTTCTGCTTCCAGCGTATTGCGCGGCAGCGAGGGGATAAACGTGCCGCGAAGAACTTCGCCCCAGTCGGGGCGAACGAGAAACGCGGTGACGACGTAGGCAAGCAGGAGCAGCCCAACGACGAGGAAGATATTTCGGAGCCAGCGGAAATTCGCGAACACGGTGACGACGAGGAGCAGCAGCGTGGAGGGGAGGACAAACCATCGCCAGGAGATTCCGAGCAGTAGCTCGAGAGAGGCACCCAGCGCCGCGACGTCGGCGATGAGGGTCGCCTCGTTGGCGATGATTCCTACCAGGGCCGCGACGGCCGCGATCTGCCAGCCGTATCTTCGGCGGACGATGGGAAGGATCCCTTGCTGGGTAATACTTCCCAGCCTCGCGGAGGTAACCTGGACCGCCTGAACCATGAACGTCGCCAGCACAATCAGCCAGAGCTGCTGGTATCCGGCCACTGCCCCGGCAATCGCATAGGTTGCGACGCCAGCCGGATCGTTGTCGGCAAGCCCAGCCATCACACCTGGCCCAATCGCCTTGGCATAGGTGACCAGGGACCAGCCAGCGGGGCTTTGCGACGACGTCGACGGCTCGCGATCGGATCGGTGAGAGGGCTGGCTGCGACGGCCCCTCGTCCACATAATGCCCCCTCCACGCTGGAAGCTCCTCTTCTCGCAAGCCGCGTGCCCATCTTTTCTGCTGGCAGAGAAATTGCGCGCAGCCAACCAGCGTGTTGACGTCCAGCCGACCCCGATTCCAGCGAAGCATCTCCTTTCTCGATTTCGTCAGCCTTGTCGTCGGTGCGATCATCGGAGCCGACATCTACGTCGTGGCAGGGATCGGCGCTGCTCTCATGGGGCCAGCGCTTCTCCTGGTCTGGGTTCTGGCGGGCATCGTCGCCGGCCTCATCGCCCTCTGCTTTGCTCAATGCGCCGCGATCGAGCCAGCACCAGGCGGCCCGTATACCTACACGAGATCGGCCCTGGGTGGCACCGCTGCGCTCGTCGTGGGCTGGGCGCTCTATCTGGCCGAATGGTCAGCGCTTGCCGTCTTTCCGGTCGCCGCCGCGCACTATGTGACCGAAGCTCTTGGCCTTGGCCTGGTCGAGACGGTACTCTTCAAGGTCGTCTTTGTCGCCGGCTTCACGCTGAGTAACCTGGTCGGCGTTCGCCAAGCGGCCGTGGTGGACGATCTCTTGACCGGGGCAAAGCTGATTCCACTCGCGCTGCTGGTGGGCGCAACCGCGGTCCTCGTTGCAACTCATCCGACGATCGTCGGAGAACATCTCATCCCCTTCGCGCCGCTTGGATGGAGTGGATTCCCGCGTGCGTTCGTGGTGGTGTTCTGGGCGTACGCGGGTTTCGAGGTCGGGTCGCTACCGGCCAGCGCGGTCGCCAATGCTCGCGTGGTCATGCCCCGTGGTCTGATCGTGGGGATGCTGATCGCACTCGCCTTCTACCTTCTGACGAATCTCGCGGTGTTCGTCGCGGTCTCCTGGCAGGAGATCGGTCGATCTCAAGCGCCGCTGGCCCTCGCGATGGCGTCAGCACTCGACGCGTTCGGGATTCCCGCCACGGTTGGCATCGCACTGATGACGCTCGGAGCGGTCCTCTCGATCAGCGGCGTGCATCAGGCGACAACCCTGGGCACGGCCGAGCTTGCCGGGGCACTGGCCGAGGACAACGTCTTTCCCTTGATCCTGGCACACCGGAGCCCTCGATTTGGAACGCGAGACTACGCTTTGCTGGTCCAGGGTGCGACGACGCTGGTCGCATCGCTCGCGCTCGGTCTGATCCATCTGATTCAGAGCGCCGTGTTCTTCCTGGCGCTCGTCTACACGGCCACCGCCCTTTCCGCCCGGATTTTGCTCGTTCGCCATCCGGATCGGGCGCTGAAGCTGCCCGCGAGCTCGATCATCCCGATCGTCGCTCTCGTCGCATCGATTCTTATCGCGACCCAGATTCCCCTGCTCGAAGTGGCGCTGGGGATCTCGCTTCTCGCCGTGGCGGTGCTCACGACGTTCGTAGACAAGCTGCTACGCCGACGCTCACGTGAGCGACATGAGCCTGGAAGCTGAGGGTACTCGGTGACTCGTCTGCTCTCCACGCGCCCGGGAAGATCGGGTGACGAATCGGCCAGCGAGCGTACTGGCGGGCCGGACGGAGATTACCGATCTGGCGATCCCTGGCGCTCGCCGACGACCGGAATGGCCAGACGCAAACCAAGCTGCTGCTCGAGCGCCGACAGGAATCGGTAGGCCTGAAGGACTGCCTTCGCCCGGTGCTGGTGGAGATCGATCCCCTTGAGGTCGTAGGGATTCTCGCGGCGATAGTGGTCGGCCTGCTGTCGCCGTTCATCCCAGAGTGCAGCGAGGTAGTCGGTCGTCAGGTATCCCTCGATTCGGTCCTGTCCTTCCAGCAACACGTGCAGATCCAGGCTATCAGCCGTCTGCCCCACGTCTATCCCTCCTACCCGCGCTGATCTCGCCTTCCCCATTGTAACGAAGCCGGGGAGGCGGTTCCCTTGGAATGCAATTAGAGGGCGTCCAATAACAGGCGACCGGGCACGATCGGCACCGTGGCGACACCCTGACCTGGCAGGAGACGTATCGCCCCCGGACGGTCCCTCCGCGGGCAGATTGCACCACGTCCGGGTACGGGCTGGGTGGCTCGAACCCATTCCGGTTCGATAACCCGATCTGGACCCTGAACCCGATGAGTTGACAGTACAGGACAAAACGCGGATGATGGGGCAGACGAGGAAGCCAAGAGGCCCTGGTCACGCGAGGCTCGGTCGCGATTGCAGCGGTCCCGACGTGGCCGTCACTCATCGGACCGTGATGCCGTGGAGATAGCGGTATGAGACGTCGCTCGGATCGGGATGAATCCGCGCAGCAGCTCGTGCTCCCTCTCTGGGGCGAGCCCGTGGTACCTGACGGGTCTCGGCCCGAGCCCACGGTCACGTCCAGCCAGGATCGCGACGAGCCACCCGAGACTTCCACGCCGCCACCACCGACACGACCACGTAGTCGCTCCCGGGCCCGACATTTCAGCCCCGACCAGAGCGCGGATACGCCGGACACGGCGGGGAACGAGGATGCCGGCCCGCGTCCGCCTGCACCGGACGCACCGACCCCCCCCACGGATCCTGAGCCGTCCTCTCGCATGGGCCTCGTTTCGCCGCCCGTCCAGGAAAGCGATGGGGCCAGCGCGGGCGCGAGTGCAGCGAGAACCGAATCGATACCGGCGGGGGCCGGTGCTTCACCGCGCATTTCCGAGCTCATTCCCCGCTTCCTCGAGTTCGCGACGGCGATCGATCGCTCGCCCCATACGATCCAGACGACCCGCGTCGACCTCAACCTGCTCGTTCGCCACCTGGGTGATCGCCCGGCCACGGAGATCTCCCTCGACGACCTTCGACGTTTCGCGAACTGGCTCCGCCACGAGAGGCAGAACGACCCGCGGTCGCTCCGCCGAAAGGTCGCCTCGGTCAAGGCATTCTTCTCCTACCTGAGAAACACGGGAATCCGCGATGACGACCCGGCCGAGATGCTCGTCTACCCGAGCTCGCAGCCCCATCTACCGGAGTTTCTCGAAACCGACGAAGCGTCTCGGCTCGTTGCCGCCGCCGAGCGTCCACTGTGGCGCGCTCTGGTTCTTACGCTTCTCGAAACTGGCCTCAAGCGCGACGAGGTCCTCGCACTCCACCCGGCCGACGTCTACATCGATCCAGCGGCGCCCGAGCGCGGGTACCTCACCGTACGCGCGACCAATCAGGCACGCCGCGTTCGCACGCGAACCCTACCGTTATCGCACCGCCTGGCCATCGAGCTACGGCGACAGATCCAAACGGGCGCTGGCGAACGCATTTTCCCGATCTCGGTTCGAGCCGTCAATACCATCGTCGAGACCTGCGGTCAGCGCGCGGGCATTCACAAGCGCGGACCCATCAGTCCACAGATGCTACGCGATACCTTCGCGGTCCACGAGGTGCGCCGGCGCGTGCTCGAGGAGGATCGAGCCCGACGAGCCGGGGCGACCGATCGCGACCTCGCGGCCCTTCGGCTACGCCACGATCTCGAGGTCTGCGATCTGCTCGGCCTCACGCCCAGCCCCACGAACGACCCGATTGCGCGCTATCGGGTCCTTGCCGCCGCACCCATCGCGTCGCGGCGCTAGAGCGAACGGCAGGAAGTCTCGGTCGGATCAGGGGACGCGCGAGGAATCGCCCGAGTCGAAGAGGTGAGCAGTCCTGGCCACCCGATTCCGGCTCCTCGCCTATCCAGACCTCGCCAGGGCGAGAAAGCTAGCGCCACGCGGCACTTTGTCCTGCACTGGCACGCGAGTTGCCCCGCCCTGACTCTCCATCGAGCCTCGCAAGGTCGGGCCAGGAGGAAGCGTTGGGCGATGCAGCACCGGCATCTCTCGCGGATTATGTTCGCTATCTGCCGCGAGTGCGTGCCCTCGCGCTGACGGAAGATGAGCTGCGCGCGATTCCTGTGCACGACCGACCACCATCGGACGACGTGTTTCTCAGTATTGGCACCCTGCCCCCCGGCGCGCCGCCGCTCGAGCCGGGTCGTTTCCGGTTCGTGGGCACGCGGCAGATCTACGTCTATCGATCGGACGTGGCGGCACCACTGTGGCAACGCCTCGTCGCCGGCCTCGGTCCGCGCAGCGCGAGCGGTGCCGGCGGGACAGGCATGTTCGGTAACGCCGAGGAGAGAGTAGTCGACGAGGAGAATCCCGTCCAGAGCTGGCGCGTACTCGACGCGGGCGAAACCTATCGACCGTGGGAGATGTGATCGGTCGCGGCAGACAGAGTACAATTGGTAGGAGATCCCTGGCGGAGGAGAGCTTTCTTTGACACGCACCGCTCGACAGGCAATTCGCGAATGGTACTCGACCCACCCGAAGACGTACTGTCCAGTCGTCGGGCAGCCCATCTGTCCGTTTCGGGGCTGCGAGAATCCGGCGATCCGCGGAGATCCGCGCTGCAACATCGAGCTGAAGGCGGCCCAGGCTGCCCGGAGACCCGCCGAGATCGACGAGCTGCGTGGCTGGCTCTATGATCTACGGGAATCCAGCGATGGACGCCAGTGGATCCTGAACTTCGGCTATCATCGTGCGCTCCTCGACGACTTTCGTCAGATGATTCCCGCCCGCGCCCGACGCTACGACGCCGAAACCCGAGAGTGGGCCGTCTCCAAGGAATATTCCAGCGTCCTGCGCACGCTCTTCCTGAACTTCGACCAGTTTCGGGCGGATCGCCACGCGTGGCTGAAGCAGCGTGAGAGAAGGGCGGATTGACCACTGACCACGCTCTCCCTACAATGGCTGGCAAACCTCGGTGATCTGATCGGTTGGCGATGGCGTTGGAGCAGAACGGTACTGTCAGCTTCGGGAGCCTCCTCCGCGCATACCGCGAAAGGGCTGGTCTGAGCCAGAGCGCCCTCGCACGCCGTGCTGGCCTCGACCCCAGCTTCATCAATCGTCTGGAAAGCGGCCAGCGAAGCGCCGAGCGCTCTGTCGCAGAGAAGCTGATCAATGCCCTCGGACTCGACCCGGCCGACACGGATCGCCTCCTTGCCGCGGGTGGACATCTTCCTGCGCTGTTCAGCCGCATTGGTCTTCACGATCCGACACTTCATCTAGTAGTACGGATCCTAACCGACGATCAGCTCACCCCCGAGGATCGTGACGAGTTTCGCGAGGTCATTCGCCTGATTGGGCAGCGCTGGCTGCGCCACGCCGGGACGTGAGACCTCCTCTGGCCGCCTCGTTGCGACAGTACGCCCTCCCCCCGCGAAACGCGTCCGTATCAGGTGCGAGTGTCCCCTCGCCCTACGCTCCATTGTGCAACTGCACAAAATCGAGCGGAAGGGATCGTACGTCGAGTACGTTGACACCACCTGTGGCCTCGATATAATGTGCACCGCTGCAATCCAATGTACGTGGAGCAGGGAGGTTGGAGATGCGAATTTCTCGGAGAGATCTTCTTCGTGCGTCAGCGATAACTTCGGCAGTGCTACTTGTCTCAGCCTGTGGCGGCCAGACGGCGCCGGCACCATCGGGCGGATCGTCCCAGCAGAATCCGGCTCCGACGACCGCGCCAGCACAGGCCCCGACCTCGGCGCCGACCCAGGCCCCTGCCCAGGCGCCAACTCCGGCGGCTCAGCCCACGGCGACGCCCCAGCCGGCCGCCACGACCGCGCCGCAGGCAGCGGCGTCGTACCCAGCCGAGATTGAGGTTGGTATCAACCTTCCGTTCACCGGTGCTGACGCCGCCGACGCTGCGAATATCCGCGACGGCGCGCTCATGGCGATTGACGAGATCAACGCCAAGGGTGGCATCGCGGGCAAGATCAAGATCAAACCCCTGATCAAGGATGATGGGACTGTCCAGGCCGGCCAATACGATCCTGCGCAGGCCGCGACGAACATGAAGCAGTTTGTCGCCGACCCGAACGTCATGGCGGTTGTTGGACCGCAGATGAGTGGTTCGGGCAAGGCCATGTCGCCGATCGCCTCCGAGGCCAGTCTGGTGCTCATCACGCCCGCTTCCACTAACCCCGACATCACCGACCCGAAGTTCGCGAGCCAGTATCGCCCCAAGGGGAAGGCTGTCTACTTCCGCACGGTGACGACCGATGCCTACCAGGGCCCCTTCATGGCGAACTTCGCTGCTGAGAAGCTCAATCTCAAGTCGCTCTACGTCCTCGATGATACGGGCGCTTATGGCGAAGGCATGGCCAACCTGTTCGAGAAGCAGGCGAAGGCAAAGGGCATCAACGTCCTCGGCCACGACAAGCTGAATCCCAAGGAGTCGGATTACACCACCATCCTGACCAAGATCAAGGGGATGAACGTCGACGGCATCTACTATGGTGGTGTCAACCAGGCCGGGGCCAAGCTGGCCAAGCAGGCGATGGACGTTATCCCGAAGGCGGCCAAGATGGGCGGTGACGGTGTCTATGGAGAGAGCTTCATCAAGGATGCCGGCCCATCCGCCGAGGGATGGTATGCCACTATCGCCGCGCCAGACACGATCGAGGATCCAGCGGCAAAGGATTGGGTCGCGAAGTATCAGTCCAAGTACAATCGTGCGCCGGTCGCCTACGCCCTGACGGCCTATGATGGGGTACTCGTCATCGAAGACACGATCAGTCGCATCGTCCAGGACGGGAAGCCACTCACCCGTGAGAACGTCCAGGACTATATGCTGAAGACGAACCTCAAGACGCTTCAGGGTACCATCTCGTTCGACGAGAACGGAGATCTCAAGGATAAGATCGTCTCCGTCTTCCAGATCAAAGATGGCAAGTACGTCTATCTGGGACCGGCACCTCAAGAGTAGGCGCGCGACCTGAACACGCCCGACGGGCCGACCAGCACTGGTCGGCCCTCCTCTTAAACGCGGAAAGGAAGACTGCCGTGTCACCAGAAGCTGTCATCATCCAGCAGCTCCTGAACGGTCTATCGCTAGGCATGATGTACGCCTTGCTCGCCCTTGGCTTCACGATGGTCTACGGCATCATCGAGCTGATCAACTTCGCGCACTTCAACGTGTTCATGGCGGCGACGTTCTTCGGTCTCTGGTTTCTTGCCTGGCTCGGCTTCAACCGTGCCAGCGGACCGCTAACCGGACTGAGACTGGTCGCCGTGCTGTTTGCGACGTTTGCCTTCACCATGGTTGTGACCGGGGTGCTTGGCGTAGCAATCGAACGCGTGTGCCTCAAGCCCATGCGTGGTATCTCGGGAACGGCACCGATGATCACGACGATTGGCGTCTCCCTCGTCATCCAGAACGTTATCCTGGTCGCGACGAACTTTGCGAATAACGTTCCGTATCCGCAGATCGTGCCAGATCTACGGTGGCACTTCAGCGGTGTCGAGGTTACGCTCAAGCATTTGCTCCTCTGGAGCTCGGCAATCATTCTGATGTTCATCCTCGACTTCGTCGTGCGGCGTACCTGGCTTGGCAAGGCGATGCGGGCAACGGCGCAGGATCCAGACGCTGCCCGGATGATGGGGATTCGCATCGACTACATCATTGCGCTGACCTTCTTCATCGGATCGGCCCTGGCCGGTGCGGCCGCGTTGATCTTCGGCTTCTACTACGGGCTCACGTCGTACATTGTCGGCTACCTCGCGGGGCTCCGCGCGTTTACCGCTGCGGTCCTGGGAGGCATCGGCAATATTCCGGGCGCAGTCGTTGGGGGGCTGGTCATCGGGCTAATCGAGGCACTCGGAGGCCAGATCTTCGGCGTTGCCTGGTCCGACGTCGTCATCTTTTCGATCTTGATCGTCGTCATGGTCTTCAAACCTAGCGGTCTGCTCGGTCAACAGATCCCGCAAAAGGCCTGAGGAGGACGTGGATGGATAAGGCGGCTGAGCCTAATCTGCCCGAGGTCTCCGCCGACTCCCAGGTAGGGCCGTCGTCGGCTTCCCCGCTTCGCGCCATTACCGAGCGCTGGTCTCGGCTTTCCTCTGGCCAGCAGACGGCAGCTTCCTGGCTCGCGTTTCTCGTTCTGCTTCTCGCCGTGCCCTTGGTCGACCGAAATGGGGGCGACCTCGACGCCTTTGCCAATGCGGGCATCTACGTGCTGCTCGCTCTCGGCTTGAACGTCGTGCTCGGCTTCGCCGGTCTTCTCGATATCGGCTACGCCGCGTTCTTTGCGCTGGGCGCGTACACGTATGGTCTGGCCGCGTCATTCCAGCTAAAGCCCACCTGGTCAGCGATCTGGGTACCATTCGAATGGCTCGGTCAGGTCAGCCGCGTTCAGTTCGGCAATGGATTCGTTGCCCAGCTGCACTTCTCGTACTGGCTTGTTCTGCCCTTTGCTGCCCTGTTCTGCGCGATGTGGGGAATTCTGTTCGGGGCGCCGACCCTGCGGCTCAAGGGTGACTATCTGGCAATCGTCACGCTCGGTTTTGGCGAGATTGTCCCCATCGTGCTCCGGAACGCGGCCGATATCACCAACGGCGCGCAGGGGCTACCGGGCGTCCAGACGCCAAGCATCTTCGGCTACAGCTTCGGGTTCAGCTCGCTGCCGTATTATTACACCATCATCGTGCTCGCCGGACTCGTCGTGTTCGTGAGCTACCGACTCCAGTATTCGCGAACGGGTCGGGCCTGGCTCGCGCTCCGCGAGGACGAGCTGGCCGCCGGTCCCATGGGCATCGATCACGTCAAATACAAGCTCCTGGCTTTCGCAACCGGTGCGGGAATTGGCGGCCTCGCCGGTAGTTTTTATGTGGCCAAGCTGACCACGGCAACTCCAGATATGTTTCAGTTCACCGTGTCCACGATGATCCTGGTGATGGTGGTCCTGGGTGGGATGGGAAGCATTCCCGGCGTGGTCACGGGTTCGCTGATTCTCACGGTGTTCCAGGGGATCATCCTGGGTCAGCTCAACGTTTGGGCACACGACCTCGGCCACGCTTACGGATCGACCTGGCTGCAGACGCTGGATCTAACGCAGCTCAATCAGCTCGTCTTCGGCGTCGTGCTCGTGATCATGATGCTCTATCGGCGCGAGGGGCTCATTCCCGCCCGTCGCGTCGTCCGTGCCCTCTCGATCACCGAGCAGTCCGTCCAGCCAGCGCGTGGTGGATTCAAAGCCGATTTCAAGATCGTGGAGCGCGACGCGGCAACACAGCTGGGCGAGCCTCTCCTGGAGGTTCGTGGCCTGAGCAAACGCTTCGGAGGGGTAGTCGCCGCCGATGGGATTGATCTGGTCATCTATCCCGGTCAGATCGTGAGTGTTATTGGCCCGAATGGTTCCGGAAAGACGACGCTCTTCAACATCCTGACCGGGCTCTACAAGCCCGACTCGGGCTCAATTCGATTTCGCGGCCTGGATATCACCGGTCTCCCGCCGCATCGCATCGCCGAGCTCGGCATCTCGCGCACCTTCCAGAATCTCAGGTTGTTCAACAATCTGAGCATCATCGAGAACGTGCTCATTGGCCAGCACCATCGGCTCCATGCATCGCCAATCGGAGCAGTGCTCCGGACTGCAGGGGTCCGGCGCGAGGAAGCCGAGGCGATGGCTTGGGCGAAGCAGATTCTCGGCCTGTTCGGCAACCGCCTTCTTCCGCGTCTCGATCACGTCGTCTCCAGCCTGTCCTACGCGAATCGGCGCCGAGTCGAGATCGCTCGAGCGCTTGTCGCGCGGCCGCACCTTCTGCTGCTGGACGAGCCTTCCGCTGGGATGAACCCGGCCGAGACATTGGAGCTGATGGATCAGATTCGCAGCCTTCGCGATCTAGGCGTCACCGTCCTGCTGATCGAGCACAAGCTCCAGCTCGTGAACGCGATCTCGGATCGCGTGATCGTACTCGACTACGGGCAGAAGATCGCGGAGGGTCTGCCGTCGGAGGTCCAGAGCAATCCACAGGTGATCGAAGCCTATCTGGGGCGGGTAGAACAGAATGTCTGAGCCGGTCTTGAAGTTCGAGGACGTCCACACGTATTACGGGCCTCTTCACGTCCTCAAGGGAGTCAACTACGAGCTGTACGCGGGTGAGATCGTCTGCCTCCTAGGTGGAAACGCCTCGGGCAAGTCCACGACGATGAAGACCGTCCTGGGAATCGTTAAGCCCTCTCAAGGGAAGATAACCTACTGCGGCGAGCGGATCGACCGGCTCGACACGAGCCAGATCATCGAGCGTGGAATCGCGGTGGTACCGGAGGCGCGACGCGTTTTTCCGCGCATGACCGTTCAGGAAAACCTCGAGCTTGGGGCATTCATTCATCGGAGCGACAAGAGAGGACTTCAGGAAAGCTTTGAG
Source organism: Chloroflexota bacterium (assembly GCA_902810745.1). GTDB lineage: Bacteria > Chloroflexota > UBA6077 > FW602-bin22 > CADDYW01 > CADDYW01. The sequence goes on along the minus strand of CADDYW010000002.1, from coordinate 2,686 downwards.
CACGTGTTCTCGCTGTTTCCGCGCTTGAAGGAGCGCCGAAACCAGCTCGCCGGAACGATGTCCGGCGGCGAGCAGCAGATGCTGGCGATGGCACGGGCACTGATGTGTCGACCAAAGCTGCTCTGCATGGACGAGCCGTCGATGGGCCTCGCGCCCAGCTTCGTCAACCAGGTGTTCGAGATCATTCAGCAGATCAATCGCGAGGGCACGACGATTTTCGTGGTCGAGCAGAACGCGAACATGGCGCTTCGGATCGCTCACCGTGGCTACGTTCTGCAGACTGGCCAGGTCGTCCTGAGCGGACCAGCCCGAGATCTTCTGGGAACCGAGCTGATCCGGCAGGCCTATCTCGGCGAAGTTTAGTTGCGGACGATTCGTCCGTGAAGAAAGGGCAGGCAATGATCGGACAGCAGGAAGGACTGATCCACGCCGGAAACCTGGCTGAGATCGCCGATAAGCGCTGCATCGTAGTGAGTGGCGAGCGCCACGGTATCGCCGTGTTCTACGACGACGGGCGCGTCTACGCCGTCGACAACCGCTGCCCGCACATGGGTTTTCCGCTCAGCAAGGGAAGCCTGCACTGTGGTATTCTGACCTGCCACTGGCACCATGCCCGATTCGATCTCGAAAGCGGGGGAACCTTCGACCCATTCGCCGACGATGTGCGGGTCTACCCGACGCTGGTCGAAGACGGCCAGGTCTGGATCGACACGCGCGGCAGCACGAGTGATCGTATCAGCAAGGCGTTTGCGCGGCTGCAGGACTCGCTCGAACAAAACCTTGGTCTGGTGACGATCAAGTCGGTGCTATCCTTGCTCGACGCTGGCGTGCCGCCGCAGAAGATCCTCGAGGCGGGTGCACGCTTTGGCGCGCGGTACCGCGCTGCGGGCTGGGGTCCCGGCTTGACGATCCTCACCGCGATGGGGAATGTATTCGATCTCCTCGGGCCCGAAGAGCAAGCGCTCGCCCTGTACCATGGCCTCGTTCACGTCGCGAATGACAGTGACGGTCAGCCGCCAAAGTTCGAGCGCGACCCACTGCCCACCCGTAATGTTCCGCTGGAACGACTGAAGCAGTGGTTTCGACAGTTCGTCGAGGTCCGCGATACCGAAGGAGCCGAGCGAGTGATTCTCACCGCTCTGAGCAACGGCCACGGGCCGGCCGAGGTCGCCGACATCTTCCTCGCCGCGGCAACCGACCACTACTTTCTCAACGGCGGTCATACGATCGATTTCATCAACAAAGCATTCGAGCTGTTGGACCGGAGTGGATGGGGACAGGCACCGGTAGTGCTGCCCAGCCTGATCGGTGGCCTCTGTCGCGCCCAGCGCAGTGAGGAGAGTAACGCCTGGCGTCATCCGATCGATCTCATCGCCCTGGTCGAGCCCGTCGAGGATCGGCTCCCATCGTTGATCGCCAATGGCGACAGCGGAAGGGCCGAATGGACGGGATACCACGAGCTTGTCGAAACGATGCTTGGTGATGATCCCAGAGCGATTGTCGACGCGCTGGTCGACGCGTTCGAGAGCGGTGCAGGCATCCTGGATCTCTCGAGTGCCGTCGCCTACGCAGCAGCCCTGCGGGTGGCGCGGTTCCACATCAGCAACGAGTTCGGTGACTGGATAACCGTCCTGCACACCTTTAGCTACGCAAACGCGCTTCATCAAAGCCTCAAGCGGGCTCCGTCGCCGGAGGCGGCACGAGGGATCTTCCACGGCGCAATGCGGCTGTATCTGGATCGTTTCCTGAACATCCCGGCCACGCGCCTTCCGTCTGGCAATGGCCACGCCGCACCCGATACGTCGAGGTCGTTACTCTCCGATCTGGTCTCCCTTTTCGATCGCGAGCAGCAGGTGAACCCGGCGGGAACGCTGGTGTATCAGTATCTCGCGTGTGGCCTTCCGCACGAGCCCTTGATCCAGGCGCTGGGGCATACACTACTGCGCGAGGATGCCGAGTTCCACAGCTATCAGATGTTCGAGGCGGGCGTGCAGCAGTACCTGGAGCTCCGGAAGACCAGACCTCGGGAAGCTCCATACGTCCTGGTGGGGGTCGCTCGCTATCTTGCCGCCCATTCCCCAACCCCCCGCGCGATGCTCCAGACTGCCAAGATCGCGATGCGTCTCCAGCGCGGTGAAGACCTCACGCAGGCCGAAGATGAGTAGACCGGACGAAGGGCAGACGCGCGTCACCACCTGGGAGACTCGTAGCAGGTACTGACCGCGACGACGCCAACTCGCAGCGTGACTTGGGCCAGACCAGCGAGCGCCGGACGAGGGCTGCAGAAGCCACAGACGTTGCGATTGCCCTGCCCCGCGCGGGTGGATCGTCGGTGGGCGGCTGCATTCGCGACCTGGCGCGTCGCCATCTTCCAGCAATCCGGCCACGACCCCGAGCAGCTACTCTCCAGCCGCGTCGATGATGAGCGCCACAGCATCGAGCAGAAAGGTTGAGCGGCCGGGGAGGCGGCTCCCTCCCTCTCCCCGTGGGAGAGGGCCGGGGTGAGGGCGTGGATCCGCGGCGCACGGTCTGCGCCCCTCACCCTTACCCTCTCCCAGAGGGCATAAGGGAGGATCAAAAACTGTCATGCGACCGACTCCATGATCTGGGTACACTGGATCGACCAGATCGGGGCCTGCCAGTGGGGAAGCACCCAGTCGAGAGCGGGGGTCTGCGACCGGCACGG